>UQJT01000001.1 GCA_900541395.1 uncultured Desulfovibrio sp.
GGTATATGTACTGCCCCCCCCGCCCGACGATCGGGTACTGCCCGACGGGAAAGGCGGGGCGCTGCTGGCTTCGGCCCCACGGGATCGCAGACGCCAGGCCCGTATTCTGGGGGACTATCCACAACGCCCGGCGGGCAGCGAATCCTTTTCCGACAGCGAAGCGGCGCTTCGCCTGCATAACGCGCCCCTGTTGGCGGAAAGCGATATTTTCCACCTGCACTGGGTGGCGGGCTTCATCGATGTGCCGGGCAATACGGAGTTCCTGGTCGGCAAAAAAATCGTGTGGACCCTGCACGATATGAATCCGTTTACCGGAGGCTGCCATTATGCGGACGGCTGCGACAAATATCTGACACAGTGCGGCGCTTGCCCGCAACTCGGATCGCACCGCGAGCGCGACCTCGCCTGGCAGACTTGGAAACGCCGAGAATATGCCTATCGCAAATTGGACATCACCGTGGTGTCTCCCAGCCGCTGGCTGGCGGAAGAAGCCCGCAAAAGTTCCCTGCTCGGCCGCTTTCCCGTCCACCATATACCCAACGGCCTGCCTCTTGACGTTTTCCGCCCTTACGATCGCTCCGCCGCCCGCAACGCTCTGGGCCTGGCCGCGGACGCGCGGGTCCTGATGTTCAGCGCCGCCGGAGTGTTCAACCGCCGCAAAGGTTTTTCCTCTCTGCTGGAAGCCTTAGGCCTCCTACGGGAGGAGGCCCTCGCCCGAAACCTGGTTTTGCTGATCACTGGCGACGGAGGGGACCTGCTGCGGGGCTTGCCTTATTCCATCAAGGCGATGGGCCGCGTCGACCGACCGGAAATCATGGCCCTGGCATACAGCGCTGCCGATGCCGTGGCGCTTCCCACCCAGGAGGACAATCTGCCCAACGTCCTTTTGGAAGCTCTCGCGTGCGGAACGCCCGCCGTCTCTTTCGCCGTGGGCGGCGTGCCGGAAATCATCGAGCACGGAAAAACGGGCTGGCTGGCTCCGCCCCGCGATGTACGCGCTCTGGCCGACTGTCTGCTGCAGGCGCTGGCCGACCGGACGCCATCCCGCCGACTCGCGTGCAGGACCACAGCGCTGGAACATTACTCGCTTTCACTCCAGGCCCGTCGTTACCAAGAACTGTACCGCATTCTAATAAGCCACCGATAGGACAACGCCATGCCGACCCATGTTGCTTTCTCCCCGTCCGATGCCTCTGCTGCCCGAGATACGGCATCCAACCTTCAGACCGTCAAGGTATTGCGCCGACTCGCTGCGGAAGCCCTGCAGCAGGATGACGCCCCCAAAGCGCACACGTTTCTGTGTAAGGCTAAAAGCTTGAAGACCCCCGTGGAAAGTATCGACTATCTACGCGGCGTAACCTTTTTAAAAAACGGCGATCCCGCCTCAGCCCGTGAGGCCCTTAAAGAAGAATTGCGCTATTTTCCGGACAACCGGGCCGCGCAGGACCTGCTGAACGAAATCAGCCGGACTTTAAACGTGGGGGTCCCGCAGGACGAAGAATTCAGAACGCTGTACGACGTCATACGTCCATACACTATGGTAGGCCTGCCGCGATTGTATTCGCTGTACACGCACGCGCGTGAAGTGTGCGAGAAAGGCCCCCTGGGCAATTTTGTCGAATGCGGCGTGGCCGGAGGCGGCTCCAGCGGTCTGCTGTCCGCCGTCATCGCTCGCTTCGCCCCCTCGCGCCGCCTGTTTTCGTGTGATAGTTTCGACGGTATGCCGCCCGCCACGGAGTTCGACATGCACAACGGCCGACACGCCGAGGACTCCGGCTGGGGCACAGGCACCTGCGCCTCTCCTGAAAACAGTGTGCTGACCCTGTGTGAGCGCCTGGGTACGCGCCCTTTGGTCACCACCGTCAAAGGCTATTTTGAAGACACCCTGCCGGTATGGAGGGAACGGTTCGGCCCCATCGCCTTTTTACACATGGACGGCGACTGGTACGCATCCACCAAAACCATTCTGGACACTCTGTATGATGCCCTCGCCCCCGCGGCGTATGTCCAGGTGGACGACTTCGGCCATTGGGAAGGCTGCCGAAAAGCCGTCACCGAATTTTTCGAGGGGCGGGGCATTGCATTGGACGCCTATGCCATAGACGAAAGCGGCATCTGGTTCCGCAAACCGGCAACGGCCTGAGGTTCCGGCATGGCCGCCCCCTTTTCTCCGCTCTTTTCCGTTTCGAAACAGTCCGGCTCGACTCCGGACGCCAAGGCGTATGAGGTCGGTCCGTCGGAGGAGGCGCGCCCGTTGCGCGTTATGCAGGCGGCGGCCTTTTATCCGGCCTATCTTGACAGCTTTTACCGCGCGCGGCCGGGCCTGTCCCTCCAAAGCGCTTCCCGACAGGCCGAAGAACTCCTGAAAGACGCTTTCAGCGCCATTCATATGGTGGTTCCCTATATCCGCGGCAACGGCTTCATCACCGAATTTTTTGTGCACAGCGCCCGGCCGCTTCAACGCGCGTGGGCCAAAGAACACGGCCAGAGTTTTCCGACCGCCCAGTGGGAAGAAGAAATGCTGCGTCGCCGGGTGGAGGCGTGGAAACCCGACGTTCTGTACCTGACGGACGCCACGCGTTTCGATGCCCGCTTTATCCGCGACTTGCCCTGGCGCCCCCGTCTGATCATGGGCTGGAAAGGAGCGGACGTGCCGTTTTCCACGGACTGGACGGGATATGATGCCATTTTATCCGGGTTGCCGCGCCTGCTCGAAGCAGCGAAACGTATGGGCGCGCGCCAAGGTATTTTGTTTCATCCCGGCATGCCCCCCTGGATAGCCGATGCCGTGGTCGGTATTCCTCAAGACACGGATGTATGCTTTGTCGGCAGCATAGCACCCTTTCAACACGATAAACGCCTTGCGCTTCTAGACGGTCTGGCGCGGGCCGCAACGACGCATGGATTCAGCCTCGCGTTGCACCTCAACTGCCATTCCTCGCTGATGACCCCCGCCATGCGCCCCTACCTGCGCGAACCCGTGTTCGGCATGGCCATGCATAAAGCCCTTCGCCGGGCGCGCATTGTGGTGGACGACCGGGCCAATCACGGGATAATCATGCCGGACGGCAGCAAAAAAATCGATCTTGGCGGCGGCGATACCATCAACATGCGCATGTTTGAAGCCACAGGCGGCGGCTCTCTGCTCCTGACGGAGGAATTGCCGGGCCTGCGCCGCTATTTCGAACCGGGGAAGGAAGTCGACACATATACGAACCCGACCCAACTGATGGAAAAAATCCTGTATTATCTCGCGCACGAGGAACGCCGCGCCACCATAGCCGAAGCGGGCAGACACCGTTGCCTGACGGAACATACCATGAGCAACGCAGCACAAAGATTTGTGGGCATCATTCAAGAGCTTCTTCCCCTGTCGCTTCAGCCTTCCCAGCCATAGAGGATTTTCCCCAAGCGGCGAAGAATCGCTTTTTATTTCAGATAGCATACAATGTACAATAAAGGGACCGATATGCCCGCATTAGCCATTTGGGAATCTTCGGATAACTGGCAACCGATTTTAAAACGGCTTTCAACATATCATAAAATGAATATAAAAGTCTGGGTCGGCACCAACCCTCAGTGCACTTTTCAGGTGCACAGTTTTGATTATGGAAATCTTCCATTCTATACATACAAAGGTTATTCAAAAGAAATATATGATATGGTATACCACCACATACATGAATTTTCCTGCATGTATTTCCGTAATTATCGACCGTATGCGCAGAAAGCCTACGCATGTAAAACGATTTTTGATATCTCGGATATATTTAATCAACTTGTAGAATTATTTTGTCAAATACTTATTGATAATAAAATTGATGTTCTCATTTTTTCAAGAATGTTTCATCTGGGCTCAGACTATTTAATGTATTTGGTGGCCCAGGCATTAGGAATTCGAACCGTCATTCCTTATCAAGGCTCTTTTCGTGGACGATTCTTCTATACTTACACTTTGGAAGATTTTGGCATTTTTCAAGATATACGCCCAATCTGCCCCCCGGATGAGCCTTTTATTCTACCCACACTGCAAGATATTCACTGGGATTATATGGACAGAAAAATCAGCACCCCTGTTTTTCATCACGTCGGCAATTCTCAAGAATTAAAAAATTTTCCCCATATCCATCTGGAAAGCGAATTTACGGAAAAGTGCCATGCGGCCTATCTCAATAGCTTGCAATCATCGTTTTTACAACGTCAGAGCAAACTCTACCAAGATATCGACCTTGACGGAAACTTTGTTTATTTCCCTCTGCATCTCCAACCGGAAATGACGACTTCACCTTTGGGCGGCCGTTACAATGATCAAATATTGGCACTGGAATGCTTACGAGACTTCCTCCCCTCCACCTGGAAGATACTTATCAAAGAAAATCCATATCAAACATTTTATCAAAGAGGCCCCTGGTTTTACCAACGAATAAAATCTCTGCCCAACGTCTTTTTGGTTTCTCCTGAAACCAACACTAAATCTCTCATTCTTGGATCAAGATTTGTCGCCACTATTACGGGAACCGCCGGATATGAAGCTTTGTTGGCGGAAAAATGCGCTCTTACTTTTGGAAAAGCATGGTATAACACGTTGCCCGGAATTTTTTCCTACACAAAAGAACTTTCTTTAGACTCCATTCTGTCTCATAAAATCTCCAGAATCGCTGTACAGAACAAACTCAATGAATTGTTGACCCTGACGGGCAAGGGCTATATTTATGGTCAAGCAGGCGATATGCATACTCCAGAAAACATTATTACCGTTTCTCGTATGTTGAAAGCCATCATTGACAGTTCTCTACAAAACTAAAGGAACGGTGAAACATGATTAATAAATCGATTATGCTGGAAAAAATGAAAAAAGTACGGCGTATGTCAATGTTGAATTTCCTCATGTCATCCAATCCGACTCCGGCGCTCAATCAACTGGACATCAAGCTTACCAAATACTTGAATTATGAAAACGGTTTTTTTATTGAAGCTGGAGCCAATGACGGCTACACTCAATCCAACACTTATTACTTTGAAACTCAAAAACATTGGAAAGGCGTTCTTATAGAAGCTATTCCCGAACTGGCCAATTTGTGTCGCGTCGTTCGCCCTTCCACTCCTGTCTATCATTGCGCTCTGGTTGCCGACGATTATGCGCAGAAAACGGTTACTATGAAATACGGCAACTTAACGTCTATTGTCGAAGGCGTCTATAATGATCCGGAACGGGAAAAAAGAGCCATAAGCAAAGCATTGGAGCGAGGGTGGATTGAAAAAACCTACGACATAGAAGTCCCCGCTCGAACTCTGACCTCCATTCTGGATGAAATCACGCCAGCTCGCATCGATCTTTTTTCGCTTGATGTGGAACACTACGAACTGTCGGTCCTGAAAGGACTTGACTTCACCCGATACCGCCCCCTCTATCTCTTGGTGGAAACCTACTGGCCCGATAAAATTTCAGAGCTTCTACCGCCCGAATATCAACAACTTGAACAAATGTCGCCCATGGATTTTCTTTTTGGTTTAAGGGCGGACGCGGAGAAGTAGCCGTATGACAGATTCGCCTATTCTCTGGCAGGGGGACTGGCTGGGGCTCCGCCCTTTATTTTACAACCGGGTCACCGGCCGCTATTCCGCGAAACTTATGGACGTCGTGGATTTCGACGCGTTTGACTGGAGCCCGTCGGGGTTGCGCGCCTATCTGGAATGCGGATACTGCGCGCTGCGCCACACCCCGGTGCGCGACGTCTTGTTTCTGGGCGCCAATGAAACATTTGCCCTTGACCGCGAAGGTCGTCCCATAATCGGCCATCTGGAGGACCCCGCGCTCGCCTGGCTTGAACGTACAACAAACGAAAGGGCTCTTGTCCAATATATGGAACATGCCGTTCATGCCTGGGAACACCGGCAGGAGGGAACCATCGTCGTTCCTACCAGCGGCGGATACGACTCACGCATGTTGAATCTATTTTTAACCGATCCGAGCCGGGCCCATGCCTTCACGTACGGCATATCTTCCCGGCAGGAACGCTCTTTTGAAACAGTTTACGCCCGTACGGCATGCGAACGCCTGGGTATACGCTGGGACCACGTTCCCCTGGGGAATTATCATGCCCACCTGGACGAATGGGACAATATTTTCGGCCCGGCTACCCACGCGCACGGCATGTACCATATGGAATTTTATGATAAGATACGCCTATCGGAACCTACAGCCACGGCTTTTCTCAGCGGTATTATCGGAGATGGATTCGCGGGCAAAGTACGGGTACCCCCCCTGCGTTCCCCTTCGGATGTTAAAACGCTTTTTCTTACCCACGGCCTGAATGCCGACGCAAAAAGCTGCCTTCTGCCCCAAGGTTTCAACCTGTTTGAAATTTATTTTGAAGAAAAAAAACGCTTTTGGGAATACGAAAGCTATCGCATTCTGGAGCTGTTACGCAATAAACTCATGCTGCTCCGTTATCTTTTCGTCATTCCCGAACACTATGGTTTTCAACCCTGGAGCCCCTTCCTTGACGTTACGGCGGCAATGGGCATGTTGCAATTGCCTTCCGAACGCCGCCATAACCGACGCTGGCAAAAAGAGCTGTTTCGAGCCAGGCGACTGGACCTTGAAGCTGAACATATTTCGGTTGATTATGAAAATACGCTGAATTTACAGGCCCAACTCATCCATCCTGTACCGCCTCTTGACGCGCGCCTGCTGGGAGAAATTATCCGTCCCGATTATGTGGAGTGGTGCAATACAGTCTTGCATAGTTTCACCAGGGGAAATACTCGCCTGTCCTTGGAGGGGGTGCTCAAAGCCTACAACGCTTACCTGACCCTGCGGCCATTGGAAAGACTTATCCAAAAACGCGACGCAACGCTGGCCTGCCGCGCGAACGCAGCGCCCTCTCGTTAAACGGGGTCGTTATCTATGAATGCCTACACCCGTCATGATATTGAAAAGGCTCTAGACCAGTTGAACCTGGACCGGGGCGATACGGTGCTTGTCCGGGCGGATTTGCGTTATCTGGGCATGTTCGCCCCGGATGCCAGACAGGCGCCGGCCGCTCTGTTCGAGGCGCTGGCCCGCCGCGTCGATCTGACCGTCGGCACTGTGGTTGTTCCCACCGGCAGCCTGAGTCTGTGCAATACGGACCAACCTTTCGAACTTCAAACTACCCCCAGCGAACTGGGCGCGTTCTCCGAATATGTCCGCACGCGCGACGATGCCGTGCGCAGTTTTCATCCCTTCTTCTCATACGCCGCCGTCGGCGCTTCGGCCCGGGATATATGCGCTTCCGTCCCCAGACATGCCTTTGGCCCCCGTTCCGTCAAAGACCGTCTTATCGAACGGCGCGCCAAAATGATCAGCTTGGGAGCACACCCCCGCTTTACCTGCACCACGGTGCACCATGCCGAATTCATGGCCGGGGTGCCTTATCGCTACGTCAAAGAATTCATGCATCCCGTTGTCCGCGGAGGAAAAACCGTTTTCGAACCGTTTTACTTATATGTATATTACAGAGAATGTAACATTAAACGTGACAAAAATCAGAAAATATGGAAGGATTTTTCTCTGTATCAACAATCTTTATGTGGTAAAAATTTTTTCTATCTATATGATATCTATGAATTTTACAATCATTGCATTGCATTAATGCAAAGCGACCCCTATATATGGCTTAATCAAGAACCGGAGATTCGACCTTACAGGAGATAGCATAATGTTTAAAGGAAAACATATTCTACCTTTTCTAAGTTCTCGAAATTATATACACTCTACGCAACTTTTGGAATTGTGCGGACAAATTCTGAGTGAGCATGATTTCCAACCAGAACTCCTTTCAGCGACGTTTTTTCGGCCTCTGACCAAAAATATTGAATGGACTCTTACGGAAGCTGAAGACACGCCCGTCGGTGAAGCACTGTTTTGCCTAAAATTTAAAGAACACAAAGCCTTCCTCACTTTCCGCAATGGAAATGAAACAGTCACGGAACGCCTGTTCCATAATGAAGCAATCCTTATAACCAAAGCCGTATATGCTCCCGAACACATACGGCTGGTTCTCGATGCCGGTCAGCTTCCTTTCGCCGCCAGCGTTGCCCTTGGCAAAGCTTTGGCTATCCGCATTACCGGTCAAAGCGAGAAATGGCTTGTGGCTCAATATGAAATGAGCCATCCTTATTTTTCTCCGCCACAGGAATACCCCCTGGAAGTTCGGCTGCGCAACAGAGTGGGAGGCGCCATGATCCGTGTCGACATACGGCTGAACGGAGAATTGCGGGGGTTCATCGTTTACCGAAGAATCGCCCGGCCGCTTGACGATATATAGCTGCCGCCGCGGAGGGCGCATCTTTCTCACGTTTTTACCGGCAAGGAGCCTTCTTTATGGACATTACCCGGCACGACATCGCAGGAATCATCAGAAAAATTAAACCTGATCTGGTTGCGGATACGGATATTGCTCCGGATGTTCCATTGACGAAAATCGGTCTGGATTCGTTGGACCTTATGAATTTATATTTTACCATTGACGAAACGTTTAACGTTACCGTCACTATGGATGACGAATCCGATACAACCCAGCTTTTGACCATCGACGACATTCTCGCCCATTTGCAGGAAAAACCGGACACCGCGGATTGAAAAGCTTTTCCTGGGATGCCGTTTTCTTCAAGTCCCCCGCGCTCTTTGTCCCATTCAGGAAACTCGTATGCCTTACCCCGGTGATGAGATATACGCGCTTGCCCAACGCCTTTTTCCGCTGTGCCGAAGCCTGACCGGAAACGGCGTGCGAGAGACGCTCCGCATACTTTCAGACTACCTGCCCCTACGGATGCACGAGGTGCCCAGCGGCACGCGGGCGTTTGACTGGACGGTGCCTGCCGAGTGGAACATCCGCGACGCGTATGTGCGTGAGGTGAACGGTCCCAAAGTTATCGATTTCCAACAAAATAATCTGCATGTGTTGGGATATTCCGTACCCACCCGTTGCGTCCTGCCCCTGGAGCGTCTTCAGGAGCATCTTTATTCCGATCCGGAACATCCGGAAGCCATCCCCTATGCAACTTCGTACTATACTCCCCGCTGGGGCTTCTGCCTGTCGGAAAATCAACGAAGAAAACTCCGCGATACCGAGTATGAGTGTGTCATCGACAGCACCCTGGAACCGGGAAACCTGACCTATGGGGACTGGGTCATTCCGCCAAGCTCTAAAAAAGAGCCCGGAGAAATTCTGCTCACTTCCTATATCTGCCATCCCTCCCTGGCCAACAACGAGCTGTCGGGGCCGTGCGTTTTGGCTTATATCGCGCGGTGGCTTCTTCACACTCCCCACAGGTATGCTTATCGCATAGTCTTCGCCCCTGAAACCATCGGGGCCTTGGTATACCTCAGTCGTCACCTCAAAAAACTGCGCCAAAACGTCATTGCGGGGTTCAATCTTTCCTGCATCGGGGACGATAGGGGCTATTCCTATGTGGAATCAAGAAACGGCGGAACCCTGGCGGATCGCGTCGCGGACAATTATCTTCGGCTCAATGTCCCCACCTACACAAAATACTCTTTTCTGGACAGAGGCAGCGACGAGCGGCAATACTGCGCTCCCGGAGTGGATCTTCCGTATGTGTGCCTGTGTCGTTCCAAATTCAATACTTACCCGGAATATCATACCTCCCTGGACAATATGAATCTCATTTCCCCCACCGGGCTTCAGGGGGGGTATGAAATGGTAAAATCCTGCATCAGCGCCATTGAAAATAATAAAATCTATACCATTCAATGCACGGGAGAACCTCAACTGGGAAAATACGGGTTGTATCCGACGCTCTCATCCCACATGGAGCACAGAGCCTTTGACAGCAAAACTCTACTTAATGCGCTTGCCTACATGGACGGCTCCAGAGACTTGCTTTCCATCAGCGATATTATAGGATGCTCCATGAATATACTGGCACCCTTGGCGGAAACTTTGCGACAATATGGATTAGTCACATGCAGCAATTCCCCTCTTCCTCAATAACGCCGAGAGAGCCCGTGCCCCTTCACCGTACGGAAGACCGGACGCAGACATCACCCTTTCCCGCTCCCATGCCGGGCATAGAAGGTATAGGGCACGCGCTGGGCCACGTATTGGTGGATAATGTCGCTGCGGGAAAACGATGGGGCAAGGCTCCGGAATTTATAGAAAACAAAATAGGCTTTCTGCAATTGCGTCGCATGAGTGAAACTCAGAACGTGCTCTCCCTATGCGAAGCCGCGTTCGCCGATTTGGTCGCCCGCCATGCCCTCGACGCGTCGACTTGCGACTGCCTGATAGTCATTACGCAAAATCCCGACGGCGGCCGCGCTCTGCCCCATATTTCCGCGCGATTGCACGCCGCGCTGGAGCTTCCTCCATCGGCGGCGGCATTCGATCTCGGATTGGGCTGTTCCGGCTATATTTACGGTCTGAGCGTGGCCTGTTCCTTCATGCAGGTCAACGGCCTGCGCCAGGGCTTGCTGTTCACGGCAGATCCATATTCTTCCATTCTCGCCCCCGACGATGCGAACACCCAACTTCTTTTCGGCGACGCGGCGACCTGCACGCTACTTTCCCATACGCCCGCATACCGACTGGGCAGAAGCTGCTTTGCCACAGATGGAAGCCGGGCGGATGCTCTGCGCATTCGCGCCGACGGACTCCTTGAAATGCGTGGACGCGACATATACGATTTTTCCATGCGGGCCGTGCCCCGGCAAATCCGACAATGCTTGGAACTCAACCACTTGGGGGAGGAAGATGTGAATTGTCTTCTGCTGCACCAAGCCTCGCGCTTTATTGTCGAATCCATAGGACGCAGGATGGCGTTTCCCCATGCGGCGGTGCCCTTTCCTCTGTCCGATGTGGGGAACTGCGTCTCCTCCTCGCTGCCGCTCGCTTTGAACCGTCTGGAAAAGAGCTACGACACCGTGCTTATGTCCGGTTTCGGCGTAGGGCTTTCCTGGGGGAGCACTATTTTATTCCGGGCCTGAGATTCCCAAAGGCTAAACTATTGAAGATGCCTAGCGTAGAGCATTTTTCCTTATGGCGGGATAGTGTTCTCTCAGATGGGGGGGGGGGGGAACAAAAATCTCAATTTTTACGGGCAAGAACAAGCATATGGCTGGACAATAAATGTTCTGCAACAAAAGCCTGGAAAGCGGTATCCAATTGAGGGGACTGAACACGTATAACCTGATCCCAAAAAGAGTATGGCGCAAAAGTGCAACGCTTTTTTTCAGCAGCTTCCCGCAACAAATCCACATCCAGAATACCAGGAGTACATACGACCAATACCGTCCATCCCATTCTTTCCAAAAAAATTCGTATGGATTCTGGAGTAAATAGATTGGGATGGGTCCAACCCAATGTAGTGGAATATTCACGTAACTCCACGACATCCAATCCTCGCCCGTTGGGACAGGATATGCACAATATTCCATCTTGCCGCACGAAACAACTCGTCGACCGAATAAAAGCTTCCGGATCGGACGTATGCTCAAGACATTCAAACGCAGCCACCAATCCCGCCTGTCTCTCAAAAGGAATCGTATCCTCAGTCATGCACGATATAGTCCGCAGTCCTTTGCTGCGACATACATCAGCTTTTCGAGGACCAGGTTCAATAACTGTTACAGAGGCAAATACGCTCTCGTCTCTCACTAATTCGGCAAACGCTCCGGCCCCTGCCCCAACTTCCACATAATGCTCGTCGGCCGAAACAAAATCGGGAGCATGTTTCCGCAGCAAATTAAGGATGAATTTCAAACGCGGTTTGTAAATACACTCTCTACGGCTTTCACTCGTGGCGGGAAAAATATGAGCATCGAAAACCTGGGAAACAGAAGACTCCCGCAAAAAACATTTATAATGTTCTTTGGAAGGGCGCGGAGCAAGGTACAACATACCGCAAACGGCGCATCTGTGAAAAATTGCTCCATCTTTTATCACGCGATCAATTTCTTCATCCGAGCCACATGCCGGACACGGCACACTATAAAATTCAGACTGGCGTTCCTTAAACCACGCTATATCACGAGCTTTAGCCTGCTCCAAGTCAACCGAAAAACGATTTGGGCGAACTTTTCCCAAAGAAGAATCCTCGCCTTTATATCTCATAGCTCTCCCTTTTTTATTGTGTTTTTACCCTAAACCATTTGCTATCCATTTTTAAAGTTTATATAAATCACAATAATTTCACGTAATTATAACAAGTCACACAATTTATCTGCTCCATACCCCTCCCATCGGATTGCTTGAGATGTACTGATAGGATATATATAATTTTTCTATACGGATCGTGCCCGACAAATCGGCAGTGTCAAAAGCTGATTCTCGTGAAGGTAAGGAAAACGCAAAAAAAATGCACTCTGACGCCCTCCATCCCTTGGTAATACGACATTGGCCATATAATGCCTGGCCTACTTTCAAATACTTACTCTGTTTTCATTCAGGATAAATATAATTCCATACAAAATGCATTTTTATTCTGGCCACATACCCCGTTACGACAGAAAAAACAATGTGTGTCTTACCTGTCTCATATCTATACAAGTTTTACAAATTCAGTATTCAACGTGTGCTCAATATAGTCTGCCACGTCGCTTGAGAAGGAAAATTAACGAAAATAGAAATCATTCGGGCAACAAAAGACAAATATTATCAACTAGGCACATGTCCAAAGAAAAATTTTTGCCAATCTCTCGGTACTACTGAAAGTTGGTTTGACAGCATTGTGGATCGTCATGTCAATCTTAAATTTTTCATGCGTGACGCCAGCCATATCCGACAAAGGCGTGATTTGATGTACGCGCCTGCATTCTGAGGATACTATGCAAAAAAGGACAGAACAGGAACTTTTCTGGGCGGGAGAATTTGGAGATGACTATATAACCCGCAACACACTTTCCTCTTCGGCCGGAAAAGCCCAAGCATTCTGGGCTCACATACTTGCCCGCATGGCCGCCCGACCGACAAGTGTGCTGGAAATGGGGTGCAATATCGGCATCAACCTGGTCGCTCTGGGGCAGCTTCTGCCCGATGCCGTCCTTCACGGTGTGGAAATCAATGCCAAAGCCGCAGAAGAAGCCCGGCGCAACCTCCAGTATACCGGGCGAGCGACTGTTACTCTTCAATCGTTGTTTGATTGCACTGAAACAGGTTACGATTTTGTCTTTACCCGGGGTGTGCTCATTCACCTTAACCCCGAGATGCTTCCATTGGTGTATGAAAAAATCCATACGGCTTCCTCTCGCTATGTGTGCCTGTGTGAATATTACAACCCAACGCCTCTTGGCGTAGTGTATAGGGGGCATGAAAACCGTTTGTTCAAACGTGATTTTGCCGGAGAGTTCATGGACGCGTTTCCCGATATGAGCCTTGTGGATTATGGCTTTGTCTGGCACCGCGATCCTTTGTTTCCCACCGACGACGTAACATGGTTTTTGATGGAGAAACGCCACTGATGCTCCCCCCCGCCCTTGCCGTCATCACCGCTCGCGGAGGTTCCTCCCGTGTTCCCCGCAAAAATATCCGACTTTTCTGCGGCCGCCCCATGGTGGCGTGGCCCACGCGGGCGGCTTGCACATCCGGTCTGTTTCAGCGCGTCGTCATTTCTACGGATGACGAGGAAATCGCGGCGGCGGCCCAGGCCGAAGGAGCAGAACGTCCGTTTGCCCGCCCCCCGGAGCTGGCGGATGCCCACAGCACTACAGCAGATGTACTACGGCATGCGTTACAAACGCTCCAATGCCAGACCGGAAGCTTGCCCCCCTGGTGCTGCTGTCTGTACGGCACCTCAGCCCTGGTGACGCCGGCCATGTTGCACAGAGCGGCCGCTCTCGCGCAAAAGGAGGGCACGGAACTCGTCATGGCCGTGACGCCTTATTCCCACCCTATAGAGCGGGGCCTGACTCTGGACGATTCCGGCCTATTACGTTATCTGCGTCCGGAATGCGTGTCCATGCGCACTCAGGACTTTACGCCCGTCTGGCATGATGCGGGGTTGCTGTACTGGTTCTCCGTTCCGGCGTTTCTTAGCGAAGGAGGACACAGTTTTGCGCCTCTTCAAAAACGGGCGTTGCCTGTTTCAGCGCTCGAAGCCGTGGACATCGATACTCAAGACGACTGGGAATTTGCGGAAATCGTCGCCCGATACCGGGGGTTGGACGCTTGAGCAAGCAACACTCTTTTCCTCTGCTCATACGTGCCGATGCCACGCCAAGCATGGGAAGCGGCCACATCATGCGTTGCCTGACCTTGGCCTCGGCCGCCCGACAGGCGGGCGCGATCGTTGTTATGGGCGGGCACTGCACCATCCCGTGGCTGTGCCCCCGCCTGGAAGAGGAAGGTTATCTGTTCTGGGAAGAACCATGCCCTCCTCAGGCAGACGTGTCCTGCCTGCTTGCTCAACTGGAAGACATGGCTCGCCGTATCCACTGCCCCACGCGTGATTGCGCCGTCATTCTGGATGGTTACCATTTCACACCGCTGAGTCAGTCCGCCGCTCGAAAGCAGGCGCGTGTCCTATTGGTCATCGACGACTATCATCACCTGCCGCGTTATGACTGCGATATTCTCCTCAACCAAAATCCCGGCTCGGAAGTATACTCTTATCAAGGCAGCGTCGGCCTGAAGTTGCTCGGCCCTGAATACGCGTTGCTCCGCCCTGAATTTAAAGCCCCCCCTCCATCAGGGGGTCGGGCAAAAGGCCTTCTTCTCAGTCTGGGAGGAGGAGATTTTTCCGGTGTCCTGCCCCGCCTGGCCCCTGTCCTCCACGTCCCCTCCATGCGGGATAAAATACTGCGCGTCATTGCGGGAAGCACGCCGAAAAAAGTAATCCACACCCTTTTGGGGCATGGCCCCTTCCGTCTGGAAATACTGCCCCGGGTGGACGATATGCCCTCCCTCCTGGCCGATACCGACCTGTGTGTCAGCGCCGGAGGCTCCACGTGTTGGGAGCTATGCCGCATGGGGGTGCCCTTTCTTACTGTGGAAGTTGCGGAAAATCAGCGGCGTATCTGTAATTGGCTGGATGAGTATGACTTCGCCCCGCATTTTTCCATTTCGGCTTTGACAGCGCTTCTGGAAAATACCGAATTGAGGTCCGAGCATGCCGCAGCGTTACGTCATCTGGTAGACGGACGAGGAGCAGAACGCGTTATGGATACCCTCTTTAAGTTTGCTTATAGAGGAAAATGACCGACAATGAATATTCTTTTTTTAGGTCCGACCTGTCCCCGCATCGAAAATTTACTTCGAGCCTTAGGACATTTCGTGCATCGCGAAGAAGGGCGGCTTTCTTCTGATTTTTCAAAGAACAATTTTTTTAATTTCTGTATAAGCTACCGATATCATTATATACTTACACCTTCAATAATACATGCATTTCAAAATGGTCTTATTAATATGCATATATCGCTTCTTCCTTGGAATCGAGGTAGTGATCCGAACTTGTGGAGCTTTTTGGAAAATACGCCCAAAGGCGTCACTATCCACCATATAGATGAAACCCTTGATACTGGAGCCATTATACTTCAACAAAGTGTATACTTTGATGAAACAAAGGAAACACTGCGCACTACGTATTCTAAGCTTTCCAATGCTGTAGAATCACTTTTTACAGACCACGTTGAAAGTATACTAAACAGAGTCTTACCATATCATCCCCAACCTTCGGGCGGTTCCTTTCACCGATCACGGGACAAAATACCTTTTCTCCCGCTCCTTAAAGAAAAAGGGTGGGACACTCCGGTTGGTGTTCTGACAGGAGCGGGTCTTGGCTGCGCGCCCCGCCAACCCGCGACTTCGGACAAAAAAGTGGTTTCTTCCCTTTTCGATGAACTTCCTCCTAGAGCTTCTTCCTCCAAGTCGAAGTCAACTGAGAAGCTTTCGGAGCATAATTTTTCAGACCACTCCGTTTTTTAACAACGGTTCTCTACTGCATTCCGAATACCCACGTATGCCAGATATGCCTATACCCCATTACAGGAAATACAGTATGACGAAATCCTTCTTCCCTGATAGCGTTTTTGTGGTGGCTGAACTTTCCGCAAACCATAACGGCTCCGTGGAACGTGCGGAATCTATTATCCGGGCGGCAGCGGATGCCGGCGCTCAGGCGGTAAAGCTGCAAACCTATACCGCCGACACCATCACCATTCCCTGCAACAATCCATACTTCCATATCAAGGGGACCTTGTGGGAGGGGCGCACGCTCTATGCTCTGTACCAGGAAGCCCAGACGCCGTGGGAATGGACGCCCCGCCTTATGGCCCTGGCCCACGATTTGCATATGAAATGCTTTTCCACCGCTTTCGATCCAAGTTCCGTAGACTTTCTGGAAAGCATCAAAATGCCCTGCTATAAGGTGGCGAGTTTCGAAATCGTGGACATTCCCCTGCTAAAAAAAATTGCCTCCACCGGTAAGCCGGTCATCGTATCCACCGGAATGGCCAGCCTCGCGGAAATCGACGAGGCGGTGCGGACATTGCGCGAAAACGGCGCGGGGGATTTGACCCTTCTCAAATGCACATCGGCCTATCCCGCCCCGCCGGAGGAAGCGAATCTGCGCACCATTCCGCATCTGGCCCAAACATTCCACTGCCGGGCGGGTCTTTCAGATCATACTATGGGCAGCGCCGTTGCCGTGGCGGCTGTAAGCCTCGGCGCAACAATGATCGAAAAGCACTTTACCCTGGCGCGCGCGGACGGCGGCCCGGACGGCTCATTCAGCATGGAACCGGATGAATTCAAAATTATGGTCCGTGATATCCGCACAGTGGAAAAGGCTTTGGGGAATGTTTCCTATGAACTGACGGAAAAACAGAAAGACAGCGTCGTATTCCGTCGCTCTCTGTTCGCCGTCAAAGATATAAAAACCGGGGAAGCTTTCAACACAGGGAATATCCGTTCCATCCGACCGGGATATGGGTTATCCCCGCGTTATTTGGATACGATAACGACCAAACGGGCAACGTGCGATATAAGAAGCGGCACCCCCCTGTCATGGGAAATGATTGGCTGAATATTCAGAGCAGCGAAACAACCCGCTCCACATCGGCGTCCATCATCCCCGGCCACAACGGAAGAGTCAGAATTTCGGCATATGCGGCCTCGGCCTGAGGGCAAAGCCCGTACCCCGTTCCGAATTTTTCCCTATAATAAGGATGAAGGTGAACGGGCACATAGTGCACGTTCACCCCGATGTTCCGTGCCCGCAGGGTGCGGAACATCGCGTCGCGCCGGGGGTGTCGGATCACATAAAGATGCCAGGCGTGTTCCACGCCCGGTCGTATGACCAGAGGCATTCCTTCAGCCCTATTACCGGCGTCGGCAAAAAACGCGCCGTATATTGAGGCCAGTTCGCGACGACGGGCAAGCCCCCCCTCCAGTTTGTCAAGCTGAGACAAGCCGAGCGCGCACTGAAAATCCGTCATGCGGTAGTTAAACCCCAAGTCGGTCATTTCATAAAACCACTGCCCGGCCTTTTCCCGTTGAGACGCGGACGAGGATATTCCGTGGCTACGGAATGTGCGCATCCGATCGGCCAAAGCAAGATCGGAAGTCACGGCCATTCCGCCTTCCCCCGTGGTGATGTGTTTGACGGGATGAAAACTGAAACAGGTGATGTCGGCCAGTGTGCCGACCTTGCGTCCGTTCAGCGCGGCCCCCAAGGCATGACAGGAATCCGCGACCAGGGCCAGGCCGTACCTGTCGGCTATCGTGCGCAACGCGTCCCATTCGCAAGGTTGCCCGGCATAGTCCACGGCAATGACAGCCCGGGTGCGAGAGGTCACGGCGTCTTCCACCCGATTTGGATCCATCAGCAGCGTTTTCGCATCGATATCCGCAAAAACGGGCCTTCCCCCCTGGTACAGCACACAATTGGCCGTGGCGGCAAAGGTCATAGGCGGCACAATGACCTCATCTCCTGGCCCGACCCCCAAAGCAAACATGGCCGAATGCAGAGCCGCCGTGCCGCTGGATACGGCTACGCCGTATGCCGCGCCCACGCGACGGGCGACGGCTTCCTCAAAACATTCTATCATCGGCCCCGTGGTCAGCCAATCGGAACGCAAAACTTCTTCCACCGCCCGAATATCCGCCTCATCCACCATCTGATGCCCGTAGGGCAAGTATTTGCCGCTCATACGGCGACTCCTGGTACTACTCTGTTAAGTAAGCTTCCTCAAACGGCAAAGCCCTGCTCCCGCAGCGAAGTCCGTAACTCGTCCACGTTCAACCATGCTTCGTTGGTGTTGGAATTGTAGGCGAATCCCTCGGGCACCGGGCCCCCCTCCGGGCCACGGTAAGCAAAGGTTTCAGGCTTGATGACGTAATAGGCCCCGATGTCGATGGTATGACGGGAATCCTCGGCGGTGATCATAGTCTCATGCAGCTTTTCACCTGGGCGTATGCCCACTTCCACAGTTACCATATGCGGTGCGATGGCCTTGGCCAGTTCCGTAATTTTCATACTTGGAATCTTGGGAACAAATACCTCGCCGCCGCCGGAAATCGCGAACGCGCGCAATACCATGCGCACTCCATCTTCAAGCGTAATCCAGAATCGGGTCATCCTTTTGTCGGTAATGGGCAACGGCCCGCCTTCTTCCCTCTTTTGGATAAAGAAAGGAATAACGCTGCCCCGGCTGCCCATGACGTTGCCGTAGCGCACCACGGAAAAAGCGGTACGACTGCCGGTATAGGCGTTGGCGGCCACAAACAGTTTGTCTGAACACAATTTGGTCGCGCCATACAGGTTCAACGGACTGACGGCCTTGTCTGTGGACAGGGCCACCACCTTTTTCACCCCCATGTCGACGGCCGCGTTGATGACGTTTTCCGCTCCGCCCACATTGGTATGGATGCATTCCGTAGGGTTATATTCAGCGGCGGGTACCTGTTTGAGCGCCGCGGCATGGATGACGTAATCCACCTCATAAAAAGCGCGGTGCAAGCGCTCCTTATCTCTTACATCTCCAAGAAAATAACGTATGCAAGGATACTTTTCGGACGAAAAACGCTGTGCCATCTCAAATTGTTTCAACTCGTCCCGGGAAAAAATGATCAGCCGCCGCGGTCGATACGCTCTCAAAAATAATTCAGCGCATTTCTGCCCAAAGGAGCCCGTGCCACCCGTGATGAGTATGGATGCATCGTTAAACATGAAGAATCGACCGCCTCAACTTATTGAATTTTGTTTCCCATACGCCTAAAGCGGTTCATGCGTCAATTTACCCCGCATGCCAGCGCCGTCCGCCTACCCCTCCCGATTGGTACAAAAAAAGGATGCCCGGCATCCCTTCAAACTGATGATAAACTCCGCTACGGCTTAGATGGAAAGGCACGAAAATCGCTCGCTGCCTTGCTGTCCATTTCCTTCATCTGTACAGGAGGTTCCCCCCTCCAGATCAGCCTTCAACCGGCTTACGACGCAACGCCTTCAGCCCTTGATGAGAAGCGCCTTACGGATGGAGAGAACAACGGCAAGCCGCCACCCGCCCGCAATTTTCGAGGCTGCCGATTTTATCAGCAGCCTCTTACTTTATCAAATCCACCCGCTTCTACCTACGGCCGCTCATACCCGCCCGGAACCCCATGCGGGCTGAACACCACCTGCCACAGTTGAAAGCCGCGCGCTCTGGACGCCCCGGCACAACTCAACAAATAGTATTCGTACATGCGCCGCATACGTTCGTCACACCTGAACTTGCCCTCCAGGCAACCCTTTTCGAAATTTTTATGCCAGACCAGCAGCGTGGGGTCGTAAAACGCGCCGAAATTCTGCCAGTCCTCCATAATGAAGCGGCCTTGCGCGGCCCTCATCAGCGAGGTGGTGGAAGGCAAGATGCCGTTGGGAAAAATATATTTGGTCAGCCAAGGGTCCGCACCGCTGCCCCCGCCGTCGCTGCCGAGGGTATGCAGCAGAAACAACCCCTCCGGTTTCAGGCAGCGCCGTACAACATCCATGAAGGCGGCATAATTTTTACGCCCCACATGTTCAAACATCCCTACGGACACCACCCGGTCATATTTGCCGTCCAACGAACGATAATCCATCAGTTTGAAATCCACAGGCAAACCGGCGGCGTGCTCCTGAGCATAGGACAGTTGCTCGTCGGACACTGTGACGCCCGTCACCCGCACGCCGTAGTGCTCGGCCATATAGCGGGCCAGCCCGCCCCATCCGCAGCCGATGTCCAGTACGCTCTGCCCTTCTTCCAGTTTCAGTTTGCGGCAAATGAGCTCCATTTTGTTGATCTGGGCGGCGGCCAGATCGGCGGGGGCGGCCGCTTGGTCGGGCAATGCGCGCCAATAGGCGCAACTGTACTGCATATAGGGGTCGAGCATAGTCTCGAACATGGCTCGTTCGGCGTTGTAATGGCGCTCGGCCACAATGCCCGCGCGAGCCACGCTTTGCAGATTGAACAGCTTTTGAGCGGCCACATGCAACAACGTGGGCAGGTTGCCGGAAATACGTCCGTCCACCCGAGCATTCAGGGCCTTTTCGATCATGACGTCCATCCGCTCGCAGTCCCACCAGCCGTCCATATAGGCTTCGCCCAGGCCAAGCGTGCCCTGCCCCAGGACGCGCCGGTACAAATTCTCGTTGTGGACCTGAACATCCCACGGACGATTGCCGTTAATCCGGATATCCGCCTTTTCCGCCAGCGATTGCAAAACGTCTTTTGCCTGCATGTGTGCCTCCTCGCTTGGGCCTCCAAGCTTATGTACGTGGAATGCGACACACCATCCATGATACTTTTGACATTCTAATTATCTCTTCCCCAAACCGGCAAGCCCCTCGTTCAGTGCTCCATTTTCATATTTGTACGCCAACCTGACGGGAAAAATTCGTATTTTTAGTCTAGCCACACAAAAAGCCACCCGTTTTCCACAAAATATATTTTCAAACTTTGAAACTTGCCGGCAAGAACGTATTGCCCGCAGTCGCCATGACAAAAAAAGCGCCGCTCCCGAGGAACGACGCTTACCGTTTAATATCCGATTTCCATTTACATGGAACGGCCTCCGCCAAGGGCGATCAGAAAAATCAGTTCACCTTGCCCAGGGCATAGGCACGGGCCACGTTGATCGAAAACTTGCCTTTGAGATCGAGGATATGGAAAGGGATATTCCTGGTTTCGATCACCTTGTCGTCCTCGTCCAAAATTTCAATTTTCAAATTATGCTTTTTGCCCGCCGCGACGCCCGGCATCTGGTCGCCCTCCAGCATATAAATGGGATCGCCCGAGTCGTCGATGGTTACCTGCATGGCCTCGATGCCCGGATGCTCCACGCCGTCCACGGTATAGGACAAATTTTCCAATATCAAATTGTACGACTTGCCCTCGTCATAGCAGAAATAGGCCAGCCCCGCGAAGCACAGGACAATGACGATATTGACGAGTATTCTCTTCATGCCTACGCTCCCGCCGCGTCGCCGCGCAGTTCGGCGCGGGCCCGCACCTTGTCGGCATGCCGCCGCCAGGCGTGCAGCACCAGGGCCAACGAAATGATGCCGTAGGAAACGAACACCCGGAAGTATTCGCCAATCTGGGCGTCGCCTACCAGGTATTTGCCCGCCATGGGCGAAACGACGAACATCAGATGGAAAAGCACCACGCCCGCGAACACGTTGAAAATGGATGCCCGGGCCACCGTGGCCCCGCCCACCAGCAACGAGGCGATGGCGAACACGCCCGCCTGCTCGTGGCTGTTGTAGGTGTTCATGGTGCCCACGTTTTGAAGGAAGATGATCTGCCCGTAGCAGGCCAACACCGTGGAAATGATAATGGAGATGACGCGGGTGCGCATGACAGGAATCCCCGCGGCGTGGGCCACGGCCATATCCTCGCCCGAAGCCCGCATATCCTGGCCGAGCTTGGTGCGTCGGAACCAAACGATGAACACGCAGAACAGAGCGATGACCAGGAAAGTGGCCAGCGGAATTTCAATGCCGCCGATTTGCAGGGGGATCAGCGTATCCAGGCTGCGCCGCATACTGTCCAGGTTGGTGACGTTACGGATGCCGTACCCGCGCGAGAGCACCAGTTCCGGACTGTGAATGGGAACCACGCTGCCGAAACCGTACAGTACCACCAACTGGTACACGCCGTTCATGAAAAAGCCCAAGATATAGGCAGTGACCATTTCGCGTCCTATGGCTTTATTCAACACCGTACCGCACAGCCAGCCGAACAGGATGGCCAGGGGGGTGGAGATGATGGCGGCCAAGGTCATGCCGTACACGCCTGCCACATGCCAGTCGCTGACGAAAATAAGGCCAATCTGCCCGGCCATGGCCCCCAGAACCATGCCGAAATTGAGGCCCATGCCCGCCATGATGGGAATGAGCAACGACAATACAAGAAACGCGTTGCGCGACAGCCGGATAAGCATTTCCTGCACCAGATATTCAATGGAGAAATGCGAAATAGGAATGGCTATGGCGCTTACTACCAAAAACACGATGGGCACCGCGTTCCGTATCAAAAACAGCTTTACTTTTTCGCCGGTATTCATCGTCTTCATGATCTCACCTTCGTCACGCGGGTCAGAGCGTACAGAATCATCCCGTTGGACACGATAATACGGATAACCTCCGACATATCGGTCTGCAACATGCTGTTGATGACCGAAGGCGTCATGGTCAGGATGCCCTGGAACAAAATAGTCCCCACAATCACGTTGGTGATGCTGGCTTTTTTAACCGAAGCGCCGCCGATGAGAATGGCCGCCACGGCCGGGAAGGCCATATAGAAGGGCCCCATATAGAGCTGAATGAATCCGAAGCTCTGCTCGTAGATAATAATTCCCAACGCGCCGAGCACGGTGGACAGAATAACCGAAATGGTGCGCATCCGGTCGATATTCACCCCGCTGGCCCGGGCGTATTCAGGATTGGACCCCACGGTGGTCATGGCCGTGCCGGTCTTGGTACGCATAAACAGCCACATCAGGACGCACAGAAGCAGGAAAAAGAGAAACATGCCGGTGGGGAAGTAGAAAAATTCGCCCACTTGAAAGGCCCCGATGCCCCCGATGGCATTCTGCCAGAATTCCTGAACCGAAATGGTGGTGCGCAGGCCCTTGCCGGCATACCCCCATACCATGTTGGAGCTGGTATAAGGCAACACCAGCCACATAATGCACATGAAAGCAACCGAGGAAAAGCCCACATAGGTGGCGATCATCATTTCCTCGCCCTTGACTTTGTTGAGCAAGAGCCCGTAGCCCCACCCCAGCACAATGGCGATGGGCGTGGCGATCATCATGGCGCCCAGAACGCCCGGCAGGCCGTGCAGGTCAAGCTGCACGCTGGTTACGGCCCCCAGCAGACCGGCAATGATGCCCAGCGGCAGGCCGAAGTTGAGGCCGCAACCCGACTGGATCATGGGTACCATAGCCAGAACCATGACGCCATTCATCCCGAAGCGAACCAACGTGTCGCTGATCGATGCGTCCAGACGCACCTGGACAAAGGGTGCCATGATAAAGAGCAGGACGAGGAAGGCGGCGATCAGGATGCGGGGCCACCCGGCTTCCTCGATGAACTTCCTGAGCTTGTTCATGCGGTGACAGTCTCCTCTTCTTCACTGGTGCCGAGCAGCAGGTAGCCGAACGTTTCGGAGGGTTCCGACGCAGGCTTGATCCCCACAATTCTGCCCTTGTCCACAATGGCGATACGATCGCACACGGAGCGCAGTTCCTCCAGTTCGGAGGAAATCATGACGATAGTCATGCCGAACTCGCGGTTGTAGCGCTTTAAAGTGTCAAGCACGACCTTTTTGGCGCCCACGTCGATGCCGCGCGTGGGCTCGGCGACGAACAACAATTTGGGATGGGTTTCAAACGCCTTGGCCAGACACACCTTTTGCTGGTTGCCGCCCGACAGTTCCTGCACAGGCTGCTTTTCGCCAGTACACTTGATTTCCAGATCGCGTATATATTGTTGCGCGGTGGCCGAGATAGCCGCCTCGTCCCGAATTTTGACCACACCCCCCAGCACGGGTTTCAGGAACTTGTCCTGAATTTGCAGGGAGGTAAAAATAATATTCCAGGCGATGGACTCTTCGAGCAAGAGCCCCACGCCACGCCGGTCTTCGAACACGGCGGAGATACCGGCGGACAACGGGGCGGTGGGCTTGTTGAGGGGGATGGGCCGACCGTCGAACACCACTTCGCCCCCGGCCGCATGCAAGCCCATGATACCGTTGGCGATGCCCAGTTTGCCCTGGCCCGCCATGCCGCCAATGCCCAAAATTTCACCCTCATGCACGGTCAAATTGACATCCCGCACAGTTTCACCCGGCATATCCACCCACAGGTGACGTATTTCCATCAGGGGACGGCCCGGCGCGCGCGTTTCCTCGCGCTCGGCGCCCGCGCCTTCCACCTTGCGGCCCACCATGCTGGACGTAATCTCGCGAATGGAAGTTTTGGCGGGCGTGGTCTGCAACACCACCTCACCATCGCGCAGGATGACGATATCGTCGCATACGCTCATGATTTCCTGCAGACGATGAGTGATGAAAATAATGGCGATGCCCATGCCCGCCAGGCGACGCATGGAGGCCAGCAAAATATCGGCCTCGGCTTCAGTCAGCACGGCAGTGGGTTCATCCAGAACCAAAATCTGGGTGCCGCGTTTGTCGATTTCACGGGCGATTTCCGTGAACTGCTTATGGCCCACAGGCAGTTCCGAAACCAATGTTTCACCGTCCAGCGCCACGTTCAGCCTGTTGATGGCGTCATTCGCGCGGGCCGCCATCTTGGGTCGGTCCAAAGTGCGCAGGCGATCGCCGAAAGCCTCGACCAACGGATTATACGCCAAAGATTCGCGATTGAGCACAATGTTTTCAGTAACGGTAAAGCCGGGGATCAGAGAAAATTCCTGGTGAACCATGCCGATGCCGGCTTGCAGGGCGTCCATGGGGCTGCGGAAGCGCGCCTCTTCCCCATTGATATAAATATGCCCTTCGTATCCGCCCGTATCACGAATGACTTTCATCCCGAACAGGATGTTCATCAGAGTGGATTTACCCGCCCCGTTTTCGCCAACCAGGCCCAGTATACGACCTTTTTCCAGGGTGAAGGATACGTTTTTCAGCACGCGGTTGCTGAAATAAGCCTTTCCTACGCCCTCCATCCGGAGCAACGGCACTTCTTGTCCCATGAACGAGCCCACCTTGTTCAAGTTTCCGCGGAAAATATCCCGGTCGTCCGGCGTCGCGGGCGCGCGCCGCGGACCGGCCTGTTCCGCATCACGAGGACGCCGACGCCAGGAGCGTTTCCGGGGCGGGCCGGGAGCACGCCCCGCCCGGCGGGGTCCCGAAAAAAATACGATCCATCCTTCGGGCGACGGTATCAGGCGCCCGAACGGCCGGAGAAAGAAAAGGTTTTGAGCAAGCCCCCGGCTCCGCCGGGGGCTTTTCACATGTGAAAAGCGGAGGGAGCAGCCCCCTCCGCCAATCATCCATTTATTTGATGTTGAAGTACTTTTCGGGCACCTGCACGCCGGTGGCGCCCATGTAGCCGGGACCGCCCATCATGTAGGTATCCTGATAGACCAGCACGTGGTTCTTCTTTTCCACGCCGGTCTGCACGTCGCGGTAGAAGCTGCCGTTCCAGGTAGCGCCGGGGGTGGCGGCGTTGTAAGCGTTGAACAGGTCTTCCTTCTTGAACTTGCGACGGAAGTTCTTGCCGTCCACACCGGCTTCGATGTACTGCTTGGCCAATTCGCCCAGCGCCTGGGAGTTGGTGAAACCGTAGGAGTAAGCCCAGGTGCCCATGTGACCGCCGGCGCCCTTGGCGACGACGGTATCTTCCACGCGCTTCAGAATGGCGGGGAAGTCGCCGGACACGTCGGCGAGGTCGATACCCAGAGCGCCCGGGTAGCCCATCAGCGGAGAGGGCAGGTCGGCTTCGATGAAATAGCCGCCCTTGCCTTCGGTCAGACGCTTGAGCAGGGGCTCGGTATGGGCGTCGTTGGTGCAGAAAAAGGCGGTCTGCGGGCCGTACTTATCCAACCACGCGGGCACTTTTTCCAGAATGAACTGCTGCGCGCCGGCCACGCCCACGTCGCTGGTGGGGTCGGGAGCGGTTTCAAAATGGAAGTTGATGCCGAGGTCCTTGCAGGCCGCTTCCATGATGTTGCGACGACGCGAAAGCAATTCGTAGCTCATATGGCGGGGGAAGGAAATATGCACAAAATCGGTGACGCCCAACTTCTTGGCGGTATCGATGATCAGATAGCCGCGCGAGATGTTGTCGGCATTGATGGCCAGGTCGGCGGCCGATTCGATGACGCCCGGGTCCTCGTGGGCCTCGCCCGCGAAGAGCAGGATGTCGGGACGGGCTTCGCGGATACGGCGGAACCCTTCGGTGGTGCCGGGAATGGCCTGGTTGACGATAACCGCCTTCATCAGCGGGTCGTCGGCGAACGAGGCAATCTGAGAGATGGTGGTCTCCATCTCGGTCATGAAATTGTCGGGATAGGTGATGTGCTTAATCATGCCGCCGTCGGCGACATCACCGTACTTCTTGATCAGCGCTTCGGCTCCGCGCAGATCGTCCTCGGACTGAGACACCGTACCGGTGCAGATACCGATGTGAAATTTGGCGGGTTCGGCAGCCGAAGCATGTCCGGCAAAGGCCACAGCCCCCAGGCACAACATGGAAGCGACAAAATGTTTCACACTTTCCTCCTTCAGGAAAAATCAAAATCCCCAGCGACAAAATACCACTAAACGCTTGGACTATGCCCGGAAAATACTAGGTTGTCAAAAAATTGAAAGACCCGCACGAAAAAAAAGTTGGGCAAATTCTGTAATTTGCCAATATATATTGAATTACAGTCTAAGTCCGGAACGAATAAAAGCCCTCCCTGTCAAGGCGGCGGAGCCCTTCCGCTCCAGGATCGAGTCGAGCCTCTTTCGGCTGAAGTTGCGCGTCGTATCAACCCGAATTGTCCGAACAGCCCCGCTGTTCCGCCACGCCGCCCTCCCCCCGAACTGCCCATAGACATCGCCACTTCGTGCATACTGTTCGGCATGTCGCACATTAACCTAAACAGCGCCCGATTAGATTAAATGATCCAATGCCTGACTGAACTTTCCCGAAGCCGGTGACGTGGCTCGTATGTCCGAAACCGACAAAACACTCACAGAAATAGGGGAACTGTATCTCGCCCACAAAACGAGCCTTTCCTAAAGTGATGGGCTGTTTTGCGCAAATGCTGCCCCAAAAGACGAAGAAAACGCCCAAACGCTCCAGCACTCTAACCAACAAATTTTTCTTAACAAAAAAGCACTTACATTTTCATGTAAGTGCTTGATTTGCTTTGGCGTCCCCAGGCAGATAAAAATTACCTGAAAAACAGATTGATTTTTAGAAATTATTTTTAAGTAATACCCACACGAATACCCCCAAAAAAGAAAATATTTCAAAATTCTTCTCTAGGCGAGGTTGGACACTATCTCCATCAAAATAGAGTTCCCTTTCTTGGCAAGGAGCTACTGTCACCTAGTAGCCCGGTGAAAAGTCGATTTTGGA
Source organism: uncultured Desulfovibrio sp. (assembly GCA_900541395.1). Taxonomy (GTDB): domain Bacteria; phylum Desulfobacterota; class Desulfovibrionia; order Desulfovibrionales; family Desulfovibrionaceae; genus Mailhella; species Mailhella merdigallinarum. The sequence goes on from UQJT01000001.1 coordinate 27,561, forward strand.
CATTTAAGATCATAACAAATTGATATTACTAATTTTTATCATGATAAATGTAATTTTTTAACAGGCTGCGGAAAAACCAGACTAGAACACATGGCTGTTCACAGTGCTTGCTCTCTGGTGGAGGAGTAGACCTCCTCCTGACCTTGACTAACATGTCAAGGACGCAGCGTTTCTCCTCCATATTCTATAGTGCATTAAACGTGATCTGGATAGTAGTTATTTATAATTATTGGCAGTTTTTCAGCGCTTCTGCCATGTTTGAAACTATTTTTTCTACGATCCTATACTCTTCGATATGTATTCAAGGAACGTATAGCTCTCTTCCCTTTCCTGGAACTGTGACCTGATTTCACTTCTGTTAGTGTATTTGACAAAGATTTCGTACTTCACTAAAGGCAGGCTTGCGTCGTCGTCCTTGTATTCACGGACGAAAGACGCTGGCTCATCCGTCGTCCGGAATTCGTAGGCCCGTCCGTGCAACGGGATCAGGTATAGCTTGTCGATCCTCTTGCCGAGAACCTTGTCCAGTGCGGTGAGGAAGCCACCGATTTGACTTTCATTTAGAGACAGCCCCTGCCACCATGCGCTCTTGCTGAGGGAGAACAGTTTCAGGATTTGGGGAAGACGAAAGAAAACGGTGAAAGGAACATTGGTATTCATAATGACAACTCCGTATAAAATGGGGGCTACGGAGCACTATAGTATAATTATTCAATAAAATCAGTATATTTTATAACATTTGAAGACATCTGATATTGTCTGATACAGTCCGTTGAAGCTGGATGGAACTGAAAAAACAGTCTGATTTTCTTCAAAAATAAATTTATAATCACATATAATTATTATAAATATTTTTTCTTCCCTTTAGAAAGCAAAGGGGGCGGGGCATCAGCGAACATACCGTTCCGAAGAACCCGCACCGTCCTGAAATGGTCTTGTGCAAGATTATCATAGATATCCCTCCAGCTTTATTGGGAACTCAAAAAAATTAACTTTACATAAAAAACTAAACAATAATATAAGTATAGTTAATTATATAAAATTTTATAAAAATGTAAAACATCTGTTTTCTCGTGTTGTACAGGAGGTCAAAATATTATGCAGATGGATTATCTGCGCTACCTACTTGTTATCGAAAAATGCGGCTCCATTAATCGGGCGAGCCGCAACCTTTTAATGACACAGCAGCGCCTCAGTAAAATCCTTGCTGCTGTGGAAAGTGAACTGGATTGCACAGTTTTTATCCGTACTTCCAGGGGTGTTACCTTGACGGGTAAAGGGGAAAAGGTTCTTGATGCAGTCAAGGATATACTTGGAATTTATGATGAATTGTGTGAGAATATAAAAAATGAAAAATTCAAATCGCTGCATGGTGATTTGCATGTGTTTCGCCCTTCGTATCTATGGGATAAAAACTATATTGAAATGATTATAAATGAATTTTCTCAAAAATATAAAACAAATATAATCGCCCATGAATATGTCGATTTTATGAATATTGATATAAAATATCCTGCATTTTATTTGAATACGGTTGGAAAGGAGGGAATGTATCCCCATTTTGGGGAAAGATGCAAGATAATGCCCAAGCATAAGGTAAAATTGACATGCTATGCCGCAAAATCAAGTGAGTTTGCCACAAGATATCAAAGCATCAGCTTAAAAACATTAAAAAAGCAGAATATTATTATCTACAGACCGGGCGGCAAAGATGTATTCCCTTTCAGGCGGATGTGGGAACGGATAGGGATACCGGAACATGTGAAGTTTGTAGACAATGCTCTGGCCTATCATGCCGCGCTCCGGCGGGGTGAAGGGGTTATAGTGACCTCAAAACGAATTCTTGTTGAACCCTACAGCAGCTACCTTGTGGAAATCCCGCTTCGGGACAACATCTTTTGCGAATTCGGCCTCGTTTTCCCCGACACCTTACGGACAGATCCCCTTGCCGCCGCGTTTATTGCTTTTGCCTCAGCTTATCCTTCTCCTTCGTTTTGTCAGCCTGTGCGCTGACAGCATGCTCTCTCCCGTCCTGCTACAATAAAAATGATGTAGGCAGGGTGACTTCACAAAAACATGAGGTCTACCCAGACGCTCCGACTCTGGTCTAAACAGACTCAGACGAGATACCGGAACGCCGCATACAGCGGAGGTGTCCGGCCTGCCGCGTTCGCCACGCCGCCCCGTGGGCGGATGTATTACGGCGCGCGGAAACCGAGAATCTGGAGGAGCGCGCATGAAAGCGATTGCGATTGCGGGGAGCGCCCGCAAGTACGGCTGCGGAGCAATGCTGCTGAACAAGGCTCTGGAGGGAGCGCGGGATGCAGGAGCTGAAACGGAGCTTGTTTTTCTCAGCGATTTGAAATTCAAGGGGTGCAGTCGCTGCTTCGAGTGCAAGCGCATAGGCAGCCCCAGCTATGGAAAATGCGCCATGGAGGATGAGCTTTCTCCTGTTTTGGAGAGAATAAGGGAAGCGGATGTCCTTCTTTTTGCCGCCGCCATGTACTATGTGGAACTGCCGGGAAGAATGCTGGCTTTTTTCGAGCGCATGCTGTTCCCCTGCCATGTGTACGAGAGCGAAGAGAATAAAAAGCGCGTTGCGGTGAAGACCGCCAGCGGCATAGGCTCTCCGACCGGGCCGACCCTGTGGCCGCGCACAACTCATACCGCCTTTTTCTATACCATGAACATCGGCAAGATGTGGTGGAAAGATGCGCGGATACGTTCGCTGCTCAATGAGCTTGATCAGGCGTGCCATACCAATACGGAACTGCACATTATTACCGAAACGCTCCAGTACTTCAACGGATATGAGAATTATTACGCGCCGAAGCGTGACGGGGACTACCGCAGGCATCGTTTTGAAACGATATTTCAGTTGGAATTGCAGGAAGCCTACCTGGTAGGCAAGCGCCTGTGCATGGAGCCGCCTCTGGTCGGCAACGCCTACAGCGCGGATCATTTCCGGCGTCTGAACAGTCTGCTGGGCAGAGACATGTACCCGATTCCTTCCGATGGAGGCAACATGGCGAATCCCGGTTTCCGGTATCGCGGCCTGCCCCATCCGGATTATCCTGATCTTGAAGAATACAAATATACCGGAAAGCCCGCGAAGTAGCACACCGAACTATCTGGATGCAGAGCATTTTCACTTTAAAAATGCTCCCGAAGTTGAGCGGAGCGAAATTCCGCCGCGACATCGGAGCAGCCGCAATTCACTTGCGGCGTCCAGCTTCGATGGAGGCCGAAGTCTGCAAGCCGGAACACAGGCTCCCGGCTGGCAGGTATTTTCAAATGCAAAACACTCTGAAGCTTCGGTGTACCAACTGCCGTAAATGAGCCGAACACAGCGCTTTTCGGCAATAATCTTAACCAAAAATGCGAAATATTCTGCGTTATGCAGTGGGAGGACTCGGCATGAAAAAGGCGTATGCAATCAACGGGGGGCCGCGCAAAGACGGAACCACGGCCCGGATACTCGCGGCGGCGCTGGAAGGGGCGAAGGAGGCCGGAGCGGAAACCAAAATGATCAATCTGTATGATCTTGATTTCAGCGGGTGTATCGGCTGCGCCGCATGCAAGATGCCTGCGGGGAAAAGCTACAATAAATGCATTCTACGGGATCAGCTGACTCCAATCCTACTGGAGCTGCGCGAGGCCGACGTCATGTTTTTCGGTTCTCCTATGTTTTTCGGCAAGATTGCAAGCTCATTGCAGAACTTTTTTGAACGGATCATGCAGCCGGAAAACACCAATGAACCGTATCATGCCACCATGTGGCCGAGAAAAACACGTACGGCGCTTTATCTCAATACGGAACTGAGCAGGAAAGAATTTGAACGCAGTGGATACGTATATCAAGCTCTGGCTGTAACACGCAGGATTTTCGGCGAGTTTCATGTTCGTGTCTTTACCGATTCCCTGATGTTTTTTGACGGATATGACAAATTCTATGCACTGCAGTATGATGAAAGACAGCGACGTGAATATTTTGCGAAAGAATTTGTATCAGAACTGGAAGAGGTGCGGAATGAAGCAAGGAAGATGACGGAATTGCCCGCAGAACTTGAAAATCCTTATCGTGATCGCCATTTGCAGTGGGTACGCGATAACGTGCCTGGAGCGCGTATCTGACACTCGGGAATTCCTGCGCAATATGCGGGGGAATCATGTCGGATGTATTGCCGTATTCCGGGAGCCCGGTGAACGTTAGACAGTTCATGGCGCTCCCGGAATAGATGGAGGGTATAGATATGACCACAGGTAGCATTGGAATACAAAAAAACATGAAATGGGCGCTTTCCGTTGCCCTGCCTGCTGCTCTTTACATCCTGCTGCCCGAAAGCGCGGTGATAACGCCGAAGGTCAGGATGTTCCTGGCGATTACTTCATGGGCGGTTCTGATGTTTTGCTTCGAACTGCTCGATAACGCGATTACGGCTTTGTCTCTGTCCATCGCCTATGCGATAACCGAAATCCTGCCTTTCGGAAAGGCATTCGGCGGCTGGAGCGGAACGGTTGTCTGGCAGTGCTTCGGTATCTTCATATTCATCAATATGATGAAACGTACATCCGTCCTGAAAAGATTCGCCTATACCGTGCTGAGCGTAACCGGCGGTTCCTATATGGGCATATTAATGGGGCTGACAATTTTTGCCGTATGTTTTCACAATTTTGCATTTGCGGGCCTGGCCCTGGCCTACGGTATCGTGGAGGTGCTGGAGCTGGGGCGTTCAAGGGCCGCTGCAGGCATTCTGCTGTCCATGGCCATGGCCTTCGGTGATGCGCGTAATTTTCTGTATTATCCTTCCGGGGTAGGTATCAGCGGCGCGGCGGCGAATACGGTAACCGAAGTGGCGGTTAATTATATCACTACGTTGCAACATAATATCCCGTGGATAGCATTTCCTTTTCTCATGACGTTCATTATCGGAAAACTGATGAGCCCGGAAAAGGCATTGAATGGCAAGGCATACTTTATGAAGGAAAAAAAGAAACTGGGGCCAATGTCTGCGGATGAGAAAAAGGTTGTTTCCATCTTTCTGTTGATGATGCTGTACATGTTTACTACCAGCATCCACGGCATGAGTATGGTTTACGGTTTCATCATCTTCCCCCTGCTTCTCTATCTGCCGGGCCTTGATGTGGGAACAAAGGATGATATCGCCAAGGTTAACCTTCCTCTGCTCATATTCATCTCCGGATGCATATCCATCGGCACTGCCGCCGCGGCCGTGGGAGCCGGGCAGATTGTTTCGGATGTATTTACTCCCGTGATGGCGGGACAAAGCAACTATGTATTTGCCGGACTTGTCTTTTTAGCCGGATATGTGGCCAACATCTTCATGACCCCGGTTGCGCTCATGAACCTCTTGACGCCTCCCTTTACCCAGATATCCCTGGATATGGGCATAACGGCATATCCGGTCATATACCTTTTGAAGCATGCCAGTACCCATGTTCTTTTCCCCTTCGAGAACACCACGATTTTGTTCGCTTACAGCTTTGGTGCGATCTCCATGGGAAATTTTGTGAAATGTTTTCTTGTGAAGCTGGCGGTTTATCTGGCGTTTCTCTTTCTTGTCAGCGTACCGTTCTGGAGTTTTTGCGGTTTAATGTAGCTATGATATTCTGTATATAAAAAGTACTTATATTCCTGACTGATACCAAGTAATAAAATTTTCGATAAGTATTATACTGCCAACAATCCCCCCCCCCCGCAAAGCGGGTGGTTGTCTGTTTCAGAAGCTACGCTTCCTCAACTGGCTGAAGCCTTAAAAACAAAGAATACCAAGGTCTTTTGGACCTTGGTATTCTTCTTTGTACCTAAATTTGGCGTCCCCAGGGGGATAAAAATTAAAGCGCAACATATTGAATTTACTATGTTTTGTAGATTTCACCTCGTTGACACCTACAAAAATACCTTAAAAATGAAAATTTCTTAAAATTCTTTTTGGAACGTGGCTGGACAATTATCTATTTGCTTTATCTTTTCCGCCAGTTAACGCCATTACGGCTTTATCAAAGTCGCTTTCTTTTTGTCCGGACTCAAGTTGCCGCCGCTGGTGAAACTTATCATATTCCTGTTCCGCATGGGCAACAGCCAACTCGTGAGAAATACTTCCAGCATGAGTGAGGATGTTGCCTTCGTTGAGCGTAAGAAAGGCGTCCAGCTTGGCAATCCAGTCGGTCATATGCATGGGGTTGCGCAAACGAGCCTGTCTTTCGGCAAAGAGAAGATATTGCTCCACTAGATTGTTAAGCGCGAGAAGTTCTTTTTCATTCAGGTAATTTTTGGCAATTCTCACATCCTGCTTGCGAACCTTTGCGCCGCGCCATGTGGTCAAGCCCATATACGGCTTGCCGCTGTCCGCACGGCTATGAATGAGTTCCGCCGCCGTCATACCCGTCACAGCCCAATGCAGTTTGTTTTGAACGGTTTTGAAAAAGGTGATGCTTTCCTCGGTGGTGGGATCGTAATCAATACTGGTGGCGTAAATGTCGGTAATTTTTTGGTAGAAACGGCGCTCCGAGGTTCGGATATCTTGGATGCGACGGAGGAGTTCTTCAAAATAGTCAAAGGGCAGTTCCGGATTTTTCAGCCGTTCGTCGTCGAGTACGAAACCTTTAACGATAAACTCCCGAAGTTGCTGCGTGGCCCAGATACGGAAACGCGTGGCAACATGGCTTTTGATCCGGTAGCCCACGGAGATAATCATATCCAGATTATAGTATTCCAACTGGCGTTGAACTTGACGAGCTCCCTCCTGCTGAACTGTCAAAATTTTTTTGACAGTTGTCTCCGAAGAAAGCTCTCCTTCCTCAAAAACACTTTTAATATGATAACTTACGTTTTGTTTAGAGGTTTGAAACAAATCCGCTATCATCTGTTGAGTGAGCCAGACGGATTCATCCTCAAAGCGGACGTCAATTTTTATCCGGCCGTCTTCGGTTTTATAAATCAAAAATTGGCTTTGTTGAGGGAAGTTAGGCACATTGAATTCCTTGTTGAATATTATCAAGACCAGCGCAAAAGAGTCATCGCTACACCACTCTCAAACTTGCCACGAGTACATTCGTAGAGTCGTGTAAGCGGTGTATATCGCGCCAGCCATTTTTCTGGATCGCATTCTGTAAAATCTATTTGTCCGCATTGCTGTTTAATGGCGGAGTAAGCAGCAGTGGCTTGCGGGATATGCGTCAACTGGCGTAAAAATCCATGTGCGGCGCGGGAAGTCCTTTGCATGGTAATTCGACCGAGTTCGGAGTGGAGGATGGCGCAAGGAGACTGCGTGAGCTCAAGAATGCGATATCCACAGGTTTGTTTGGATACCTGATATTCACGGGCCAAGCTGTTTATGAGTGTGAAGTCAAAGGGTGCGCCAGCCATAGAGGTACGAAACTGATCTTCCGGCATAAGTAACTCTACGGCAAAGGCGTTGGCTTCTTGCTCCTTTTGTCTTTTTCCTTGTAATACATCGTCAACAGTGCACCAAAATCCGGTTCTGCCATCCCGTACATATTCAGGCTTGTGTTCCAGAAAATAGTGCCCAAGTTCGTGAGCAAAGGTGAACGTATGACGTTTGGGGCTGTTGATATGGGTATTGATTAAAATTCCCTTTTGGTTGCCCTTATAAATCAGCTCTCCGCTCAGTTTTGGGTCGTTGGGCAATAGGCGGTATAGATAGCGAATACCTTCACGCTTGGCGATATCATGTAAAGCCAAGGCGGGAGGTCCTACCACTCCCTTGGTTTCCAATACCCACCGCGCTTTGACCGCAGGATTAACCATCAGCTCCCTCTCCAAACAGGTCTTCTATCGCCTGTCGGTGTTCTTTGGTTTCGGTGGTGGAAATATCTCCACGAGCGGCTATGGCGTATTGTTGCTCTTTCGGCTCTGGAGGGGTGGAGATTTCCAGGGGCGGCAGAGTCTTTTGTATATCAGCCAGTGGCAATGAGCTGTCTGGATTGATATTTTTTAGTTGTTCGCAGAGAGCCATTAATTCATCGACTTTTGCAACAATACGTTGTTGCTCGGCAAGGGGGGGCAAGGGAAACAGAATATTTTTAATATAATCTGTCGGTACGCGCTGCTGACCTGCAGTACCAGTCATGTTTTTTTCGCCATCCCTGAGGAATTCTGGATTCTTTAAAAAATTAAGTAAATACTTTGGAGATATCTGTAGGCATCGCAAAACGTGCAGCTCTGTCGTTCCAGCACCAAATCCATTTTTTAAATTTTTTACAATACATGATTTACCGTTTTGAAAACAAGGAGTTATCTTTGCCAAGACTATATCGTTTTCTGCAAAATGGGTAAATCCTGATTTAACTTTCCCCCATACACGTATTTCTTGATGATGCCCTCCAAAATAAGAATTAGAAATAAGTGCCATAGGAATAAAAGATACTTCTCTATCATCTGGTAGTTGATTTCTTGGGTTGATTAAGCTAACTTCTCCAAGCCTGCACCATTCCCAGCCATTCGGTAAATCATAGGGTTTTTCTTCCTCGGAAATAGGAGGCAACGGCTTTTCTTTTTTGAGTTTACCAGCGTCGATAAGGCGAGATTTTTCCTCTTGGATACGTTTTAGTAGCTCGGATGCTGGCTCATCATGGATATTCTGGGGAACGAGCGTACCTCGTACCGCCGCTTGAAGGATAGACTTGGGCAGGTACTCGGCCAAGTTTGCCTCCAGAGAATCAAGTTCTTTTTCTGCGGCTTCAAGCTCGTCGCACATAGACATGAATAAATTAGCTTTAGCAACAATACGATGTTGCTCTGCCAATGGCGGCAAAGGGATAAGAAAATGCTTTATTTTTTCAGCACTCAGACCTTCACGAGAAACGCCAACTTGTGTATTCATAATCGTCTGTTGCAGTACAGGAGATATGAGTAGTAGGTGAATAAAATTAATCAAGTTATGGTTAATTAAGCGAATTATGCATACATGTTGATTTATATTTGCTGTATCAAAGCCTTCGGGTATAATGCAGCTTCTGCCGATAGACGCACCTGTAATGTTTAATAGAATATCATGAGCCTTGACTTCTGACCCTCTCATTTTTTTATGCAATGAGTCACTTATGAAGGCAACATTTTGCAAAACTAGGCCAGAGTTATATACATTTTGTGAGCGCAAAAATTTGATTCCGGTGGGGCTATAAGCATTCTTGCCCCCAGTAGGAGTACTGCCTGATCCAACCTTTGAGACAAGTTCGCCAAGCCTGCACCAACTCCAACCACTTGGCAATGCAAAGGGAGGTTCATCTTCCTCAATTGGTGGCAACGGTTTTTCTTTCTTTATTTCACCCTGCTTGAGGAGTTGAGCCTTCTCTGTCTGGATATGTGCCAACAAATCTGATGCCGGTTCATCCTGCGAGTTTTGGGGTACAAGTTTGCCTTGTACAGCTGCCTGCAAAATGGCCTGGCGAAGTTGCGCGGCTTTCATTACACGCCTCTCTGGTTCATGGCGGCGGTAATGCGGCCAAGGATATTTTCAATATGAGCGGAGACGGCGGCTTTCTCGTTCAGGTACTTGGCGATAAATTCTCCCGGCGGCAAAATTTCAACCGTTTCGCGCGGAAAACCGCACAAGTCCAGATTGTACTCACCGGCAATAAGATCTTCCACAGGAACGTATCTGGAAATTTCGCTTTCAGAACGACCTTTCCAAATTCCGTTTTCCAGCTTTCCCCACCAATTCTCCACAGGGGTAAAATGGCTGTCCAGCATCGGCTTGGTCTTGGAAAAGTGCTTGTAGCCTTTGGGCATTTCCAGCCGGTAGAACCAGACGCCTTTGGTCGGGCGGCCTTTGGTGAAAAACAGCAGGTTGGTATTGATTGAGGTGTAGGGCGCAAAAACGCTTTTCGGTAGACGAACGATGGTATGCAGATCGCACTCTTCCAAAAGTTTTTTCTTGATGGCGGACTTGACTCCGGTTCCAAACAGGAATCCATCAGGCAAAACCAGGCCGCACCGCCCGCCATCTTTTAACAGCGCCATAATATGTACCAGAAACAAGTCTGCGGTTTCCGTGTTTCGTAGCTCTGCTGGCACGGATTGAGAAATAGCTTTGTTCTCTGCGCCGCCAAAGGGCGGATTGGTGACGATAACGTCAACTTTATCCTTGAGCGGATAATCCGATATCGGCGTTCTGAGCGTATTGTCGTGGCGGATATCGGGTACATCAATGCCATGTGCGATCAGGTTGGTCATACAGAGAAGATAGGGAAAAGGTTTTTTTTCAATGCCGTGAATAGTTTTTTGCAGGGTGGTATAGTCCTCAGTGGAATCTATAGTAAAGCTATCCACGACACTGGTCAGGAATCCTCCCGTTCCGCAAGCTGGATCCAAAATGCTTTCACCCAGCTTTGGGGCCACATGCCGGACAATGAAACGGGTTACAGGCCGTGGGGTATAAAACTCTCCAGATTTACCGGCGCTCTGCAAGTCTTTGAGCATACCTTCATAAAGATCGTTGAAAAGATGCGAACCTTTTACCTCGTCGAAATTGATATTCTCATTGATTTTATTAATGACTTTACGCAATTCTGTGCCGGACTTCATAAAGTTATTAACGCCTTCCATCACGGAACGGATAAGCCATTTTCTTTTCTTGCTATCGTCGCTGGTATCGAGTTCGCGCAAGGCTGAGAACATACGACCTATAAAATCCAAAAGGTTATCTCCTGTGATACCTTCAGCATCATCGGCCCACGTGCTCCAGCGATATTCCTGGGGAATAACTGGGTAGTAGTCTTCCTCTGTGAGTTCCCATTCCTGTTCTTTATAATCAAAGGCCTTAAGAAAGAGCATCCATGTGATTTGCTCTATGTATTGCGCATCTCCGTTTATTCCGGCGTCTATGCGCATAATATCCTTCAATGCCTTGGTCGTATTAGAGACTGCCATACCCTCTCCCCATATGTTACGCGGCGTATAGTCCGTATGTCAGCTCGCGTAGCGCTCCAATAAATTTGTCTTTCCCCTTGAAAATGCCGTTCACTATTTGAATTGGATTTCCGAATTCATTGATGGGCGTGACTTTAAGAATGTCTAAATTTTCAAGACTGGAAATGCCGGAATCCGCGTATTTTTCCAAAAGCGCGTCCAATACCGCTGCTGCCTGTTTGCCGTACTTAGTAAAATAATTCTGTTTTTTCACATTGTTGACTCGTTCACGGCGTGTGAGCGGAGGTTGGTCATACGCAATGTGACAAAGCAGATCAAACGGGTCAAATTCCCGCCCGATTTGCTCCTGCAACTCATTTATGAGAATTCCCTGTTCTTCCAACGCGTCCAAAATAACTTGCTTCCGCGAGGCATTGTTCCAGGCAGTAAGAAAGTCGCTCAGGGTTGTATACTGGCTGAGAAGATTGCGGCGAGTGTAGTCTGTGAGGGATTCCGTGATGAGTTTGCCGTTGTTGTCGATGTATTGGACTCGCTGCTTGAGAACAGTCACTTCAACATCGTGGACGTAATATTTCTTGCGACGCTCGGGTTTATGCTTATCGCCAGGATCGGGGACGTCCTGTGGCGGCGTTTCGCCATCATTACCAGGGGCAGTAGGGGCGTCCAGCTCAGGGGGGAGCTCTCCATTTGGGCCGGGCGTGAAATCCTCATTCTGCTCGCTGGGGCCGTCAAAATCGGGATCGGCGAACAAGCGGGTGGCATCGCGGAAGTCAAAAATGGTGAAAAACATTTTGCCCAGGTCTTCGCGCACCCGGGTACCGCGCCCGATGATTTGCTTGAACTCCGTCATGCTGTTAATGGTTGCGTCAAGAACGATATTCTTGACCATCTGCACATCAACCCCGGTAGTCAGTAGCTTTGAGGTGGTGACAAGCACAGGGTAGCGACTCGAAACATCCCGGAAGTTGTCCAGCTGCTTCTTGCCGATATCATCATCGCCGGTGATACGCATGACATACCGCTCATCCTCGTTTACAAGATCGCTGTTTTCATTGATGAGCGCTTGGCGCATTCTGTCTGCGTGTTCGGTGTCCACGCAGAAAAAGATGGTTTTTTCGTGGCGGCCATTATGAGAGCGAAGATAGTTGGAGACGACTTGGGCGACTAGCTTGGTGCGCTTTTCCAGAACAAGCTCGCGGTCGTAATCTCTGGAGTTGTATTCCCTGTCAGGAATTTCGTTGCCCTCGTTGTCGAGCTGCCCGTTATACGGGCGGAACCCCTCGGCGTCTTTATCCAAAAGAACGCGGATAACCCGATATGGGGCGAGAAAGCCGTCCTCAATTCCTTGTTTCAGGGAGTAGGTATAGATGGGGTCGCCGAAGTAGTCGATGTTGGAGACGGTTTTATCTTCTTTGGGAGTGGCAGTCAGGCCGATCTGCGTGGCAGCTGAAAAATACTCCAGCACTTCACGCCATTCGCTGTCCGCCTTGGCACTGCCTCTGTGACACTCATCAACCACAATGAGGTCAAAAAAGCCGGGGCTAAAGAGCTTGAAGACATTTTTATCGCCGTTGCCGGTCAGGCCTTGATAAAGGGCCAGATAAATTTCATAGGACTTGTCGATTTTGCGCTGTCGGACGATGGTCATCTTGTCCTTGAATGGCGCGAAATCGTTCACATACGTTTGATCTATCAAGGCATTTCTGTCAGCAAGGAAGAGAATGCGTTTTTTCACGCCCGCTTTCCAAAGACGCCAGATAATCTGAAAGGCCGTATATGTTTTACCTGTGCCCGTTGCCATTACAAGCAAAATACGGTTTTGTCCGCGTGCAATAGCGTCTACCGTGAGGTTAATGGCATTGCGCTGATAATAGCGAGGAGTTTTGTCTTCCCGCTCGGCATAGTACGGCTGAGAGATGACCTTTTCTTGCTCCGGGCTGATTGACTGATTTTGTTTATAAAGCCGCCAAAGTTCTTCAGGGGAAGGAAACTTATCAAGTGAGAGAACGGTTTCTTTGTTTTTATCCGTGGCAATTCGATTATGAAAAACAAAGCTATCTCCGTTGGATGTAAATACAAATGGTACCATCAGGCGTTGAGCATAATCAAGCGCCTGCTGCATACCGTCTCCAGTTGGGTGATTGTTGTCTTTGGCTTCAATAACCGCCAAAGGAATGTGTGGCTTGTGAAATAAAACGTAGTCGGCAAATTTGGCCCTTTCACGTTTGAATGTTCCTCCACGGGCAATAATGCGGCCATTGGTGAGGGCGTATTCTTCACGGATCTGGGATGGAGTCCATCCTGCGCCCTGGATGGCGGGCGTGATATATTGCGTCCGAATTTCCTGCTCTGTTAGTTGCTTTTTGCTCACCAATGTTTCCTCCCATAAATTGCGTATTGGGGGAGCGCTAGTTTTCCATCGCCTTGATAAGCTCATGGGGTTTGACTTTCAGGGCTCCGGCCAATCGGAAAATCATCTCCAAACTTGGTTTTTTCAAATCACTCTCCATACGGCTGATATATGATGGCGAAATGTCCAGAAGTGCCGCCAACTCTTCTTGGGAGAGCTCTTTTGATTGCCTGAATTGACGCAGGGTAGGGCCGAATCGCGGGAGGTGATTTTTCATTCTCCCTCTATAGTCTATGACGTTTTCTCCTCTCTTGCCCTATTGGTCACAAAATGACCAATAGGGCAAATTCATCGTTCTGGCAACTTTCCATGTGGCGGTTGCTGCTATGCCTCGTCTCTTCTGTGCTGGACATGCGGTGTGTCCGCACATGGTGTCTGCCATTATTCTGTCTCTTTTGTCGCTAAAAAAACTTACAACCCATGAGACGAGCCGTACTTTACAAGTCCTCCAACGGGGGGGCCGGTGTGTCCCTGAACTCTCCGAAGGAGATAAAGGCTTCTTCCTGCGGGCTGCTCTGCCGCATGGGTTGAGGCGGTGGGGGTGTGTCTTTCTTTGGGATTTTCCGGATTCCTCGCTGGCGTCTGGCCTCGGCCAGGTATTTGTTCAGGGTCTGAGGCTTTATCTCAATTCCTTTCTCGTGCAACTTTTCGATGATTTCCTGTGTGCCGAAACCGCGCTTTTTCATACGCTCCAGTGTCGGTGCCAGAGCAAAGACTGCTTCCTTTACGGACATGGTTCGATTCCCGTCCAGTGTGACGGAAGCGGGTTTAAGAGCAGCAAATTCCTGTCTGATTTCCTTCAACTGTGTTGTAGTGATGGTCATGATGGTTCTCCTGTGACTCGTCGGAGCTATGCCCGGATGGGTGTTTTGTCTTTCCGGTCAAGCGGGACGCTTGCCCACTGGCTTCACGAAGTGAAGCATAGTGGGCTATATCTTCGGCCTGTGCGAAGATTCCCTCCCGACGCCTTACCTCATTCTCATGCCACGGGCGAAGTGCGCCTGCCGACGCTCCCTGTCCCGCGCCTCCTGCGTCTGCCGCTGCCGTTCCTCTTCCTGCTGCCGTTGGAGCTGTTCGGCCCGCCTGCGCTCCACGAACTCGATATGCAGCGGCCGGATTTCCGGCAGAAGCAGAAATTCCCGATAGCCTGCCATGATTCTCTTCATTTTCCTCAACTGTATTTCCAGCTCTTCTTTTTCCTCATGGTTATGTTTCCTGTGAGCGGTGTATTCCGCTTCAAGCAAAATCTGTTTCTGACGTAACGTTTCCACTTCCTGTAGCAGATTTTCTTTCTGCTTCTGAACAAGATGTTTGACGGCAAGCGCCTTTTTCAGCTCTCCAATAATGGAAGAGGCTTTCTCAAGCACAGACGGATAATTGAAAAGAGAGGCTTTCGGTAGAGAGGAATCTTCCTGAAGAAACTTTTCCGCCTCCTCAGCCTGCCGCTCATACTCCTCAATGCTCTTTCTCAACTCTTCTTCACGCTGTTCCAATGAGCTGATAAACTGTCGTGAGTTTCGTGTGGCCTCTTCGGATTCCTGAATCAGTTTCTCCAATGCTTCCTGTTGCTGCTTGAATTCGCGGGTATCCAGATGCTTTTTCACGGAACCAGGCATCTGTTCCACACCGCGCTCAATGGCGAAGCCCCGGCTTTGCAGATAGGCGGGAAGCTCGGATTGCAGTTTCCGCAGACTCTGGCGGGTATAAATTTTGTTGGCGTTGAGCCTCCCTTCCGGCGTCACCGGTACATGAAGGAAGTGCATGTGCGGCGTCTTCTCATCCATGTGAACCATTGCGGAAATGACATTCTCAGCGCCCACAAACTCCGTGAGAAAGGCCTTGCTCTCCTCAAAGAAACGCCTTGTTTCCTCCGGCGTGAGCCTGTCAAAAAACGCCTTGTCCGAAGTGACGATAAGCCCGCACATGCGCACGGCGTCCTTTCTTACGGATTTGACCAGCAGGAGGTCGTCAATACGATTCTGAATGCCTTCGGCATAGTTCGATGCTGCGGCTTCGTGCAGCTCGTAGTTCGCCGCGCTTCTTTCGTAGTCAATATCGGGGTTGCTGCGGCTCTCCCGTTCCCGCCGGTTATGGCTCTGGATGCCGCGTATGGCTTCTTTCTTGAATTTGTCCATATGGAGTACGAGATAGGACATGGCAATACTTCCTTGTATCAATGGATGTCCCGTTCTTTCTGTGGCAGGAATGCGGGACACTTTTTCAGTTTACGCGGGACAAACGTTGAAAACATGTTCGGATTTGGCTGGACTTCATAGGATAACAGATACGACGAGTATTGCAGGTGTCCCGCTGTACCGGCGCTTAGGCAGCGGTACAGCGGGACACCTGAAAAATGGTCAAGCGAGACCTTCCAGTTTTCTTTTCAGTCGGTGGACAGATGATTTCGATTTTCCCATTTCCTCGGCGCAGTCGCGAATGCTGTATCCCTCGCCAAGCAGCCTTTTCAATTCCTCCAGTTCAACATCTTCAATGTCCCGAACCCGCCAATGCAGGGCATTGCCTTCGGTAATCAGGTTGGCTTCAAAGGGTTTGGCATCATCGCCCAATATGCCCCGTGCCTTGGTCAGATGAACTTCAAAACGTGCGCCTTCGGCCATGCTGTATTCCCGGGGCCTGCGCAGACTGATCACCGTGTCCATGATATCTTCCCTGGCGCTGGTGCCGCGTTGATCGCCGGATTTTCCGGCATGATGGATAAGCAGGACGGTCATCCCTCTGCGGCGTAATTCCAGCAGCCACGCCTGCATGGTCTGCCATGACTGAGACTCGTTTTCCTTGCCGGTGCGGCACAAGGTTGCAATGTTGTCCAGCACAACCATGTCCACGTCTTTCAGAAACGGCTCAATCATGGCCTGCCCACCGGCGGTGGACAAATCCGGCATGGGACAGGGCTGCAAATCCGGTGTGATGAGCGCCATGTTTTTCAACGTATGAGGGGGAATGGACATGCCGTTGACAAGAGCGGAAAGGCGGTTCTGCATGGATGTGGCGGGCATTTCCCCATCCACATACAGCGTCCGTTTGGGCATCGGCGCACGCCAGTTGAACACGGCTCCGCCGGAAG
Source organism: uncultured Desulfovibrio sp. (assembly GCA_900541395.1). GTDB lineage: Bacteria > Desulfobacterota > Desulfovibrionia > Desulfovibrionales > Desulfovibrionaceae > Mailhella > Mailhella merdigallinarum. The sequence continues at coordinate 43,971 of UQJT01000001.1, forward strand.
CCACCGCAACGGCGATGCTCAACGCGGCGAATGTCTTGCCTATGCCGCGCGGGGCGTACAGGATGCCTATGCCCTGTACCGGAAGAACGGGCGATAAAAGATACCCCCGTTCAGGTATGGACATGGAAAGAAATTCGCCCATGTCCAGAGCGATAAGACCTTGCTGTTTGGTCAGCGCCGTTTCCAGTTGCGAACGGACGGCCTCAATGCCTTCTATCTGGTGAAGGTCATTAAAATCCGTACCGTTGGCGTCGGTGAAGTGGGGAAACAGAAGTTGAGCGTTTGCAAGTCCGGCTGCCTCTTCCCCCTTCCTGAGTCCTGCTTCGTCATTGTCGCCGCAAATGATGATGGTCTTGTCCGGAAAGCGTTCTTTCACGGTCTTGGCCACTCTCGCGAGATTGTTTGCGGAAAAGGCCACATAAACCGTCCAGCCTGTGGCAAGATGGATACTTGTGCCTGTGGCAAACCCCTCACAAACGGCAACGGGCTTTTCCGACTGCCCCTGAATGATGAATTGTCCTCCAGATACCTTGCCGCCCACGAGAAAACGCTTTGTTCCATCAGGATAGATGCGTTGCAGACTTTGCAGATTGTTTGCGGCATCCATAACAGGAATAAGCAGAGAGCCGTCCCGTGCCTGCCGTATGCTTTCCAAAGCTGTAATGCCCTTGCGGTGCAGATAGGGATGGTTGGCGTCGCACCTTCGTGCCGAGTTCCATTCCTGTCTGGCCAGTTGAGCTGCTTCAGCATGGCGTTCGGCATATTCCGCTTCGCGTTGCCGCTGTATGGAGTGTTGACGTTCCCGCCATGCGGAAAGTTCGGACACGGAAAGCGTTTGCTTTTCTTCTGTGCAGAACGTGCCCTGTTCACCGTTTTCCCAGTTGCACCACCAAAGTGTCGCAGGGATATCGACATGCGCGATATATGCGCCGTTCTGTTTGTGCGGTTTGGTCTGGGTGGGACAGCGATGCAGTTTTCCGTCCGCCATGATTTCGGCCGGAATCAATCCCTTGTCGGTCAGGATGTCCCGAAAGGTTTGCAGGGGATTATTCATGATTCTCTCCCTGACGGCCAAGGCTTTCGATAAATGCGGCAATTTCCTCCGCCCGCCAGACTGTTGTTCTGGGACCGAGCTTCACGGGTTTGGGATAACGTCCTGTGCGACATCCCTCCCACCATGCACTCTTGCTTATGGGAATCATGCTGAGAACCTGAGGCAGACGCAGAAGGCCGTGGACGGGAATGGGTGCTTGATGCTGTTTCATAAAAAAATCTCCTGAATCTGGTTGGACTTCAGGAGAATCTGGCACACGTCAAACAATTCCCGTGAGGGAATCGGACGGGAAAATGACGGGAAAATCTAAAAAAGACGGGAAAACAGCAGGCTGGTCACGCCTTGATTATGGCATATGTCTCCGCTTCCTTGAGGAGCATATCCATCAAATTGCGATAGGATTTGTCGTCCCTGTACTCTTTGCCCGCAAGCAAGCGTCCCACATGCGTCTTTCTGCCCTGCGGAGTTTTGTGACTGGTCTCGGATTTTTGAGGACCACACCAATACAGGAGAACATAAGCGATGACTGAAAGAGGATACTTTTCTTTCATGGCGTCACGGACGGCGGCGTCCGGCCTTCCTTCCCAGAATGCTCCGGGAATACGGAAAACAAGTTTTTCATCCTGCGGTGACCTTTCACACAGGGGAACTGCCGCCGCTTTGTCGGCAACGGACGATTCCGGCGGAGCTGCCCGTAAAAGGGATTCCACAAGGGCGCGGGTGATGCCTTTCACTTCCTGGCGTAAGGGATAATAACGGAGATATCTGATAGCAATGTCCCTATCCACCATTATGGTATCGGTAAAGATATGCGCGATGAAGTGATAACTTGAGGCGGGAATGGAGAATATCGGTTTCTCAAAGAGAGGCGAGTCCGGTGAATACTGCGCGAAGATGTCTTCTGTGCTCAGTATTTTCAAACTGCTGAACAGAAATTCTCGTTCCTCGGGAAAGACAGACGCCGTATCTTCAAAGGATTCTTCAAGAATGACATTCAACCCATATTGTAGGGAGGTAACAGGAACAAGCGTTGATATCTTTCTGAAAAATTCCATCACATCAAAGCCAAGCAGATATGTCTGAATGCCCGCCCCCAGTTCCGGCACTGAAGGAAATTCCGGCATCTGCGTTCCATATGCGACATGATTGCCCGCAACAAATGCCTGCCAGCAATTTTCATAGGTCGTGTGCCATAGCCCCAGAGGCTGAACGGCGTCAGGCCAGAGTGCCTGGGCAAGCATTTCACCTTCTCTGACTGTCAGGCCATACGCCTGCCGCACTCTGCCTATGGTTATGTTCTGTCGGTCTGTCATGGAGGAAAGGATACCCTGTCGCCCAAAAATGGACAATAAAAAACAGCGGCAGGGATAGTCATGTACCTTCCGTGCCGCTGTTTTCCTGTAAAACCTGTTTCAGCTATACCACGCCCGGATCATGTCCATGTCGTCATAGCCGTATTGTCTCATACGCTCCTTTTCTTCTTCACTCCAGCCGGTGTCATTGCTCGTCACCTGCGTCTCGTCTTCTATTTTCCCGATGGAGATACAAACATCACGGTCTGTCATGGTGTCCTTTTTCATACTCCCTCCTTATTTCTTTTCTGCTGTGTGTTGCGTAATCCGTCCAGATAGTCCGCCCAATCCTGCATCATCTTTCGGCGCTCAGGCAGATATTCCGCATAATTGTATGCCGCACGCACTTCGTCCTGCTCCCCGTGGGCAAGCTGCCTCTCAATCCAGTCCCGGTTATAGCCGAGTTCGTTGAGCAGTGTGGATGCGATGGAGCGAAAACCATGCACGCTCATTTCGTGCTTCTGGTAGCCCATGCGCCGAAGCGCATTAAGCATGGTCGCATCGGAAATGGGCCGTACCTCCGTGCGGATGGAGGGAAAAAGGAATTTTCCCTCCCCGGAGTATTTTTGAAGTTCCCGAAGAATGAACATTGCCTGCCGGGACAGGGGCACAAGATGCTGACGGCGCATTTTCATGCGTTCCGCAGGGATGCGCCATTCCCCGGACTCAAGGTCGAATTCCTTCCATTGGGCAGCCCGCAGTTCCGTGGGACGGGTGAAAACCAACGGAGCCAGCTTCAAGGCACAGACCAGAGGAAAATAGCCTTCGTAGGCGTCGATATCCCGCAAAAGCTGGCCGACTTTTTCCGGTTCCAGCACCGCCGCGCGATGGACCGTTTTTCTCGGCCTCAAGGCTCCCCGAAGATCGGCTGCGATATTGTGCTTTGCCCGGCCCGTGATGACCGCATAGCGGAATACCTGATTGATGATCTGCAGCACTCTCCGGGAAGTCTCATAGTTTCCCCGCTGCTCCAGAGGCTTGACCACCTCCATGATATCCCGTGTTTCCAGTTTGGCGATGTGCATTTTGCCAATACGTGGAAAGATGTAGGTTTTCAGCCGGTACATGACGGTTCCCTGATGCTTTTCAGAAAACTCCGCCATGCGGGTTTCATGCCATTCTCTGGCGATATTCTGGAAGCTCTCGCGTTCGGCTGAGATTCTGGCCTTCTTTTCTTCCCGTTTCTGCTCGGAAGGATCAACGCCTTTGGCCAGCAGACGCCGGGCATCCTCGCGTCGTTCTCTGGCGTCCCTGAGCGAGACACTGGGGTATTCCCCGAAACTGAGCAGTTTGCTCTTGCCGTCAAAGCGGTAAGCCATCCGCCAGAGCTTGCTGCCGCTGGTGGGCACATAGAGGAACAGGCCGCCGCCGTCGAAATATTTGCGGGGCTTTGAATCGGGTTTCAGACTGCGGATGTGGGTATCGGTAAGAGGCATGGGCACTCCCTGGTTGTTGTTGGACGGAGAGATACCCACATGGACAAAAATATCTTTGATTCCGGCCGGTTATCCGTGTAGGTATCGGAAATGTCGTACCACATTCCTACCTACGGATATACCCACAAATTTCATGGATGCAAGCGGACGAGGCTGGATTTCGGGAAACCGTATTGGAATGAAAAAACAAAGAATGCCAAGGTCTTTTGGACTTTGGCATTCTTCTTTGTACCTAAATTTGGCGTCCCCAGGGGGATTCGAACCCCCGTTGACGGCGTGAAAGGCCGTTGTCCTGGGCCGACTAGACGATAGGGACGTATTGGCTGGGCTACAAGGACTCGAACCTTGATTATCGGAGCCAGAATCCGGTGTCCTGCCAATTGAACGATAGCCCAACGGAGGGCTATTGATATCAAAAACACACCTAATGTCAAGTCTTCAGGGGCGATTTGCCGAAATTTGGCGTATCTCTAAGTATTTCTTCGGTTAAAAAAACGTATAAACAGTAGATGGCACCCCCACCACACCACCAGCACGGATAACATCCCCACACACCATCCCCCCACCACATCCACGGGAAAATGTTTGCCCACGTAAATGCGCGACCACCCTACAAACAGCGGCAGAGCGAATATCCAGGGATTGGATCGGCGGAACAACAGGGATACAACCAGGGCCACAGCCATGCTGGTGGCAGCGTGGGATGAGGGGAACGAACCGCCGATGCTGCCGGGCGCGTAGGATGGCTCGTCCACCACCGTCCACTGCCGGTCGGGCGTGAAAAAGTGCGTACCCGCCACGGTTTGGAAGGGGCGATACCGCCCCACCTCATCCTTGATGACGTTGCACGACATATCGGCCACGCCCACGGAAAGTCCCAGCAGCATAACCAGGACAATAACCCGCCACAAGGCTTCGCCATAGTTGCGACGGCAATACCACGCATAACCGCCCAGAAACAGGACGGCCCCCACCCATAACAGCCAGGCGTCGGAAAACAGGGGCAGCACGACATCGAGCACCGCGCTGCGGGCGCGGCCGTTCAACAGACCGAACAAGGCGGTATCGAAAGCGAGCAGCATATCAGTTCAGCAAATAGGCATAGGGATTGGTGGGAACGCCGTTCAACCGCACTTCGTAGTGCAGGTGGGGCCCGGTGGCGCGCCCCGTGCGCCCCACGTACCCGATAACGTCGCCACGCTCCACGGTTTGCCCGGACTTGACCGCCAGCTTGGACATATGGGCGTACTTGGTGGTAAGGCCGCCGCCGTGGTTGAGGTCCACGCTGATGCCGTAGGCGCCGTCGGTGCCGGCCGCCGTCACGACGCCCCGGGCCGGAGCGTGGATGGGCGTACCCATCCGGGCGGCGATATCCAGGCCCTTGTGGGTTTGCACACGGCCGGTGAACGGCGAAGAGCGGGAGCCGAACCCGGAGGATACAAAGCCCTCCACCGGCCAGATGGAGGGCATGGCGGCCAAGCGGTCGCGATTTTCGCGCATGGACAGCAAAAGTTCCTGCTGCTGCACTTCTTCCAGGCGGATTTCATCCGAAAGCTCCTGAAGGAACAGGCGTATTTTGCGCGATGCCATTTCCTGTCGATGCAGAGGCAAATAGCCGAGGCTGAGATCTTCAGAGGATGCGCCACCCACGGAGGCGTCGGACACCCCCACGTCGATGTTCATCATCAAGCGCAGCTTGGTGTCGAAAGATTGCACACGCTGCAAGTCGTTGCGCACAGCCGTCAATTCACCCACCATGCCCACCAGTTGACTCTGGCGCTCGTCAAGCGAGCGCTCGGCCTCGGCCAACCGGGTTTCCAGAGCGCGGGCCTGCAAATAGAAACGGCCGAACCAGATATTACCCGCCACCAGCAGGCAGAACACAAGGCATACCGCCACGCCCAGCCAACCGCGCAGCCGCAGGCTGCGGCTGGACCCGCTGCGCTCCTTGAAAATCACCACATGGTATTTGCCGAAAGGCATAGGACTCCTCTGCGTCGCACCGGGACTCCGCTTTGCGAGGAGCCGCGACGCGGACTTCCGCCGCCCGGCGAGCACGGCCGGGAAACGGAATATTCCGGAATGAGAGGAGTTATATCCCGAGCTTTGCGACGGCGTCAATCACGCGCCGCGTCTATGTCGTCAATCCTGACGGATACGGTTCCGCTCCCACTGCCAGCGGGTCAGGCCGTTGAAGATGTTGCGCCGCCGAACGCGGCTGCCGCCGGACATGGCGTCCAGAACGCCCGCCATATCCGCCCTCCGGCTGACTCCGGCCGAGGGGCAGGGATTGGTCCACACCGGCAATTCCCAACGCCGGGCGGCGCGCACGATGTCGGCCTTTTCCACCAGAAGCAAAGGCCGTATGACCCGCAGGCCGCCCTGAAAAAAAGGTTCGCTCATGCTCAGGCCCTCCACTCGTCCGGTCTGCACCAGGTTAAGCAGAAAGGTGGAGACCAGATCGTCCGCGTTATGCCCGAAGGCCAGGTGAGTCAGCTTGTACCGGGCGCACAGGGCGAACAGGCGCTTTCGACGCAGTCGGGCGCAATAGAAACAGGGCGAATTGCGTCGGTTTTCCGGAGAATGACCGCGCGGACCGTGATCACTGACTTCCAGGTGTCCGGCGATACCCTCGGCCGCCAGCCATTCGGTCAATGGGCGATGGTTGTCCGGGTCAAAGCCCGGATTGACGTGCAACGCCATGAATTCAAAACGAAAAGGCACGATGCGCTGCCGCAACTGCATGACCTTGAGCAACACAAAACTGTCCACGCCGCCGGACGCCGCCACTCCCACCCGGCAGCCCGGTTCCAGCATGCCCGTGGTCTGCATGGCCCGCCCCGCCGCCTTGACGCAGACTTCCTGCGCATAACTCAATTTCATGGCCATGAGTGAGACTCTTCCTGTTTCAGGACAAACAACACCATCAGCCTGCGGGGCTTTGACACAGGGGAGCAGCAAGATGGATATACCAGCTTGCGGCACCACATGTCGCCGCAATGTCAGTAGGCTTCGACCGACGTCGGCTCCGCTTCGGGAGCGACCTTAGAGCATGTTGCTTTTGAAATTGTCCCATTTCAAAAGCGGCGCTGCCGTCATTTCGCCTGAAAAGCATGGTTTTCAGGCTGGCGCGGGCGGCCGCTCCCTCGGCCGCCGGTGCGCTTGCCGCCTTCAACAGTAAACCGCTCTAGAGACCGCTCCGCATCGCTGCTCTCGATGCCGCCTTCCTTGACCACCGGCGTGAGCGCAGCGAACTTGGAGCGAGGGCGCGGTCAGGCTTTGCCTGCCGCGCATGGTCACGAACGACGAGCTGAAGCATGTTGCGGGAGCCGTCGTTCAAGATTCGCCACGCTCGCGGCTCCGCAGGTTGAAGGGGATTACCACACCATTTCCAGCAGGGTACGCACACCGAAGCCGGACGCGCCCTTGGCGTTGATCGGGGATTCGGTGTTGTCGGTGGCGGCGATGTCGAGATGAGCCCAGGGCGTACCGGGCTTGACGAACTGCTTGAGAAACCAGGCCGCATGCAACGCTCCGCCCTCGCGCGGGCCGGAATTGAGCATGTCGGCCACGTTGCTTTTCATGGCCTCCTTGCTCGTATCCCAGATGGGCAGCCGCCACGAGCGTTCGCCCAGGCGTTTGCCCGTCTCGAACAGGGCGGCGGCCAAGGCGTCGTCGTCGCAGAACAAGCCGGCGGCATCTTTGCCCAAGGCCACCACGCAGGCCCCGGTCAGAGTGGCGATATCCACCAGCAGGGCCGGTTCGCGGCCGTCCTGGCCGTAATCCAGAGCATCGGCCAAAATCAGGCGACCTTCGGCGTCGGTGTTGGTGATCTCGATGGACGCGCCCGACCGGGCGATGACGATATCGCCGGGACGGGTGGCGTTGCCGCCGGGCATGTTTTCCGTGCAGGGCATGAGGCCCAGCACGGGCCGCGAGGGCCGCCGGTGCGGAGCCAGTTGGGCCAGAGCTTCGAACACGCCGAGCACGGCGGCCGCGCCGGACATATCGCCTTTCATTTCGGCCATGCCCGCCGAGGGCTTGATGCTGATGCCTCCGCTGTCGAAGGTGACGCCTTTGCCCACCAACACCACGGGCTGTTCGCTCTCCGTACCCTCGGGGATATATTCCAACACCACCAGCCGGGGCTCCTGCCGCGCGCCGCGGGCCACGGCCAGAAAAGCGCCCATACGCTCGGCCTCCAGCTCAGCCGGACCCAAGGCCCGAAACTTCATACCGCCCCGCTCGGCCACCGCGCGCGCCGCCTCGGCAAAGGTCGTGGGAGTGACCACATTGGCCGGTCCGTTGGCCAGATCGCGGGCCAGGCGCAAGCCTGCCGCCTCGGCTTCTCCCAGGCGTACGGCGTCGCGCACGGCGTCAGGCGCGAATTCGTCGTCCACCAGCAGAAACAGCCGTGCCGGATCGGCGGGCAGTTCGGCCCTGTCGGACAGCCAGCGATCATAACGGTATAACCCCAACAGGGCGGCCAGCACCACCTCGCGCGCCAGGGCGGCAAGGTCTCTGTCCAGGACGGGAGCCACCCGCCCCAAAGACGCCAGATCGATACCCACATCGGCGGCGCCCTGCTCGCGGCACAGGCGGACGGCGCCGCCCACGGCATAGCGCAAATCGACGGCCGTCAACGCCTCACGCCGCCCCAGCCCTACGGCCTGCACACGGGGAATGTCCATGGCCGGAGGCCCATACAAGGTCGTCAGTTCACGCTTTTTGCCTTTGAAATCGCGCCAGGCCGGAGCGATGCCCAGCCAGGGGGCCGCCTGCTCCAGCACGTGGCAGGCCTCGTCCGGACCTTCACCTTCAAACACAAAGGTCAGCACGGCCTCGGCTTTCCAGGCGGAAGGTCCGCCGGTCTGAAAACGTATATCCATAAAATATGCCTCCATAATGAATACTCACTGATCTCGTCAAAGTCCCACGGCCCGCCGCAACGCGGCCACCTCGTTCCCGCACAGAGGACGCACGCCCCCGGCGGGCAACTCGCCCAGGCGCAGAGGCCCCTGAGCCACCCGGCGCAGGCGCAGAACGGTCAGCCCCAGATCGCGACACATACGCCGTATCTGGCGGTTGAGCCCCTGGTGCAGGGTCAGCCGCAGCAGAACGCCGGGTTCGCGCCCCGGACGGACGTCGCTCACCACTTCCGCCTCCACCGGGGCCAGGCGTTCTCCCTCGGCCAGGGTCATGCCCCGGCGCATGGTTTCCAGCGCCTTGGGCAACGCGCCCGCGCCGGATTCGGGCCTCACCCGCACTTCATACACCCGGGGCAGATGCCAGCGGGGATGGGAGAGCCGATGGGCCAGATCGCCGTCGTCGGTAAGCAGCAGCAACCCTTCGGAAAAAAAGTCGAGCCGTCCCACAGGGTACAGGCGGCGTCCGTTCCACGGCGGCGGCACCAGATCGAGCACGGTGCGCCGTCCTTCGGGGTCGCGGGCCGTGGACACCACGCCCACGGGCTTGTGCAACATAAGCCAACAGGGTTCGGAACGCTCTCCCGTCGCTCCGCGCAGGACCACGGGGCGTCCGTTCACCTCGACCGCATCCCGGCCGGGTCGCACCCGCAGACCGGGACTGTCCGCCCGACATCCGTTGACGCGCACCGCGCCGGAAAAAACAAGCTCGTCGGCCTTGCGCCGCGAGCACAACCCGGCGTCGGCCAGGGCCTTGTTCAGGCGCACGCCTTCGCCGCCCGCTTCCGGCCCTGCGGGCGGAACGACGCGGGCCGCGCCGCGACCGGGCCTGCTCACGGCCGGATGACCTTGTCGGCCACGTGCAGACTGGTCACGATGTCGAGCATGTTGGTGGTGCTCCCCACCTGCTTGCGTTCCAACAAACCGTAGTGGTCGAGGCAGGTGCCGCAGACCAGGATGGATACGCCCGCCGCTTCCAGGGTCTGCAGCTTTTCCAAAGCCGGTCCCCCGGCGCTCAGCTTTACGCCGCCGTTGACCAGCACGATACGCCACAGATCGGAGCCCAGTTCGGATAGGGAGCCCAGAAAATTGACCATGAGTCGCGCGCCCAGGTCCTCATCGCCCCGTCCCAGGGTTTCGGTGGGGATGAAGACCAGCACCTTGCCGGAAACCGAGCCGAGGGAGGAGCAGGCGGCGGGCGCAGAGGAGGGGGCGGAAGAGGAGGCGGCCGCTTCGTCCCGCACGGCGCTCAGACGCCAGACGGCGTCGCCTTCTCGACGGGAATCCACGGTCCAACCCCGGCCGGACAAAAACACGCTCACGTTTTCCACAGCGGCCGGGTTGTCCACCAGCACTTCCAGAACAGCCCCGTTCACGGTCGCCAACCAATCGCGGCAACGGATCACGGGTTCAGGGCAGGGAAGCCCCCGGCAATCGAGTACATTCATGAATAAACTCCTCCCGGTCGGGTGGCGAAAAAAAGACGGCCGGGCGCGAGAGCGGCCGAAACCGGGCGTACAGCCCGTCAAGCGCCCGAAAAAGGCTGCGCGGGACACTGGCACCTTGGAATAATGTAAGTTATAGTGGATGACGTCAAGGGGATTTCCCCCGCCCGGCCCGGCCGGATATCTCTTTCTCATTCCAGCGCGCATGAGCATTTTTTTGTTGTCTCCAAGCCCGCGGCGGCCGCTGTCCGCCTTCCCGCCCCCCGCCGCCGGGGCGAACTTTTCCCGGCCGCTCCAAGCGCGCCGCGCCCCCGGCCGGAGCTGAGCCATGCGCGTCCCCGTATCTTTTTCCGCCCCGGTCGTGCATGGCCTGTACCGCGCCGTATGCGGCTCGTTGCGTTTCCACGAGCACAACCGCCACTGGCTGGACGAGCTGAACGCCAGGGGCGAACGCATGGTCTTCTGCCTGTGGCACGATGAAATGGTGCCCCTGATGCGCATGCAGAAACAGCTCGACATCGTGACCGTAGTCAGCCCCAGCCGCGACGGCGAACTGCTGGCCGCCGTTCTGGAAAAACTGGGGCTGCGCACGGTGCGCGGGTCGAGCACGCGCGGAGGAGCCAAGGCCCTGCTGGGCGCGGCCCGTCTGATGCGCAGGCAGGGCGTGCACGCCTGCATTACCGTGGACGGCCCGGCGGGCCCGCGGCATAAGGCCAAGGACGGCGCGTTCTTTCTGGCTCGCCACGCCGATGCGTATATCGCGCCCGTGCGTCTGGTCATGAGCCCGGCCCTGCGCATTCCCTCCTGGGACCGCCTTCAGATTCCCCTGCCCCTCGGCCGGGTGACCGTGCTCCACGGTCAACCCTGGAAGCCCGATGTCCCTGAATTGACGCCCGAGGCCCTGGCGGCGGACCGCGCCCGTCTGGAAGCGGAATTGGCCGCCCTGGCTCCCTACGTCGATGGCGCGGCCGGAGGCGAAGCGTGAGCGCCTCCTCCGGCCTGACGCCGGGCCAGCGCCTGCGGCTCGGTCTGATGAACCGGGGAGCCTCGGCCCTGGGCCTGCTGGGGTTCGGCGGCCTGGAAAGCCTGGGGGCGGGCCTGGGCCGCCTGATGTGGGCCTGCCTGCCCTGGCGGCGGGAACTGGCCACGCGCAACGTCGCGCGTCATATGGGCGTTGCGGAGGACAAAGCACGGGAGATAGCCCGGCAGAGCTTCCGCCACACCGGTCGTTCCTTTACGGAAATTCTGCTCACCGACCGCTTCGGCGTGGACTCGCCCCGCCTGCGCTTCGCGCGGCCCGACCTGTGGCGGGCCCTGAGCGAATCCACGCGCCCCATTGTGGCGACCACGGCGCATATCGGAGCCTGGGAACTGCTGGCCTCGCTGCTGGGGCAAATTTACGCCCCGCCCCGGCCGCGCATGGTGGTGGTGCGGCGTTACCCCGATCCGGCGGTGCAGGCCTTCATCACCGCCCGCCGCGAAGCCGGCGGCGCGACCATGATCGGCCATCGCACGGTGGCCGCGGCCGTGCTCAAAGCTTTGCGCCGGAACGGCATAGTGGCGTTTCTGGTGGATCACCACGCCCTGCGCAGCGAGGCCCTGTTCCTGCCCTTTCTGGGCCAGGACGCCGCCGTAAACATGGGGCCCGCCCTCCTGGCCGTGCGGGCCGGGGCGCTGTTGTGGCCCATCTTCTTGCTGCGGGACGGCCGAGACTATGTGGTGCACCAGGAAACGCCCCTGGATACCGCCGCCCTGACGGGCGGCCGGGAAGAAAAAGTGCGGACGGCCGCCCTGTTCTATACCGGCGCGGTGGAACGCATCGTCCGCGCTTATCCAGCCCAGTGGTTCTGGATGCACAATCGCTGGAAGACCGACGCCGACGGCGCCCCCTTGTAGCGTCGCGCTCCGACCGGCGGCACGCCTCACCCGACGTCTCCGCCGAACCCTCCCTCCGTGCGAAAGCCCGTTTTTTACGCCCGGGGCAAACGATCATGCGCCCGTCCTGTTTTCGCGCCTTTCACGCCTTGACAGGCTCGCGCTCGTCACGTAATCCGCAGGGCTTGATTTCCGCCCGGCCTTGCGCCGGACATATTCGTGGCAATGAGGAAGAAGGAGGGACTTATGCCGCGTTACATGTATTTTCTGTTGGCCACGGCGGCTCTCGTCGTGGGATATCTTGTGTACGGAACCATTGTGGAAAAGGTGTTCGGCGCCAGGACTGAACGCCCCACCCCGGCCAAAACCATGGCCGACGGCGTGGACTATGTGGAAATGCATCCGGCCAAACTGTGGCTTATCCAGCTCCTGAACATCGCCGGCGTGGGTCCGGTGTTCGGCCCCATCATGGGCGCGCTGTACGGCCCGGCCGCCCTGCTGTGGATCGTGCTGGGCACCATTTTCGCCGGGGCGGTGCACGACTATCTGTCCGGAATGCTGTCCCTCCGTTACGGCGGCGCCAACGTGCCGGATATCGTGGGCTACAACCTGGGCAACGTCGCCAAACAGGTCATGCGCGTGTTCGCCGTGGTGCTGCTGCTTCTGGTGGGCGTGGTGTTCGCCACCAGCCCGGCCACCCTGCTCGCCAAGCTCACCCCGGATTGGATGAACTTCTGGTTCTGGCTGCCGCTTATTTTCCTGTATTACTTCCTGGCCACCATTCTGCCCATCGACAAGCTTATCGGCCGCATTTATCCCCTGTTCGGCGCGCTTTTGCTGATCATGGCCGTGGGCGTAACCGTCATGTTGTTCGTCAAGGACAGCGGCTCGTTCTACCACTGGGCGGAATGGACCAATCAGCACCCTCAGGGCCTGCCCTTGTGGCCGGTGATGTTCATCACCATCGCCTGCGGAGCCCTGTCGGGCTTTCACGCCACGCAGTCGCCCCTCATGGCCCGCTGCATGGGCAATGAAAAACAGGGGCGCTCCGTATTCTACGGAGCCATGATCGCCGAGGGCTTCATCGGCCTGGTGTGGGCCACGGTGGGCATGACCTTCTACCCCGACCCCGCCGCCCTGAACACCGCCATCGACGCGGGCACCGCCAGCCAGGTGGTGTATGATTCCTCGCTGGCCCTGCTCGGTCCCATCGGCGGCGTGCTGGCGATCCTGGGCGTCATCGTGCTGCCCATCACTTCGGGCGACACCGCCTTCCGCGCCGCCCGCCTGACCATCGCCGACACCCTCGGCCTGTCCCAGGTGGAACGTGCCAAGCGTCTGTATGTGGCCGTGCCGCTGTTCGCCATCGGCATCCTGCTCTCTCAGGTGGACTTCAACGTCATCTGGCGCTACTTCGGCTGGTCCAACCAGACTCTGGCCGCCATCGCGCTGTGGGCCGGAGCGGCCTATCTGTACCGCCGCGGTCGCTTGCACTGGATCGCCACGGCGCCCGCCGTGTTCATCACGGCCGCCAGCGTGACCTATATCTGCTACGAGCCCAATATGGGCTTCCGCATGAGCATCGACATCTCCTACGTCATCGGCGTGGTCGCCGCCGTGGCTGCCCTGGCGGCCTTCCTGATGCTGGGCAAAAAGGAAGTGGCCGGAGCGCCGACGGGCGTCTGAGCTTCCTGATCCGACAAGCCGCTTCGGGCGGCATAAAGGCCGGAAACACGTTTGTGTTTCCGGCCTGTTGTATTCGACGTTTTCACTCGGACAGTCCTTCAGACTTCCCGCAGCATATCCTCATACAGGCTTTCCAGCGCGCGGCAACGGGCCTCCACCGTATAGCGGGACGACAGTTCCCGGCTACGGACCGACCAGGCGGCCCGACGTCCGGCATCGGCGCATACGGCCTCCAGCGCCCGCGTCAGTTCGTCCTCCCGGCCCGCGCGCACCAGCAGACCGTTGCCGTCCACGATGTCCGGACAGCCGCCCACATCGGTGCTGACCACGGGCAGGCCCATGCGCACGGCCTCCAACAACGCGTTGGGCGCGGAATCCATCCCCTGAGAGGGGAAAACAAAGGCGTCGCATACCTGGAGCAGATCGCTGACATGGTCGTAATGGCCCGCCACGCGTACCCTGTCTTCCACATGCAGTTGCCGGGCCAGCGGCAGCCAGCGCCCGGGCGTGACGCCGATCAAAAGCAATACGGCTTCGCGGGCCGCGCCCCGGGCCGCCGCAAAGGCCCGAATCAGGGCTTCCGTGCCCTTGACCGGATTGTCGTTGCCGATATTCCCCAGAACCAACCCCGCCCCGTCCAGATTCCATTCGGATCGTACCTGCGCCGCGTCGCGCCGGGGCGTCACTCGCTCGTCGGGCACGCCGTTGGCCAATACCCGGATTTTGAAAGATGGACAGTGCCAGCGCAGGGAACGGGCGCAGGCCCGCGAATTGACCACAAAACGCCGCATGGCCGGCGACCAGTACGGCAGGGGATTGGCCGGGCGAGTGATGATGCCCCGATGGGCGGCGCAGGCCACGCCGCGCCGCCGCCAGGCCAGCCCCCACAGGGCCGTCAGTTTGACCGCCCGATTATGGAAGGCGTGCACCACGGCCGGACCGCCGCCGATCAGCGTGTCCAACGCATCCCGCCATCCGGCCTGCTTTTCGGGCAGGCGCACCCACCAGACTTCCGGATCGGGCAAACCCCACAGGGCGGAATCAGCGGGCAGGCACAGCCGGGCGTCGTGCCCCAGAGCGCGCAGGCCCGCCGTCTGATAGACGGCCTGACGCACGCCGCCGCTGAAGGTCGTGGAGGAAGTCAGGGTAAGGATGCGCATGCGACACGGCTCCGGACTGAAAGATAAAAAACAAATTAATGGGCAACTCCCCAATTGGGACCGTAGCCCCAATCCACGGCCAGAGGAACGGACAGAGCCATGTCGGCGGCCGAGCACGAGGTCATAAGTTCGGCGACCCGACGGCCCGCGGCCTCGGCATGGGCCTCGGGAGCCTCCAACACCAGTTCGTCATGCACCTGGAGGATCAGCCTGGCCGACAGGTTGCGCAGTTCCTCGTCGCCGTGCACGGCCAGCATGGCCGACTTGATGATATCGGCCGCGCTGCCCTGGATCAGGGTGTTGACCGCCTGCCGTTCGGCCAGAGCGCGAGATTGGGCGCTCTGCGACAGCATATCGGGCAAAGGTCGCCGCCGCCCGGCCAGAGTGGTGACGTAGCCCTGCTCGCGGGCCCTGGTTTCCACCTCGTCGTAAAACTCCTTGATATGCGAAAACCGAGCGAAATAGCGCTCCATGAACGCCTTGGCCTCGGCCAGGCCTATTCCCAGTTCCTGGGCCAACTTGCGCGCGCCCATGCCGTAAATAAGCCCGAAATTGATGGTCTTGGCGCCGCGTCGCTGGTCGGGCGTTACGGCCGCGGGCTCCACATCGTTGAGCAGCGCGGCGGTGCGGGTATGGATGTCTTCCCCGCCCCGGAAGGCGGCCAGCAGCGTGGGGTCCTGGGAACAATGGGCCAGGACCCTCAACTCCACCTGGGAATAGTCGGCCGACACCAGCACCCGGCCGGGGGAAGCCGTGAAACAGGCGCGCATACGCCGCCCCAAATCGCCCCGAACCGGAATATTCTGCAAGTTGGGATTGCTGGAGGACAAACGGCCCGTGGCCGTGGCCAGTTGGTTGAAGGTGGTGCGGATACGGCCGTCGGGCCCGGTCAGACGCGGCAGAGGTTCCAGATAGGTGGAGCGTAGTTTTTCCAGCTTGCGGAACTCCAACAGGGTGTCCACCACGGGATGGCGGCCGGACAACTTTTCCAGCACGTCCTGCGAGGTGGAGGCCTGGCCGCCCTTGGTGGCCTTGGCGGCAGGCAACCCCAGACGTTTAAACAGCACCTCGCCTATCTGCTGGGCCGAACGGATATTGAACTCGCCCCCGGCCGCCTCGTAGATGCGGGAGGTCAGTCGGTCCAACTCGGCCTGGACCTCGTCCAGAAAGCCCTGAAGCGCATTCAGATCCACGCTCACGCCCGCCCGCTCCATGTCGGCCAGCACCGGAATGAGGGGCAGTTCCAGCCGCTTCATGAGCGGCACCAGTTCGGCCTGATTGAGACGCTTGAGCAGGTCCGCCCGCAACGACAACGCCAGCGAGGCGGGCAGGGCCTGGGGCAGGCCGCTCTGCTCCGCGTGCCGGGCGGACAACCGAGGCCAGCCGTAATCCCGCTCTTCCGGAGCCAGCAGATAGGCCGCCAGCCCCAGATCGAACCATCGCTCCGGGGGCAGACTTTCCCAGGCTTCATCCTCATGCAGCAGGCGCTTGACGTCGGGAGCCGTCACGGACGCGGCCCGGGCGGCCCAGGCGACCAGAGCGTCCGCCGGGCCCCGATAGCGCCACTCGACCGCTTCGCCGTCATCGTCGGCCACGGCCACCGAAACGCCTGCCCGGCCCGCCGGATCGCGTACGGAGCCATACGGCGGCGTCAGCGCCACCGCCTTGCCCGCGCAGGGCGGCAAATCCGCCACATCGGTCGTCCGGGGCAGTTCGGGCGCGGCCGGAGCCTCGCCCAGCAGCGACAACTGTTCCGACGCGCCCGGGCCGGCGGTCGTCGGCCCGCCCTCGCTCGCCAGCACGCCGCGCCGGATGAGGTCGGAAAGCTCGCGGTGCAGCGACCCCATTTCAAATTCGCGGAACAAGGTCAATGCCTCGTGCCCGGCCAGGGGCCGGATGCGCAGATCGTCCAACGTCACCCCGGCGCAGCTCCCGGTATCCAGCGTGGTCAGACGGCGATACAAAAACATGGCCTCCAGGTTGCCTTCCAATTTTTTGCGAACGGAAAGCGGAACCTGATCAAAGCGGTCGCGCACGTCTTCCAGGTCGGCGAAGTCGCGGAACAGAGCTTCCGCCGTTTTGGGGCCTATGCCCCGCACGCCGGGCACATTGTCGCTCGCATCCCCGACCAGGGCCTGAACGTCCGGCCACTGTCCGGGCGTCAACCCGGTCTCGTCCTGAAAGGTTTGAAGAGTGACGAGCTTCTCGTCGCGCGAGGCAGGGTCCCACAACACGACATTGTCGGCCAGGCACTGGCGCAGATCCTTGTCCATGCCGATGATCACCACGGGCCGCTCCCCGCGAAAACGATGGGTCAAACCGGCGATGCAGTCGTCGGCCTCGCAGCCCTCGGACACTTCCACATGCAGCCCCAGGGCCGCCACCATGCGCTTGACCGGCTCCACCTGGGCCAGCAGACCGTCGGGCGCGGCCGGGCGGTTGGCCTTGTAGGCCGGAAACATCTCGTGCCGGAAATGTTTGCCCGGCCCGTCCAGAATAAACGCAAAACGGGTGGGCTGTTCTTCTTTCAGCAGTTTAAGCAACACCCGGCCCACAATATACATGGCGCCCGTGGGCAGGCCGTCCGAACGGTTCATATTGGCGTTGGCGAAAAAGCCCCGGTACAGGAAGGCCGTGCCGTCCATCAGATAGAGGGGTTCTTTAGTGAAACCAAGGCGTTGCTTCAGCGACATTTCCTTCTCCATGCCCAAAAAAACGTAAAAAAGCATGGTAGCCTGATGCGTCCCGGGCCGCAAGGGACAAGGTCCCGTCACGGCGACCCCTTTCAGCCGGACGGCAAAATCTGCCGCTCGCGCCCGCCGTCGCCACCCTCCCCGCCGTCAACAGGTCGACGCCCCGCCTCGCCGCCGCCCTGTCTGCCGGGCGGCACTTTCTGCCGACCACGCCCACAACAACATAAAATACCACGCAAAAATATATATGGCATATAAGATGCATAAAAAGCCGTGCCTTGACCGGGTATGGACGATGCACGTTCCAACCTTGTCTGCGCCACAACTTTTACGCATGGAGGGGATTCCATGAGCAGCCATTTGGATTACGAAATCAACAAAGAACTGGGCGAATGCTACCTGTTCATGGGCGAGCTGGACAAAGCCGAGGACTATTACACCAAAGCCGCCGCCAACAGCGAGGAGCAGGCCGATCCCTACATGGGCCTGGCCACCATCGCCATGCAGCGCGGCGACATGGCGGGAGCGCTGACCCACTACAGCAAGGCCGCCACCATTCAGGAAAGCGACAAGGCCCTGGCCGGTCTGGGTCTGGTACACATGAACCAGGGCGAGCATGCCCGGGCCTTCGATCTGTTCGGCCGCGCCCTGACCCTCAATCCGGCCAACGCCGTGGCCCTGGGCTGCATCGTGCGCGAAGGCTACGAACAACAGCGGGTGGCGGATGTCGTTCCCTTCCTGCGCGCCAGCCTGGAGGCCACTCAGGACGAAAACACCCGAATCACCCTGGCGGGGTGCCTGCTCTTTCTGGGCGATAAAGAAGAAGCGCGGCGGCATCTGAGCGAGGTGCTGGACGCCGACCCCGACAATACGAGCGCGCGCGAACTGTACGATCACATCGCGGCCTGACGCCGATCTTGTTTGCTGCGCCGCCGCGGGGACAGTCGGACGCGTTCACGCGCCGGACGCCCCGCCGGTTGAAACTTTCTTTCGACCGAGCGGCGTCTCCATACTCCCCTCCCCATGATTTTTCGGCTCCGCAGTTGGCGCTCGGGGCCGAAAAATCTTTTTTTACGCGGGTCCGCTTCCGCGGCAAAAGACAGCCCGCGTCCCGCACGGGCCGGAGGCGGTCTTCACGTCGACGAAAGCGCGCGCTTCCGAGGCTTACCCGTCGCGTTCCTCGAACCAGCGTCCCGCCAGAGCCGCCAGCATGTCCACATCGCCGCCCGCCGCCAGGTTGAGGTAGGAGCGGTATTCGCGCACCACATCCTGACTCATGGGGTTGGTCTCGAAAATGCCGGTGAACAGGGCGGCGTCCGACGTCAGCATGGAGCGGGCCGCCTCGGTCCGTCGCTGGAGCGAGGGCGTCAGAAAGGGCAGAACGTCGTTCCGTTGCGAAAGCATGGCGAAATACGCCACGCTGGTGATGAAGTTGAGTCCCTGCACCACGGCCATAGCCCGGTCGTGGACTTCGGGCGTGCTGCGGAACGTGGTGCAGCCCATTCCCTCAAACACTTCTTCCACGGCGCGCACGGCGGCCTCGTCCGTCCCTTCGTCGGGCGTGACGCACACCGCGTTGTAATCCGGACGGGGTTTGGGACCGAACAGAGGATGGGTGCCCACCACCGGCCCCGCGTAAGCCTTGCGCATGGCCCGCATGGGCAGCATCTTGACCGAGGCGATGTCCGCCAGCACGGCTCCCGTCTCCAAGTGGGGCGCCACCAGATGCGCCACGTCGCCCAGAACGGCGGCGGGCACGCACAGCAACGCCACGTCGGCTCCGGCGCAGGCCGCCGCCAGCACGTCGGGCGTCAGGGGCAGGTCCGCGCCGCGCGCCGTCCGACCGGCGGCTTCCAGTCTTTCCATAAGCATGGCGCCCATCCGGCCCCGGCTGCCGATGACGGCAGTCACGCTCATGCCTCGCCCCCTCGGCGTTCCGCCGCGCGGTCGCGTCCCGCGCGCAGCGCGGCCCATGTCGCCCAGAAGGCGGGGAACGACTTGTCCACCGCCTCGGGATGATCCAGGCGCACGTCCGCGCCCCGGCATTCCAGCAGGGTCAGGCTCATGGCCATACGATGATCGCCCCACGCGGACAGTTCCAGAACCCGGCCGTTCAAGCGGAAGTCCGAGCCCCGCCCGTGGACGATCAGACCGTCGTCCCGTTCGTCCACGGTCACACCGGCCTTGGCCAGCTCGCGGGCGGGCGCGGCGATGCGGTCGCTCTCCTTGATGCGCAGATGAGCCACGCCCCTGATGCGGGTGTCTCCCTCGGCGGCGGCGGCCAACACGGCCACCGTGGGCACCAGATCGGGACAGGAGCTCATGTCCACATCCACGCCGCGCAATGTCGAGGGGCGCGCCGTCACCCGCCGCACGCGCTCCACGCCGGGTTCGACTTCCACGTCGGCCCCCATGCTCCGCACAATATCCAACAAAGCGCGATCGCCCTGCAGCGTGTCCGGCCGCAGTCCGGACACGGCCACCGGCCGTTCACCCAGGATGCCCGCCGCCAGCAGGTAGGACGCGCCCGACCAGTCGCCTTCCACCGTATAACGGCCCGGTCGCCAGGTCGAAGGCCGCACCCGGAAGCGCACGCCTCCGGGGCGCGCCGCTTTGACGGAATGCCAGTCCACGGCCCTCCACGGGGCGTCGGGCCCGGCTTCGGGGGCGCGTTCGCTCACATCGAAACGAATGCCGAAATCACGCATGGTTTGCAGCGTCAGCCCCACGTAAGGCCAGGACACCACCTGCCGTCCCGTAATTTCGATGGTCAGAGGAGCCCGTGCCTGAGGCGCGGCCAACAGCAGACCGGAAAGATACTGGCTGGATTCGTCCAGACCGATGCCCACCGTGCCGCCGTTCAGCCCTGAAGCCTCCAGCACGCAGGGCGGATAGCCCTCGCGCTCCTCAAACCGGAAGGAAGCTCCCAGTTCGGTCAGCGGGCCGGTCAAACCGCCCAGAGGACGGCGGTGCATGCGCGGCGCGCCGTGGATACGGAAACGTCCCCGCCCCGAGGCCAGCAACGCCGTCAGCAGTCGACAGGTGGTGCCCGACTCGTGCACGTCGCAGGATACAGGTTCGACACCGGGGCCCGCGCCCGTGAGAGCGCCCCCCACCCCCCGCACCCGGTACGCGCCCGGCCCCAAGGGCTCGAACACCGCTCCGGCCGCGCTCAACACGGCCCGCGTGCGCTCGGGGTCTTTGCTTTCCAACACGCCTTCCACCACCGACTCGCCCCCGGCCAGGGCCGCGCCGATCAACACTCTGTGCGACACCGACTTGGACGGTGGAGCTTCCACAAGGACAGGTTCCATAACATATTCCTCAAGGGGGAGGGCGTCGCTCCAGACTCGCTACGCTCGCTGCTCCGCAGGTCAAATGAAGAACAACCAGGTAATCACGGCGAAGAGCGGGCAGAGAATGCCCACCGACCATGCCATATAGCCGAAGAAGCTGGGCATCTTGACCCCCTGCTCCATAGCGATGGACCGTACCATGAAGTTGGGCGCGTTGCCGATGTAGGTGATGGCGCCCATAAACACCGCACCGGCCGAAATGGCGGCCAGGGTTTCGCCCTCGTTCATCAGCACCTGGGCGTCGCCGCCCGCGGTGTTGAAGAACACCAGATAGGTGGGGGCGTTGTCCAGGAAGGACGAAAGCGCGCCCGTCAGCCAGAAGAACATGGCGTTGTTGGGCGTGCCGTCGGCGTTGGTCACCGCGTGCACCACGCCGGCCAACGCGCCCTGATCTCCCGCCTTGAGGATGGCGATGGCCGGGATCATGCTCAGGAAGATGCCGATGAACAGCTTGGCCACTTCCAAAATGGGTTCCCAAGTGAAATCGTTGCGCTTGCGGCATTCCTTATCGGTGAGCGTCCACGACGCGGCGGCAATAAGGATGTACACCAGATCGCGCACCACATTCTGCATTTCCATGGGGACGCCCAGGATGTGGAACGTGGGGCCGGTCCAGGCGCCGGAAATCAAAGTGTTGGCGATGACGCAGGCCAGCAGCAGGAAGTTGACGCCGCCTTCGATACCCAGTTTTTCACCCTTGCCGGGCGTCGCCCCGGGCTGGGTGGGACGACCTTCCTTATTGTACAGCACCGTATCCACAATAAAGTAGATAATAAGCAGCGCGGCCGACAACAGGCTGGTTTTAAGCAGCAGATGAACCGTGGTCCAGAAGAAGCTCACGCCCTTGAGGAAGCCCAGGAACAGGGGAGGATCGCCCAGGGGAGTGAGGGAACCGCCGATGTTGGCCACCAGAAAAATGAAGAACACCACCTGATGCACGCGGTAACGGCGATGGCTGTTGGCGCGCAGCAAGGGACGGATAAGCAGCATGGCCGCGCCCGTGGTGCCCATCCAACTGGCCAGCACGGTGCCGATGAGCAGGATACCCGTGTTGACGGCGGGCGTGCCCACCAGAGAGCCCTTCAGGCGTATGCCCCCGGCCACGGTGAACAGAGCCAGCAAGAGCAGGATAAAGGGCAGATATTCGAGCAGCAGGGAATCCGCCGCCAGGAAAACGGCCAGCCCGCCACCGTAGACCAGCCAGCAGGGCACCAGAAAGGCCAGTCCCCAGAACAGAGCCACTTTGCCGTAATGGTGGTGCCAGAAGTGGGGCACGACAATGGGGCCCAATGCGATGGAGAGCAACATGCAGACAAAGGGAACGACCCAGATCACGGACAGATCCGCCGGTAGGGAGGGATGATCCGCAGCCAGGCACAGAGCCGGGGTCAGGAGCAAGGCCAGGAGGGACGGCGCAAGGATTCGCAATTTCGGCATGCCACTCAACTCCTTTGAAGGGGAAAAAAGGTATGGTTCGGCATACCACGAAAGTTCGACCATCGGCAAGAAAAACCGAAGCTTGAGACAGGAAGGACAAGCCCCCTCCCCCACGCCGCCGGACGGCGACCGGAGCGAAACAGGCCGGAACGGGGCGTTTCCTCGACGCGTCTCCCCTTGACGAACGGCGCCGGTACGGGGCATGGGAGGAAAAATCGCTCTTTTTTCCGCCAGGAGGTCCCATGCAGTATCCGCCCAACATCCTGACCGTCGCCGGGTCCGATTCCGGCGGAGGCGCGGGCATTCAGGCCGATCTGAAAACCATCACCATGCTCGGGGCATACGGCATGAGCGTCATTACCGCCCTTACCGCCCAAAACGGCTTGGGGGTGACGGGCATCCACGCCCCGGACGCGTCCTTTGTGACCTTGCAACTGCAAACCGTGCTGGCGGGCTTTCCCGTCCACGCCGCGAAAACCGGCATGTTGTTTTCCTCCGCCATCATCGGAGCGGTGGCCGACGGCCTGGCGGACCGAAGTTTTCCCCTGGTGGTGGACCCGGTATGCGTGAGTCAGAGCGGCCACCGCCTGTTGGAGGAGGACGCCGTGGACGCGTTGAAGGAACGCATCCTGCCTCTGGCCGATCTGCTCACGCCCAACCGGCCCGAAGCCGAACTTCTGGCGGGCATGTCCATAAACTCCGACGCCGACGTGGCCGAGGCGGGCCGCCGCCTGCTGGCCCTGGGGGCCAAAGCCGTGCTGATCAAGGGCGGCCACTTCGAGAGCGCGCCCATTCTGGTCACGGACTGGCTGATCACTCCGGACCGCGATCCCGATCCCCTGCGCCAGCCGCACGTGAACACGCCGAACAACCACGGCACGGGCTGCACTCTGTCCGCGGCCGTCGCCACCTGGCTGGGCTTCGGCATGCCGTTGCGGGTGGCCGTGACCAAGGCCCAGGAATATCTGAACCAGGGTTTGCGCCACGCCTACGCGCCGGGCGAGGGGGCGGGCCCGCCGCGTCACACTTTCGTTCTCCGCTCGTGACCATGCTCGGCGGACCAGGCCGCCACGCGCCTTCGCGGTTCGCTCAAAGCTCGCCGCTCCGTCGGTTGAGGGCGGTGGTCGGCACGGATACGCCTTTGCGTCGTCCCCGTCAGATTACGACGAGGTTTTCTGCGAAAGAAGGCGAAATTTAGCGCAGTTCCTCATCAGGCACGGCGTCGGGCAGGTGGGCCAGCATTTCCTCGCAATCGCGGTACCGGCGCATAACGGACAGGGCGCAGGGCAGGGGTGCGGCGTAGATGGTGGGGTAATCCCGTTCTCCCAGGTCCGGGCGCGGGGTGAAGGCCAGTTGTTCCCGCAGGGGATCGTCCGGAAAGAATTCCGCCTTGCAGCCGGTGTCGTTGCCCCGGGCGTCGAGCCGGGTCCAGAGTCCGGGACCGGACAGGTACACCGCATTGAGGGCGTGCAGGACAAAACCCTCTGCCGGGTTGCCGTTGCGGGCCACGCGCTGGTAGCAAAAACCCGTGGGGATGCGCACGCAGCGCAGAAGCGCGGCCATCAACATGGCCTTGGCGTGGCAGGTGCCCTCGCCGTAACGCAGAACGTCCGTGGCCCGACGTATGACGCGGTTGCTGCCGATATCCACGGAATGGGCGATGAAATCCCGAACAAAGACAAAAGCCGTCTGTATCACGGCTTCCTCGCCTCGACAGACGCTGAACAGCCCTTTGGCCTTGCCCCGGATCAGCGCCGCGCCGTAATCCACTTCGGGGGATTCCGCCAGATAATCCGCCAGGTCGCCGCTTTGCATACTATATTGCATATATCCTCCTCAACTGCGGCGGCCCGCCGGGACGCGCCACGGCGGCCGCAAAGCCGAAATATGTTCATCCCCCGGTCCGACGCACGGCGTCGGCCACGGCCCTGCCCAAAGCTTCGGCCGCCAGGGCGCCCGCCAGATCGTCCGAGACGGCGGGGCCGTCCCGGCGGGACAGCGCGAACACCACGTCGCCGTCAAAGGTCAGATGCGCGGGTCGTATGGCCCGCCCCAGGCCCACCGAGGCCATGCGCGCCATACGGTTGGCCCCCGTCTTGTCCAAGCGGGCGTTGGTCGCCACCACGGCCAGGACGGTATTGCCCTCCGGCACGGGCCGTTCCAACAGCCGCCAGACCGTGTCGACGGGCAAACGCCGCCCTTCCCGGTCCACGCCCCCGGCCAGCCAGGCTCCGCTGTCCGGGTCGTGCACCGCGCCCAGACAGTTGACCACGGCCAGGGCCGCCACCACCACATCTCCGACCCGCAGGCCCCAGGACCCCACGCCGCCCGGCGACGTTCCGTCCTGTCCGCCCTCCGGATGCGGCAACAAGGAAAACAAACGGCCGCAGCGCGCGCCGCAGCCGGCACCCACCCGGCCCCGCTGCACAGGCCCGGCGTGAGCCGCGCGGGCGGCGGCGTAGCCCATGTCCGCGTCCGGCAGTTCCCCCGGCCGCTCGTTGCGGTCCAGATCGTAAATAATGGCCCCCGGCACCAGGGGGATACGGGCGTCCGGCATGACCAGCCCCGCGCCCTGTTCGCGCAGATAACGCGCCACGCCGTCGGCCCCGGCCAATCCGAAGGCGCTGCCGCCGCCCAGATACAGGCCATGCACCTCGCCCACCGTGTTTTCGGTCCGCATGAGCTCGAGGTCGCGCGTACCCGGCGCAAAGCCCGGCAGATGCGCGCCGGGTGTAAAACCTTCGGGGCAGAGCACGGCCGTGCACCCCGTGCCCCGGCCTCCGGCATGCCCCACCAGCACGCCCGGCACGGCGGTCAGCGTCAGACTTTCGGCCATAAGGATTCCTCCGAGTTCGCGCAGCGGCCGCTCACGGTTTGAGGATGCGACCGACGCGGGGCATGGGCAGCGGGGAATGGGCGCGCACATAGGCGGCGAACACGTCGGCGTCCACCGGATCGGGCGCTTCCACCACCGTCCCGCGTTTCAACATATCGTAGCCGTCGCCGCCCCGGGCCAAAAAATCGAGAAGCACCACCTTGTAGCGGCCCGCCGGATCGAGGGGCCGGACGCCACCCTGTTCATCCACCAGTTCTGCCGCCAACAGGCGATGTCCCTCGGGCAAAGCCGGATCGAAACGGTAGCGCAGCCCCGCGGGCTGCAACAACCGCGCGCCCTTGCCATGCTCCGCGTCCGCGCTGAATTCCAGAGCGGCCAGCAGGTCCGCTCCGCTGTATTCCCGAATGACCAGGGTATTCCCGAAAGGCATGACCGCCAACACATCCCCCCGGGTAATGGGACCGGCGGCGAGCGGCGCGCGCAGGCTGCCGCCGTTGCTCAAAGCGGCCACCGCGCCGTAGGGCCGCCCGTAGTCCAGCATGGAATCGGTCTGAAGCATGCCCGCCAGACAATCGCCGCTGCGGCAGGCGTCCATGCCGTCGGCATAGCGCAAATGGTGTTCGCCGAGCACCGTGGCGCGGAAGCGTTCCAAAGAGCGGGCATAGGGCTCCAGCCGCGCCGTGATGTCGGGCGCGGGGGGGATGGAAGGCTCCAGCCGTTCGGCCGCGCCGCCCCAGGCAACCGGTATCCCCTTGCCGTCAAAACGAACGTGCAGATCGCCCAGATATTCCGTACCGTATTTGGCCGTGACCACCAGCACCGGGTGTCCCTCGGGCGAACGCTCCACCAACGGGTACGGGCCTTCCGCGCCGGGCGCGGCCAGGTCGGGCGCGGCCGCGGACGCCAGCCAACTGTGGGAATGCCCGCCCACAATGACGTCCACCCCTTCCACTGTCCTGGCCAGGTCGCGATCCGCGGACAGGCCCAGATGGGTGACAGCCACAATGATATCCACGCCCTGTCCGCCCAGTTCGGCCACGGCCGCGCGCAGGGCTTCGGCGCTGTCGGTAAAACGGGTATCCGCGCACGGCGCGGCCAGCTTGGCCGTGTCGGGATTGGCCAGCCCCACCAGGCCCACCTTGCGCCCGGCCACGTTGCGCACCTCATAGGGGCGCACACCCTCCAATCCCCGCAGGGGACAGGTTGGACCGGGGGCGAGATTGGCGGCCAGCACAGGCGTATCCAGGGCGCGGATATAATCGGCCAGAACGTCGCAGCCCTCATCGAACTCGTGGTTGCCCAGGGTTACGGCGTCGTATCCCATCAGGCCGTCCAATTCGGCCAGCATGGGCCACTTGTTGACGGTATAAAACAGGGTGCCTTGAAAACGATCGCCGGCGTCCAGCACCAACACATTATCCCGGCCCGCCTTCAATCGCCGCAGCTCCGCGGCCAGACGCCCCATGCCGCCGGCGCACGGCTCGGCCGGGTCGAGACAGGCGGCGCCGTACGTATCCATGCCCGCCATGTAGGAATGGGTATCGTTGACGTGCACTATTTCCAGCTCAAACGGCATTTCCGGCGGCGCGGACGTCAGGCGCAGCCCGCACCCGCTCAGCCCGCAACAAGCGACGAATACGCTCAGCAGCAAAGCGGCCCCTGTTCCGAATGAACGATGCTTCACCGGCTTTCCTCCCCTTGAGACTTCCACCATGCCAAAACTCGGAGCCTTCGTCGACCCCGTTTTTTGAAGAAAGGCACGAGTATTATTTCACTATCCCAGGGGACACGTTTCTTCTTTCCGGCCCGGAACCCCGCTTCTCGCCGCAATCATGCCTCCAACACGGTAAATAGTGGCGCGGAAGGCCGTCGCGCCCCTATGCTGGTCCAAAACGTCGCCCGCACGGGCGACGCATGTCTCCAACGCAAAGGACCTTGCCATGAATAAAGAAATGAGCCTTCTGTTCCGGGCCATTCCCCTGATGATGGGCGCCATCTGCCTGGCCTACGGGCTTTACATCTGGAACCGGGGCCCCACGCCCGACAATGTGGTGTCCGGTCATGTCGTCACCTTTCTGACGGCCATCTGCATCGCCCTGTTCAGCACTGCCGCCACCATCATTCGTCAGCTCACCGACACCTACGGTCCCGGCTACCGAGCGGCTCTGCCCGTGCTCGGCTATGCGGCGGGCATTATCGCCGTTATCTGCGGCCTGACCTTTGTGGCGCGTATTCCCCATGCCGACGGCTTTGTGGCCGGGCATGTGGTGTTCGGCATAGGTCTCATCACCTGCTGCGTGGCCACGGTGGCCGCTTCATCCACCAAATTCGTTCTTATTCCCCGAAATTCCAAGGCCGCGCCCGATGCCAAACCCGACAACGCCTTCAATGAAGGCACGGCCACCATTCTGCTGGCCGTGCCCATCATCTGCACCGTGGTCGGCCTGGCCTGGGGCTTCGCCCTGCTGACCAAACAACATTCAGGCTCGGAATATATGGTGGCCGGGCATGTGCTGGTGGGGTTGTCGCTGGTGTGCGGCAGCCTCATCGCCCTGGTGGCCAGCGTCCTGCGTCAGATTCAGAACACCTACGGCGACCGTGAACACAGATCCTGGCCCCTGTTGGTGGCGGTTCTCGGCGGCATCAACATTTTATGGGGGTTGACCGTCCTGGTATCCGGCGACGATCCGGCCCGCCTCGCCCCCGGTTGGGTGCTCATCGGCCTGGGCATTGTGTGCTGGAGCATTCTCAGCAAAGTGTTGTTGCTTGCCCTGGTGTGGCGGCGCAGCTTCCCGCTGGCCGACCGCATTCCCCTTATTCCGGTCATGACCGCCCTGTCCTGCCTGTTCATTGCCGGTTTTCTGTTCGAAGCCGGTCTGGACGAACCCGCCTACTACGTGCCCGCGCGGATCATGGTCGGCCTGGGGGCCGTGTGCTTCACCCTGTTCTCCATCGTGTCCATCCTGGAAAGCGGCACCTCGGGCGGAGACTAATACTTTTCTATTGAAAAAAAGCGGTTACGGAAGGGATATCCCTTCTCCGGCTTCACTTCCTCCCCCTCCACGCGGACGCGCGCTACCCGCGCGTCCGCGTGTTTTTTTCCGCCTCTCGGCCGGAATATCTACGCTCAGCCCCCAACCCGGCTCTCGGAACTTCCTTTCCGTTTTCTCACCAATGGGTGAATGTTTTTGCCTTTCGCAACGGTTAGAGTGATATCATGAAGAAAGTGGCAACTATTTCAGATGTTTTTCCCTGGGTTTTAAAGCAATACCGACATCAGGCCGGGCTTACGCAAGAGCAAGTCAGCGAACGTGTGGGCGTCAGCCCGTCTTTTGTGGGAATGCTGGAAACCGGGTTGAAAAAGCCCAATCTGGCCATGCTGTTCAAGTTGTCGCAAGCCCTGGGCGTCCCCGCCAGCACTATGGTCACCACGCTGGAAGAGGAATGGCGCAGACGCGCCGCGCAAGCTCAACCGATGGAAAACAAGCGACACTAATCGCGAGAGCCCTTGTTGAGCAGTTCGTTCACATAATCCAGATATTTTCTGACACGTTCGTCAATAACCATAGGACTGGAAAAAAACAGAGCTTTTTCCATTGCCACCGTTAATTTATCTTTGTCGGCCTGGCTCAACTTTTTGATAAAAAATCCATATCTTGCGTTAAAACACAATATTTCTTCTTTTTGAGCATTGTCGAAACGATGTTTTTCTATCTTCTCATATAAGTTAAATACCATCCGCAAAACCCAATCAACAGGGATGGATAAATTTTTTATATAGCTTAATATATCGCCAAACGGCAATCCAAGATAGGAAGCCAGTGATTTCAAAGATTTTGTTTGCGATAAAAATAAAAAACGTTTGAGAGTCTTATAGAATTCATCTTTATCATAAAATATATACAGTTTATCGCTCTCCTTAAAACAATATCTCTCTTCTCCCGGCGTCATCTGGACCCTCCCTGTTTCACCCCTGGGTGATTTTCTCACCTATAGGTGAACCTTGTCCGATACACAAGCAGCTATTCTTATTTAATGGAAAAACTATATATAATATCGTGTCACTTTTCCTATGTTCTGAAGCGATTCCGACGAGAGGCAGGGCTGACGCAGGTTCAACTCAGCGAACGGGCGGGCGTCAGTCCATCGTTCATCGGCATGTTGGAAAGCGGGCGGAAAAAGCCCAGTCTGGACATGCTGTGCCAATTGGCCGAAGCTTTGGGCATTCGTGCCAGCGACCTGTTGGTCGCCATGGAAAAGGAACGTGAACTGCGTTGAACGCGGACGGCTTTTCGCTGTTTCGCGCCGGAAACGGCCTCAACAATCAGGATCGTCCATGTCGAATCTTTCCTTCTCCGGCCGGTCCCCGGCCCGTTGGCCCGATCCCGCCGCCGTCCGTCGACCTTTGATCATCGCCCACCGGGGGGCGCGGCGGCTCGCTCCGGAAAACACGCTGGCCGCCGCCCGTCTGGCGCGCGAAATGGGCGCGGATGCCTGGGAATTGGACGTCAACCTGACGGCCGACGGCCGCCTGGCGCTTGTCCACGACGATACCCTGGCCCGCACTACCGACGTCGCCGCCCGTCCAGAACTGGCCCACCTTGCGCCCTGGCGGGTGTGCGACCTCACCCTGTCCCAAATCCGGAGCCTGCACGCCGGCGCCGATATGCGGCCGCCGCGGGCCGAACCCGTGCCCATGCTGGAAGAGGCCTTGACGCTGACCCGCGATCTGAACTGGCTGGTCAACGTGGAAATCAAGGATCACGCCGGGCTGCGCGGGGACCATAGCGTCGTGCCCGCCACGCTGGCACTGGTCCGACGGCTGGACATGCTGCCCCGGGTGTTGTTTTCGTCATTCCGGCACGACTACCTGCGCCGACTACGCGCGCTGGAGCCGTCGGCCCTGCTCGGCGCGTTGGTGGAGGCCCGCCCTCCGCGCGGTCCGGCCGCGTTGTGCGCGGACCTGGACGCGGCCTGGTACCATCCGCTGCACACCCTGCTTATGGAAGCGGACCTGACGGAACTGCGTCGGACGGGCAAGGGAACGCTGCCCTGGACGGTCAACGAAGCCGCCGACATGAACGCCCTGCTGACCGCAGGCGTCACCGGTCTGATCACCGACGATCCCGCCGCCGGGCGAACCGCCGTGACCCGCCTGTCCTCCCCGCGCGCCTGACCCCGACTCTTTCTTGCCAAGCCGGGCCCGCCGAAGCTATACAGATTTTTTGCCACCCCCAACCAAGGCAAAAGCCATGCTGGCCATTCTCGACTATAAGGCGGGCAACCAGACAAGCGTGCGCCGCGCTCTGCAATCCTTGGGCATCCCGGCCGAGATCACGGCCGAGCCCGCCGCCCTCGCGGCTGCCGACGGCGTCATCTTTCCGGGCGTGGGCGCGGCCGGGCAGGCCATGCGGCACTTGCGCGACACGGGTCTGGACGATACGTTGCGCGCTCTGGTGGCGGGCGGCAAGCCGCTGCTCGGCGTCTGCCTGGGCTGTCAAATTCTGCTGGAACACAGCGAGGAAAACGACACCGCGACCCTGGGCATCCTGCCCGGCGTCTGCCGCCGCTTCCGGCCCGAGTGGCAGGACGGCGGCCGCCCCATCCGCATCCCCCACATGGGCTGGAACAGCCTGATCGTCCGACGGCCTTCGCCCCTGCTGGAAGGCATTGCCCCCGACGCCCGATTCTACTTCGTGCACAGCTACTACCCCGAACCTCAGCCCGATCTGCTCATAGCCGAAACCATTTACGGCGCAACCTTCGCTTCGCTGTACGGCCGCCCCGGCCTGTGGGCCGCCCAGTTCCATCCCGAAAAAAGCGGCGAACCGGGCCTGCGCCTGCTGGCCAACTTCCACGCCTGGTGCCGGGAGGCCCGCCATGCCTGACTCCTCTTTCTCCCCCCGGGCCGTCGGCCGTCTGAGCAAGCGCCTCATCCCCTGCCTGGACGTGCGCGACGGTCGCCTGACCAAGGGCGTGCGCTTTCAGGGCAACGAGGACATCGGAGACCCGGTGGAAACGGCCCGCCGCTACTACGAGCAAGGCGCGGACGAAATCGTGTTTTACGACATCACGGCCTCGCACGAGGCGCGGGGTATTTTCCTCGATGTGGTGGAACGGGTGGCCTCGGCCATCTTCATCCCGTTTTCCGTGGGCGGCGGCATCGCCAGCGTGGAGGACATGCGGGCCGTGCTGCTGGCCGGGGCGGAAAAGGTGTCGCTCAACTCGGCGGCGGTCAAACGTCCGGAACTCATCGCCGACGGCGCGGCGGCCTTCGGCTCGCAGGCCGTGGTGGTGGGTATGGACGTGCGCCGGGTGCCCGCCTCCCCCGCCCAACCTTCGGGCTATGAAATCGTCATCCACGGCGGCCGCAAGCCCACCGGGCTGGACGCCCTGGCCTGGGCGCGGCGTTGCGAGGAACTGGGCGCGGGCGAACTGTGCGTCAATTCCATCGACGCCGACGGCACCCTGGACGGCTATGAACTGACCCTCACCCGTCTCATCGCCGACGCCGTGACCATTCCGGTTATCGCCTCGGGCGGCGCGGGCGCGCCGCAACATCTGACGGACGCGGTGACCACGGGCGGAGCCTCGGCCGCGCTGGTGGCCTCCATCGTGCACTACGGCGCCTACTCCATCCCCGAACTCAAGACCTTCATGCGCCGGGCGGGCGTGCCCGTCCGCATGGTATAAAACGCCCCCGACCCGCGAACCTCAAAACCAACCGCAGTACCGGCGGGCCCAAAGACAGCGGCTCAAAAAAGGCGGGGCTTCGTATTTCCCACGGATAAAAAGCTTGACGGGGCGAGGTATGGGGAGGGGGCTTTTTCAAAAGCCTCCCTCCCCGTCTTTTTCTACTGCGCGGGGGCGGAAGGGGCGGCGTCCACGCCGCGGGGACGCTCCCGAAGGGAGACGAACAGAGACGGCGTATCGTCGCGCCGGGGAAAGATATCGGCGGGCGCGGCGTCCAAGGCCAGGGGCAGCACCTCGTC
This sequence comes from uncultured Desulfovibrio sp., assembly GCA_900541395.1. Taxonomy (GTDB): domain Bacteria; phylum Desulfobacterota; class Desulfovibrionia; order Desulfovibrionales; family Desulfovibrionaceae; genus Mailhella; species Mailhella merdigallinarum. The sequence goes on from UQJT01000001.1 coordinate 76,218, forward strand.
GACGTGGCGGACGAACACGATGTGCAAGGACTTGAGGATTTCCTCCGGCACTTCCTTGAGGTCTTTTTCATTGTCCGCGGGGACGATGACGGTCTTGATGCCCGCGCGGCGGGCGGCGAGCAGCTTTTCGCGCAGGCCGCCGATGGGCAACACGCGGCCGCGCAGAGTGATTTCGCCGGTCATGGCCACATCGTTGCGCACAGGGATGCCCAGCAGAGCCGAGGCCAGCGAGGTGGCCAGGGTGATCCCGGCCGAAGGGCCGTCTTTGGGCGTAGCTCCCTCGGGCACATGGACGTGGATGTCCACTTCCTTGTGGAAAGAGGGCTTGAGACCGAACAGGTCGGAGCGCGAACGCACATAGGAGAAGGCGGCCTGAGCCGATTCCTTCATGACGTCGCCGAGCTGGCCGGTGGTCGACACCTTGCCCGAACCGGGCATAAGAGCCGTTTCCACGTACAGGATTTCCCCGCCGCGATCGGTATAGGCCAGGCCGGTGACCACGCCCACCTGGGGGCCGTCTTCGCGTTCGCCGTAACGGTATTTTTTGACTCCAAGGAAGGTATGCAGGTTCTGGCGGGTGACGGTGACGCCTCCCGTCGCGCCCTTGGCGTCCACCATGCGCATGGCGGTCTTGCGGCACAGGGCGGCCAGTTCGCGCTCCAGACCGCGCACTCCGGCTTCGCGGGTGTAGGAGCGGATGACCTCCAGCAGGGCGTTGTCCGTAACGCGCAGATTGTCCGACTGCAGGCCGTGCAGTTCCCATTGTTTGGGCAGCAGAAAATCGCGGGCGATATGCGTTTTTTCGGTCTCCAGATAGCTGGAAAGCTGGAGTATCTCCATGCGGTCCAGCAGCGGGGCGGGTATCCCTTGAAGGCTGTTGGCCGTGGTGATGAAAAAGACCTGGGACAAATCGTAATCCATGTCCAGGTAGTGATCGTTGAAGGCGTAGTTCTGTTCCGGGTCCAGCACTTCCAGCAGGGCGGAGGAAGGATCGCCCCGGAAGTCGGCGGTCATTTTATCGATTTCATCCAGGCAGAACAAGGGGTTGTTGAATTTTGCCCGCTTGAGGGCCATGAGTATCTTGCCGGGCAGCGCGCCCACATAGGTGCGGCGGTGCCCCCGGATTTCCGCCTCGTCCCGCACGCCGCCCAGGGAAACGCGCACGAATTCGCGGCCCGTGGCCTTGGCCACGGATTTGGCCAGCGAGGTCTTGCCCACGCCGGGAGGCCCCACCAGGCAGAGGATGGGCCCCTTGAGGCGTCCGGCCAGCTTCTGCACGGCCAAATATTCGAGGATGCGCTCCTTGGGCTTTTCCAGACCGTAGTGAGCGCCGTCCAGCAGGGCTCGAGCTTCCTGAATGTCGACGTCGATTTCTTTCAGTTCGTTCCAAGGCAGGTCGAGAATCCAGTCGATGTAATTGCGGGCCACGCTGTATTCGGCCGACGAGGGAGGCATCTGACGCAGCTTGCGCACCTCGCGCAGGCCGCGTTCGCGCGCCTCTTCGGGCATATTCTTGGCCCGGAAGCGCTGTTCCAGTTCGGCGGCCTCGGCCTGGGGGTCGTCCTCGTGCCCCATTTCCTTGTGGATGGCCTTGATCTGCTCGTTCAGGTAGTATTCGCGCTGGTTGCGCTCCATCTGGGTTTTGACCCGGCTTTTGATGGTCTTTTCCAGAGAGGCCACGGCCAGTTCGCCGCTCAACAGTTCAAACACCTTTTCCAGCCGCGCGCCCGTGTCGAGCGTTTCCAGCACTTCCTGCTTGCGCAGATGATCGAGCTTGAGGTGGGGCATGACCGCGTCGGCCAGGCGGCCAGGCTCGCGCAGGCCCGCTATGGCGGCCAGATGTTCCTGGTTCATCTTCTTATTGACCCGGCCGAAATCCTCCACGGCCTCATGGGTGGCGCGGATCAGGGCTTCCTGTTCGGGATTGGAGCTGCCCGCCTCATCCAGGCGCGTCACCTGAAGCAACGGAAACGGTCCGTCGCCGAACGCGCTGTGAGCGCTGTACGGCCTCCAGGCGGCACGATACATGCCTTCGAACAGCACCTTGATGCTGCCGTCGGGCAGGCGCAGCAACTGAAGGATTTTGCTCACCACCCCCACGGGAAACAGATCGTCCGGGCCGGGCTTTTCCACATCCGGCTCTTTCTGCGCCACCAAAAAAATCTGCTTGCCGTAATCGGCGATGGAACTCTCAATGGCTTTGACCGACGCTTCCCGTCCCACAAACAACGGCATGATGGCGTGCGGAAACATCACCACCTCGCGCAGCGACATGATCGGCAATTCCATCGGCGAATGTTCGTCCCCGGTCGGCGTCTTACGGAAAAGTCCCATACAATTCCCCGAAAATAGTGATAATAACCACGGGGGAAGGAAACTTTTTCAACAGCTTCCTTCCCCCGTACCCCCACCTTTCCAAACTTTTCATCCGTGGGGAACACGACGGGTCGCCCATTATTAAAAGTTTTGGGGGGAGTGGGGTGGGGCGGAGGGAAAAGACCTCTTTTTTCAAAAAGGCCCCCTCCCGTCCCGAGCTTCTTTGTCAGCAGGCCTGCTGTTCGGCGTCGTAGATAAACAGGGGGGCTTCCCCCTTGTCGATGACGCCGCGGGTGACGACGCAATCCTTGACGCCGTGCATGGTCGGCAGGTTGTACATGATGTCGAGCATGACGGTTTCGAGCACGTTGCGCAGGCCGCGCGCGCCGGTCTTGCGCTCGATGGCCTTGGCGGCCACGGCGCGCAGAGCGTCGTTTTCAAAGCGCAGATTGACGTGATCAAGTTCAAACAGCTTTTGGTACTGCTTGACCAGGGCGTTTTTAGGCTCGGTGAGCACCCGGATCAAATCGTCCTCGTCCAGTTCGTCCACATGGGTGATGACGGGAATGCGGCCCACGAATTCGGGGATAAGCCCGAACTGCACGAGGTCCGAGGGCACCACCTGATCAAGCAGAGCGCCCAGGCTCTGTTCCTTTTTGGAGGCGATATTGGCCCCGAAGCCCATGCTGTTGCCGCGCACGCGCTGTTCCACCATCTTTTCAAGACCGATAAAGGCCCCGCCCACGATAAACAGAATATTCGAGGTATTGAGACGGATGAATTCCTGCTGCGGGTGCTTGCGGCCGCCCTTGGGCGGGATATTGGCCTCGGTGCCCTCGATGATTTTCAGCAAGGCCTGCTGCACGCCTTCGCCCGAGACGTCGCGGGTGATGGACGGACCGTCGCCCTTGCGGGAAATCTTGTCGATTTCGTCGATATAGATGATGCCCTTGCCGGCGGCGTCAAGGTCGTAGTCCGCATTCTGGAGCAGTTGGACCAGAATATTTTCCACGTCTTCCCCCACATAGCCCGCCTCGGTAAGGGTGGTGGCGTCGGCGATGGCGAAGGGGACCTTGAGGATACGGGCCAGGGTGCGGGCGAGCAAAGTTTTGCCGCTGCCCGAAGGGCCTACCAGCAGCACGTTGCTCTTTTCCAGTTCCACATCGTCGAGAACGCCGCTGTAGAACACCCGCTTATAATGGTTGTGCACGGCCACGGACAGAATTTTCTTGGCCTGTTCCTGACCGATGACATACGCGTCGAGCCGGGCTTTGATTTCCGGCGGAGTGAGCAGAGGGCCGCCCTCCTCCCGCGCCTCTTCCAGGGATTGTCGGGATATGATGTCGTTGCAGGACGCCACGCACGAATCGCAGATGCAGGCGTCGCCCTGCACGATAAAATGCTTGGCTTCAAACTCGTTTTTGCCGCAAAACGAGCAGCGCATGCCCTGCGGTTCGTTGGTGTCGCTCATTTCGTTTCGTTCTCCAAATTGCCGATATCATGGCGCGAAGTCAGGATTTTATCCACAATGCCGTATTTCACGGCTTCTTCCGCCGTCATGAAATAGTCACGCTCGGTATCCTCGGCAACCTGTTCTTCGGGTTTTCCCACGTTGGCGGCCAGAATGGCGTTGAGATTCTTTTTCATGCGCAGCACTTCGCGGGCGTGGATGTCGATGTCGGTCACCTGGCCCTGGAAGCCGCCCGAAGGCTGATGGATCATGACGCGACTGTTGGGCAGGACGTAACGCATGCCTTTGGCGCCCCCGGCCAGCAGAAAGGCCCCCATGCTGGCGGCCTGCCCGATGCACAGGGTGGCCACGGGCGGAGCCACGAACTGCATGGTGTCGTAAATGGCCATGCCCGCCGTCACCGAACCGCCGGGGCTGTTGATGTACAGGCTGATTTCCTTTTCGGGGTCCTGGGATTCGAGGAACAGAAGCTGGGCGCAGATAAGGGAGGCCACGTAATCGTTGACCTCTTCACCCAGCAGAATGATGCGGTCCTTGAGCAGGCGGGAATAAATGTCGTAAGCCCGCTCGGTACGGCCCGTCGTTTCGATGACCATGGGTATATTCACGGATGCGCTCCCTATGCGCGGCGCGCGCCGCCGTCCGACGGCACGCGCCTTTCATGTCTTATTCAGCGTTTTCGGCAGGTTCAACCACTTTTTCCGGGGCCGCGGCCCCTGTTTCAGGCGCGGGCACGGGCTTGCCGTCGGCGTCGACCGTAATCTTCTTCGCCTTGGCGTACAGCATATCCAAAGCCTTGGCCGCCATCAGACGTTCCTGAATATCGTGGATCATGCCGTTCTGCCAGATGGCCTCGCGCAATTTGGCAAAGTCCTGCTTGGTTTCCTGGGCTATCTGCAGGATGTGGCGGTCGGCTTCCTGCTGGGTAACCCGAATATTCTCGCGGAAGGCCAGGGCCATCAGGAAAGCCTGGGCCTTGGCCTGCATCCGGGCCTGAACCGAGCCTTCGTCCTTCATGTTCTTCAGGGTATCGGCAACGGCGTTCTGGTCAAGCCCCTGCTGCGTGAGATAGTCGCGCGCTTCGGCGAGATATTCATTAAGGTGCTTTTCCACCAGGACGGGGGGCAGAGGAAAGTCCTGGGCGTCGAGCAGGCTGTCGAGCAGCTTCTGTTGGCCCTTGGAGCGGATTTCCCGCAGCTTGTTGTTCATGGCCTGGTCCAGAATCGCCTGGCGCAGCTTGCCGATGTCCTCAAAGCCCACCTTTTTGGCGAACTCGTCGTTCAGGTCGGGCAGCACTTCGCGGCTGATCTTGTGCAGCTTGACCTTAAGCTGCACGGTCCGACCGCGCAAAGAGGGGTCGGGATGATCCTCGGAAGCCACCATGCTGCCCTCGCCTTCCTCGCCCGCGTGCAGGGTGCGGACGACGGTTTCCACATCGGCGGGCTTGTCGCCTTCCTTGGGGGCGCGCAATTGCATGAGAAAATTCCGAGCGCTCATGCCGGGGGCCGGCTTGCCGTCCACCGTGCCTTCCACATCCACCAGCACCACATCGCCGTCCTGGGGCAGACGATTTTCGGTCACCTCGTCCAAGGTGGCCATCGTCTTGCGGATACGCATGGTGATGCTTTCCACTTCCTCGGGCTTCAGCTCGGGCGCTTCCACATCCACAGACAGAGCGCTCATGTCTTCGGGCAATTCGATGGAATCGGGCAACACTTCAAAGGAAAAAGTAAAGGAAAAGCTCTGATCCCGTTCGACCTGGCGGGCGTCGCCGGAGTCGAATTCGATGCGGCTGATGGGATTGAGGCCTTCCTTTTCCAGAATTTCCGATACCTGACCGTTGACCAGGGTTTCAGTGGCGCGGGACACGATTTCCTCGGGGAAACGGCGCTCGATGACGCGGGCGGGCACCTTGCCCTTGCGGAAACCGTCAAGGGACAAATTCGCGCCGAAACCGCGCACGGTGGAATCGAGAACGGCGTTCACGCCCGCGGCGGGCACAGTGACGGAGATTTTGCGCGCAACGGGGGAAACGACTTCAATGCTGTGTTCCATGAGGATAGGCTCCTTGCGTGATACCCGGCTCGCCGCATGGCCGGCTCCGGAACCGGAACCGCTTCGCCAGGAATGAGGGTAATGATCGGAGGGACGCCAAACATTGGTGCGAAAGGAGAGACTCGAACTCTCACGGATTGCTCCGCCGGATCCTAAATCCGGTGCGTCTACCATTCCGCCACTCTCGCATAAGCTCATCCCGCGCCAACGCGCGAAAACAAGCGGACAATCCAAACGACATAGATTAACACAGTGCCCCGGCAGACGCAAGACGCGTCCGGCCGTCGTCCTCCATCGGCTTGCCAAAAACCGCGCGGCTGCGCTACGACCTTATGCATGTTCCGCCGTTCGTCTCCTCTCCTCTCCTTTTCTTCGTTTCCGTGGACGCCCGCCGCCTTTTTCCTGACGGGCGCGGCGTTGTGCACTCGGGGCTGGAGCCTGGGGCCGGGGCGAGCGGACGCGCCGGGTCCGGGGTTATGGCCCGCCGTCGTGGGCGGCGGTCTGATGGTGTGCGGCGCGCTTCTGGCCGCTACGTCCGGCCGTTCGCCCAAAGCCGCGACGACCGTTTGTCCCGCTCCGGACGGTCGGGCGCTCAAGGGGCTGCTTCTGGGCTGCCTGGCGTGGCTGGCGCTGTTCACCTCTCTGGGCTGGTTGCCGGCAACGCTGGCAGCCGGGCTGATTTTCAGCCGCAGCGCGGGCAACGGCTGGCGAAGTTCCTTCATTCTGGCGGCCCTGGTCATCGGCGGCCTGGGGGTGGGCGTGGAATATCTGTTGCGCTTTCCCCTGCCCGGCGGTTTCTGGGGCCGAGTTTTCACCGCGCCGGCCGTCTGGCTGTCCGGCCCGGGAGGTCCGGCGTGAGCGCCGGATTCGACGCCGCCGCTCTGAGCGGCATGGCTCAGGGAGTTCTGGCCGTGGCGGGCGATCCCCTGATGTGGGGCCTGGTGCTGCTGGGCTGCGTGCTCGGTATGGTGGTGGGCGTCCTGCCCGGCTTCGGTCCTCCGGCGGCCATGGCGCTGCTCTTTCCCCTTGTCTATGTGCTGGAGCCTCTGCCGGGCATCACCCTGCTGGCGGGCATTTTTTACGGCGCCAAGTATGGCGGCGCGGTGACCTCCATTCTGCTGGGCGTTCCGGGCGAAGCCGACGCCGTGGCCACTCTGTTCGAAGGTCACCCCCTGGCGCAAGCGGGCCGGGCGAAACAGGCCCTGGCGGCCGCCACTCTGGCCTCCTTCACGGGCGGCATGGCGGCAACCCTGGGCCTGGCGGCTCTGGCTCCTCTGCTCGGCGCCGCGGCCCTATACTTCGGGCCCGGTCAGCGCGCTCTGCTTATGGTCGGAGCCCTGGCCCTGGTGGTGCTGCTCGGCCCCGGCGATCCGCGTAAAAACCTGGGCATGGTGTTTCTGGGGCTGGCTCTGGCCCTGGTGGGCCTGGATCCGGTGCACGGGGCCGAACGCCTGACCTTCGGCTCGTGGCGGCTGATGAACGGCATCGAATTGACTTCGCTGCTGCTGGGCGTATTCGGCCTGGGCGACATCCTCGACACCCTGCTGACGCCACCCGCGCCCGCGCCGCTACGCCCGGTCGAAAGCGCGGGCGCAACCTCGCTCGTCCCGAAGTCGCGGACCGCCGCCGAAAACGAGCCCGTGCGCCCCTCATGGCGTCTTCTGTTTCCGGCCCTGCGCGGAACCGCCATCGGCTTCGCCACAGGCCTGGTGCCCTGCGGCGCGGGCATGACCGCCAGTTTCGCCTCCTACGCTCTGGAAAAACGTCTGGCGCCCGACCGCGCCCGCTTCGGCCGGGGCGCATGGTCCGGCCTGGTCGGCCCCGAAGCCTCCAACAACGCGGCGGCCGTGGCTTCGTTCGCTCCGCTGTTGCTCCTCGGGCTGCCCACCAACCCCATTACCGCCGCCCTATTGGGCGCGCTCACCGTAGGCGGCGTGGTACCGGGGCCTCTGTTGCCCGAACGGCAACCCGTTTTTTACTGGGGGCTGGCAACCAGCCTGATCCTGGGCAACCTGCTTCTGCTCTTTCTGGGCCTGGGGCTGGCCAGGGTATGGGCCGGGCTGGCCCGCCTGCCCTATCGTCTGCTGTGGCCCTTCATCCTGCTCTTGTGCCTGACGGGCTCCTATATGGGCGCGGGCGGTCCGGAAGGTCCCGTTCAGTGCATTCTGTTCGGCGGGCTGTCCGTGCTGTTGCGCCGCCGGGGCTTCGCGCCCGCCCCGCTGGTGCTGGCTTTCGTCCTGGGGCCGAACCTGGAAACCCACATGGTGCAAATACTGATGGGCGGTTTGTAAGCCCGGAATTCCGGTTTCGATACCTGCCCCCCCCTGCCTGTTGAGCGCGCGCTCAACCTTTGAAATTTTATGATTATGTAATTATTTTACAAAGATAGAGTGTTTTAGGGTATTATTTCTTGTGAAAAAAAAATTTTTACTTGCCAAACTAGTGCAAAATCGCACACAAGATGATTATGAAATGGTATTTGTCCCGCCACTTCCAGCGTACGGCCGGGATACTCGTCCTGGCGGTACTGCTCGCCGCGCTTCCTGCGCGGCTTTTTGCGGCCGATTCTTATGATTTTCCTCACAAAGTTCTGGACCTGTCCATCGTGTTCAGCCCCGGCGGAGCGCTGGACGCCGCGGCCCGCGTGCTGGCCGGAGAAGCCGAACCCCTGCTCGGCCAGGCCATTGTGCCCCGCAATGAAGCGGGCGGAGGCGGCATGCCCGGCGTGGCCAAGCTGGCCGCAGCCCGTCCCGACGGTTACAGTCTGGCCGCGGCGGTGTCCAACGCGCTGATTTACATCCCCCACCGCAACAAGGCTCCCTACAAGCCCCTGGCCGATGTGGAACCCGTGCTGGCCTTCGGTCAGGCCGCGCCTCTGCTGGTGGTCGCCCCCGGCTCGCCTTACGCCGACATCGACGCCTTTTTTGCCGCCAGTCGCGAACACAAGGGCGAACTGCGCATCGGCGTGCCCGGCCTGGGCACGCCCTCTCACATCGCCTTGGCCATGATGAGTAAACACGACCCTTCCCTGACCTGGCGCTTCGTGCCCTTCGGCGGACCGGGCGAAGCCGAAACGGCGCTGTTGGGCGGCCATGTGGACGCGGCGGCCAGCGGTGCGCTGCCCCGCATTAAAAACGGACAATTGCGCCCCCTTATGGTTTTGGCAGGTTCACGACTGCCGGCTCTGCCCGATGTGCCCGCCCTCGCCGACCGAGGCTTTGCCGACCCCGGCCGGGGTGACTCTCTGTTCGTGCTGCTGGCCCCCGGGGGTACGCCCGAAACGACGCTGGACAAGCTCGAAGCCGCTTTCACCCGGGCCGCGCAATCCGAGGCTTTTCTCCGCGCGCTGGAAGGCTGGTCCGTCGCTCCGGCCCTCAAAAGCCGGGCCGAAACCAAGGCTTTTTTGGCTGAAGCATGGCGGGCCGAATCTGCTATACTGGCCGAACTCGGCCTGACGGCTCAACCCGCCACCCGGCCCGAATGACAAATTTTCCGCCCGCGCCTCTTCCCGTCCCGGTCGGGGCGCGGGCGGACCACCGGCCGCACGGGGATCGCCCCGCCGGCCGCCATCGGCACCTGAACGTACCAGGAGGATACACACATGGCATGTAATTGCTCGGGCGTGGACGAATTCGATCTCGCGCCGCTCATGGACATTCTGGCGGATTACCGGAAAGACCCGCGCGGGGCTCTCATTCCGGTGCTGCAGAAGGCCCAGGGCGTTTACGGGTATCTGCCCAAGCCGATTCTGGAAGTCATTGCCAAAGAACTGAACATTCCCGTTTCGGAAGTGTTCGGGGTTGTGACTTTTTATTCCCAGTTCCATCTCAATCCGCGCGGCAAAAACATTATCCGTTGCTGTCAGGGCACGGCCTGTCACGTACGGGGCGCCGCGGGCATTTTGGACGCCATCAGCCAGCATCTCAACATCAAACCCGGCGAAACAACCAAAGACCTCGAATTCACGCTGGAAACCGTGGCCTGTCTGGGCGCGTGCGGGCTGGCTCCGGTCATGATGGTCAACGATCAGACCCACGGCCGGCTGACCCCCGCCGATATTCCGGGCATTCTCGACAGCTACCTGTCGTAGAGCGGGCCGCCCCGGCGCCGCGCATACCGCATCCCGCGCGAAGAACGGTCGCATTGCCGTTCCCCGGGATCTCCATCAAGCACTGTGAGGATATCATGACCAAATATGCCCGCCTTGCTTCCCCCGCCGACCTCCGGAAGGTCAGGGAAGCCTCCAAACCCAAAATCGCATTGCGCCACTATGACCGCAAGCCCACCGACAAAAAGTTCCAGATCCTCGTCTGCGGGGGCACGGGCTGTACGTCCTCGGGCAGCCAGGCCGTGCGCGATGCCTTCCACCAGGCCATCGAGGCCCACGGTCTGGCCGACCGCGTGGAAGTGGTGACCACCGGCTGCCACGGCTTTTGCGAGCTTGGCCCCCTGGTTATCGTCTATCCCGGCGGCAACTTCTATATCCGGGTCAAGGCCGAGGACGTCGAGGAAATCGTGACCACCACCCTCATCGAGGGCGGCGTGGTCGAACGCCTGCTGTTCCAGGGCCGCACCGGCAAGACCCCGCGCAAGACCTACCGCGAAATGGCTTTCTACAACCTCCAGCATCGTCTGGTGCTGCGCAACTGCGGCCGCATCGACCCCGAGGACATCGAGGAATACATCGCGGGCGGCGGTTACGAGGGATTGGTCAAAGCCATGGAAATGGGCTCCGAAGCCGCCCTTGAGGAAGTGAAAAAATCCGGCCTTCGCGGACGCGGCGGCGCGGGTTTCCCCACCGGCCGCAAATGGGAAATGATGCGCGCGGCCACGGGCTCGCCCAAGTACGTGGTGTGCAACGCCGACGAAGGCGACCCCGGCGCGTTTATGGACCGCTCGGTGCTGGAAGGCGACCCCCACGCCGTCATCGAGGGCATGCTTATCGGGGCCTGGTGCACCGGAGCCAGCCACGGCTACATCTACGTGCGCGCCGAATATCCCCTGGCCATCCAGCGTCTGAAGGTAGCCATGGCCCAGGCCGAGGAAATGGGGCTGCTCGGCGAGCATATTCTGGGCACGGATTTCCACTTCGATCTGAAAATCAAGGAAGGCGCGGGCGCGTTCGTGTGCGGCGAAGAAACCGCCCTGCTCCAGTCCATCGAGGGCAAGCGCGGCATGCCGCGTCCCCGGCCGCCCTTCCCCGCCAATGAAGGCGTATGGGGCAAGCCCACGGTTCTCAACAATGTGGAAACCTTCGCCAACGTGGCCCGCATCATCACCGACGGGGCCGACGCCTATACCGCGCTGGGCACGGAAAAGTCGCCCGGCACCAAGGTCTTCGCCCTGACCGGCAAGGTGCGCAATACCGGCCTGGTGGAAGTGCCCATGGGCACTTCCATGCGCCAGATTATTTTCGACATCGGCGCGGGCATCAAGGACGGCAAAAAGTTCAAGGCCGTGCAGATCGGCGGTCCCTCGGGCGCCTGCCTGCCCGAATCGCTGCTGGACAGTCCGGTGGACTACGACTCGCTGAAGGCCGCGGGCGCCATGATGGGGTCCGGCGGTCTGGTGGTTGTGGACGAGGATACCTGCATGGTGGACCTGGCCCGCTTCTTCCTGTCCTTCACCCAGGCCGAAAGCTGCGGCAAGTGCACGCCCTGCCGCGAAGGCAGCAAGCGCATGCTGGAAATTCTGGAGCGCATCTGCCAGGGCAAGGGCAAGCCCGGCGACATCGAGGACCTGGAACGCCTGGCCCGTACCATGCAGCAGGCGGCCCTGTGCGCCCTGGGACAGACCGCGCCCAACCCGGTGCTGTCCACCCTGCGCTTTTTCCGCGACGAGTACGAGGCTCACATCTACGACAAGAAGTGCCCGGCCAAGGCTTGTACGGACCTGCTCGAATACTGGATCGACCCCGAAAAATGCATCGGCTGCGGGATGTGCGCCCGGGCCTGTCCGGCGGACGCCATCAGCGGCGAAAAACGGCAGCCCCACGTCATCGATACGGCCAAGTGCGTCAAGTGCGGCACCTGCGTGACCCAGTGCAAGAAGATGCACGCCGTCACCCGTCGTTAGGGCGGCGCTTGCGGAAACTGATGACCATGAACGACGCTGCGAAACGCCCGGGTGGGCACAGGCGCGGCCGCGCCGCCGCCTCGGAGCGGCCGGACGCAAGTTCCGGCGAAACACGCATTTTAAGGAGAAGAGCATGAGTAATACCGTTACTCTGACCATAGACGGGCAAACCGTTACCGCGCCCGCCACGGCCACGGTGTGGGAGGCCGCCAAAAGCGCGGGCATTCACATCCCCAACCTGTGCCACCACCCCATGCTGAGGCCCGAGGGGGCCTGCCGCGTGTGCGTGGTGGAAATCAAGGGCGCCCGTTCGTTGATGGCTTCGTGTGTGGCCAAGGTGGCCGAGGGCATGGAGGTCAACACCCATACCCCCGAAGTGCTGGAAGCGCGCAAGACCATCGTCGAGCTGCTGCTTTCCAACCATCCGCGCGACTGCCTGGCCTGCGCGCGCAACGGCAACTGCGAATTGCAGAAAATCGCGGCCGATCTGGGCATCCGTCGCATTCCCTACGCCTACAACCGCCCCCCCATGCCCAAGGACGAGAACAATCCGTCCATCGTGCGCGACCCGTCCAAGTGCATTCTGTGCGGCCGTTGCGTGCGGGTGTGCTCCGAGGTGCAGGGCGTCAGCGTATACTCTTTCACCGGCCGCGGCATCCGGTCGGTGGTGTCGCCCGCCTTCCACCAAGGGCTGGATAAGGTGCAGTGCACCTTCTGCGGCCAGTGCGCCAAAATCTGTCCCACCGGGGCCATCACCATCAAAAGCGACATCGACAAAGTCCAGGCCGCTCTGCGCGACCCCGACAAAATCGTCATGGTTCAGACCGCTCCCTCGGTGCGCGTGGGTCTGTCCGAAGCCCTGGGCGGCAAACCCGGCGACATCGTGACCGGCAAGATGGTCGCGGCCCTGCGCCGTCTGGGCTTCGACAAGGTGTTCGACACCAACTGGTCGGCCGACCTGACCATTATGGAAGAAGGACACGAGTTCATCCGCCGGGTCAAGGACGGCGGCGTGCTGCCCATGATCACCAGCTGCTCGCCCGGCTGGGTCAACTTCATGGAAATGTTCTACCCCGAACTCATCCCCCACTTTTCCACGGCCAAGAGCCCGCAGGCCATGTTCGGCACCATGCTCAAGACCTACTACGCGCAGAAGACGGATATCGATCCGTCCAAAATCGTGTCGGTGTCGATCATGCCGTGCACGGCCAAAAAATACGAGGCTCAGCGCCCGGAAATGAGCGACAGCGGCTACCGTGACGTGGACATCGTGCTGACCACCGTGGAACTGGGCCAGATGATCCGCGCGGCCTCCATCAACTTTGAAACTTTGCCCGACGAACAATTCGACCCGCTTATGGGCGTCGGTTCGGGGGCGGGCACCATCTTCGGCACCACGGGCGGCGTGATGGAAGCCGCCATCCGCACGGCCTACGAAGTGCTCACCGGACGCGGCCTGGAACCGCTGGAACTGGAACCCATCCGAGGGATGGAGGGCATCAAGGAAGCCGAGCTGGACATCGACGGCCTCAAGGTCAAGGTGGCCGTGGCCCACAACCTGAAGAACGCCCGCGCCGTATGCGAGGCGATTAAGGCGGGCAACCCCCACGGCTGGCACTTCATCGAGATCATGGCCTGCCCCGGCGGCTGCATCAATGGCGGCGGCCAGCCCATCAGTCTGGAGGCCGATACGCCCAAACTGCGGCAGGAAGCCCTGTACCGCGACGACCGTAACCTGCCCATTCGCAAAAGCCACGAAAACCCTGAAGTCCAGGCCCTGTACCGGGACTTCCTGGGTGAACCCAACGGCCACAAAGCCCACGAACTGCTGCACACCCACTATCACGAGCAGTGCCGGGGTTAATCCCGACGGGGGGAGCGCGCCTCCCCCCTCCTTCCCCGCGTCCGCTTTGTCTTCAACCGGCCCGATTTTTCTTCGGGCCGGTTTTCTTTAGAGCATTTTCCTTTTGAAATTGTCCCATTTCAAAAGCGACGCTGCCGTCATTTCACCTGAAAGCGTGGTTTTCCGGCTTATTCGGCGCGGGCGGCCGTTCCCGCGGCCGCCGGAGCGCTTGCCGTTTTCAGCAGCAAACCGCTCTAGAGCATTTTCGGCTTGAACATGCTCTTCCGACAGCGGTTCAGGCGGTCGCCGCGAAGGCATAAGCGCCATTCATCGGCACTGTCGGATGCCGAAGCGGGCGTGTCTTAAACTTTAACATTGTATAATTTAAAATTAATCCGCCCCAAGACAAAAAACGCGCTTTCCTCGCCGGAGGAAAAGCGCGCCGTCCACTAAAATTTTGTCATTGAAAATATCTACCGGCCCTATCTGCCCCACAGGGTTCGGGCCTGAAGCCGTCGCGTGCTCTGCCAGCCATGTCTCCACACTTTGCGGGTTACAGACGCACCCCTCCAAGCCGCCCGCCGGGGGACAACGCCGCAAACGGCCTCGACCGCGCTTCGGCATAATCGGCTGCGTCGCGGCATCTTCAGCCGTTGATGGGAAACGCCTTACGGATGAAGCGAGCGTGAACGAGACGCATCGGGCCCCGGCTTTGCGGCCGGAGACGACGGCTTAGTGTTCCATGTGATCGGCTTTTTTGATACGATAGACAATAGCGCACATCATGACGACAAAATACAAAAAAATAAGGCCGACGCCCACAAAGCCCTGAGGGGTGGAATGCATGACGTCGCTGATAAGTGTTCCGAACATGACGTGCTCCTTCGTTGCGCTTTATCCCGGCCAACCGGGCCGGACAGACTTCTTTTCATGGCCCGACTCCCTTTCAAAGTCAAGGGGCCGCGGGGAAACTGCATGATCTGGAATGCGGGCGACAGCCTGGAACTGACGCTGCACGGCCTGGCCCACGACGGGCGCGCCGTGGCCCGGCCCGAAAACGGGCCGGTGGTTTTTGTACGAGGCGGCCTGCCGGGACAACGTATCCTGGCGCGGCTGACAGCCGTCAAAAAACGCATGGCCGAGGCCGAAATGCTGAACGTCGTCGCTCCGGCGGAGGACGAGCGTCCGGCGCCCTGCCCCCACGCGGCGGACTGCGGAGGCTGCCCCTGGCAGAGCCTGCCTTACCGCGCTCAACTGGGCTGGAAGCGGCGTCTGCTCACGGACGCCCTGGCCCGCATCGGCGGCGTCAAGGATGCGGAAACGCTGACGCGGCCAGTCCTGCCCTCCCCCGCCAACGCTTTTGGACCGGGTGAATGGCGTTACCGCAACAAGATGGAATTCGCCTTCGCACCGGGGCCGGACGGCTTGCCCCGTCTCGGTCTGCGTCGTCGAGCCTCGCACGAGGTGGTGGACGTGGACGCCTGTCTGTTGCAAACGCCCCGGACCATGCGCGTCCTGGCCGCATTGCGCGTCCTGGTCCGCGCCTCGGGCCTGCCCGCCTGGACTCCGGAGGAACAGGCTCCGGGCGGGCTGCGCTTCGTCGTTATCCGCGAACCGGGCGGAACCCCGGGCGCGTGCGTGGTGGAGCTCATCAGCGCGCCGTTCGCCGCCGCGTCCCTCGTGACCGAGCTGGGCCGCGCCCTGCTGGACGGCCCCTGGGGCGTCACCGGCTTCATCCACAGCACGCGCGCCACCTCCTCCGATGTGGCCTACGGCGAAAAAACCGAGCTCACCCTGGGCGACACGACCCTCACTGAAAGCCTGAATCTGGCCGGACATCCGGCCCCGGTACGCTTTGCCCTGGGACACAACGCCTTTTTCCAGGTCAACAGCCGGGCCACGGAACTTCTGTATAACACGGCCGTGGCCCTGAGCGCCGAAACCGGCGGCATTCCGAACGGAACGGGCGGAACTTACTGGGACCTGTACTGCGGAGCAGGCGGTCTGGCTCTGGCCTTTGCGCCTCGGTTTGATGCGGTGCTGGGCCTGGAAAGCGTGCCCTCCGCCGTGGCCCTGGCCCGTCGCAACGCGGCGGCTTTTCCGAACTGCCGCTTCGAAAGCGCGGACGCGGGTCGAGTGGGCGAATATTTCCGCCGCTTCGGCACGCCGGACCTGCTCGGCGCAGACCCGCCCCGGGCCGGACTGGAGCCGCGCGTGGTACGGGCCCTGCTGCGGGCGCGACCGCCCCGGCTGCTTATGGTGTCGTGCAATCCGGCCACCCTGGCCCGCGATCTGGCGGCCCTGGCCCCGGCTTACGCAATCAAGGCCATACAGCCCGTAGACTTGTTCCCTCAGACGCCGCATGTGGAAAGTGTGGCATCGTTGGTTTTGCGCCGCTAGAGCAATTTTTATGAATGGCGCTTATGCCTTCGCGGCTACCGCCTGTTCCGCTGTCGGAAGAGCATGTTCAAGCCGGAAGTCCTCCAGCAGCGCATGGTCCGCCAGCCGGTTCAGCGTTTCACCCGCTACCCGATACACGGTCCAATCATCCATGGCTTCCGCGCCCATGCTCCGGTAAAAGGCGATGCCGGGTTCGTTCCAGTCCAGGCAACACCATTCCAGGCGGCCGCAGCCTCGTTCCACGGCCAACGCGGCCAGGCCCCGGAGCAGGGCCTTGCCCACGCCCCGCCCTCGAGCCTCGGGCCGGACATAGAGGTCCTCCAAATAGATTCCGCCCCGCCCCAAGAAGGTGGAAAAGTTGTGGAAAAACAGGGCAAAGCCCACGGGTTCCCCGTCCAGTTCCGCAAGAAGCGCCTCGACCGTGCGCCGCTCGAACATCCATTCCCGCAGCAGTTCTTCCGTGGCCACCACCTCGTCGAGCATGTGCTCGTAGTCGGCCAGTTCGCGGATAAAACGCAGAACAAGAGGGATATCGTCCTCACGGGCAAAACGGAGGGAAAGACGCTCGGGCAGGGTCATGACATACTCCTCTGGATAACGTCGGTCGACTGCCCCTTGCCGCCCGCGCGCCGCAGACGCAGAGCGTTGAGCACCACCGATACCGACGAAGCGGCCATGGCCGCGCCCGCCAACATGGGAGACATGGCGGGGCCGCCGAACAGCAACAGCAGCCCGGCCGCAATGGGGATGAGCAGCACGTTGTATGCGAAGGCCCAGAACAGACTGAGCTTGATATTGTTCAGAGTGGCCCGGCTGAGATCCAGAGCGGTCAGCACGCCGGGCAGGCCGCGCAACAGCACCATGTCCCCGGCCTCCATAGCCACGTCGATGCCCGACCCCATGGCCATGCCCACGTCGGCGCGCGCCAGGGCGGGCGCGTCGTTGATTCCGTCGCCCACCATCCCCACGATCAGGCCGCGTCCCTGCAAATCGGCGACGACCCGTTCCTTGCCGTCGGGCAGCACATCGGCGACAACATCCGTAATGCCGGCCCGCGCCGCCACGGCCCGGGCCGTGCGTTCATTGTCGCCCGAAAGCAGCAGCACGGTCAGACCGCGCTCCCGCAGTCGGCGCACCACATCCGGCGTTTCGGGCCGCAGGGGATCGGCCAGGCCCAACAGCCCGGCAAAGACGCCGTCCACGGCCAACAACAGGGGCGTCTGCCCCTCGTCGGCCAGGCGAGTCAGGTCCGCGTCCACATGTCCCGGCACGTCCACGCCGTTTTCGCGCAAAAAAGCCGTATTGCCGAGCAGTACCGGGTGCGGACCGTCCTCGTCGCGCACGTCGCCCCGCACGCCCCGGCCGCTCACGGCCTGAAAATTATCCACCGGCAGCGTGGGAGCGGCCGCCTCCCCGGCCGCCTCCAACACGGCTTTGGCCAGGGGATGTTCGGATGTCGCCTCCAGCGAGCCCGCCCAGCGCAGCAAATCGGCCCCGGCCGTTTCAGGCCGCAGGGTAACCACCTTGGGCGCGCCCTCGGTCAGAGTGCCGGTTTTGTCGAAAACCACGGCCGTCAGGTGTCCGGCCGTCTCCAACGCCCCGCCGCTTTTGATCAGCACGCCCAGTTGCGCGCCGCGCCCCGTGGCCACCATAATGGACATGGGGGTTGCCAGTCCCAAAGCGCAGGGGCAGGCCACCACCAGCACGGCCACGAAAATGCGCAAAGCGTCGCCGAACGGCAGATGCCCGAGCCACAGCCAGCTCAGCCCGGCGGCCGTGGCCAACAGAATAACGGCAGGGACAAACCACAGACTGATGCGGTCGGCCAGACCGGCGATGGGCGCCTTGGACCCCTGAGCCTCGCGCACCAGGCGGATGATGCGGGCCAGCACGGTATCCGCGCCCACATGCCGGGCCTCCATGACAAAGGCCCCGCTGACGTTCATGGTCCCGGCCGCCACCTCATCCCCAGGCCCCACATCCACGGGCAACGATTCGCCGGTCAGACTGGCCATGTCCACGGCGGACGCCCCCTCGGCCACCACGCCGTCCACAGGAATGCGCGATCCGGGCCGAATGAGCAACCGGTCCCCGGCCATGACCGAACGAACCGGCACCTCGCGCGGGGGCTGCCCTTCCCCGACCAGCAGAGACACGGTGTCCGGAGTCAGATCCATGAGCCCTTTGATGGCCTCGGAGGTGCGGGTGCGGGACACGGCCTCCAGATACTTGCCCAGCGAAATGAGAGCGATGAGCATGGCCGCCGACTCGTAATACAGGCCCATGACTCCGGCGTGAACGGCCTCGGGCGTGGTAGCGACGGCGATTTCCACAGTACTCCACAAGCTGTACAGCAGAGCCGCTCCGGTGCCCATAGCCACCAGCGAGTCCATGTTGGGCGTGCCCTTGACCAGCAAGGGCAGACCGATGCGGTAAAAATCGCGGCCGGACCACACCACGGGCAGCGTCAGAACAAGCTGGACCAGAGCGAAGGTCAGCGGACTGAAATGCGGGTCCAGCCAGGCGGGCAGGGGCAGGCCCCAGTGGCTGCCCATGGCGATCACAACCAGGGGCAAGGCAAACACAAATTCCACCAGCAGACGACGGCGCTTCTGTGCCAGAGACCGGGCGGAAGCCGCCTGCTCTTCTTCCCACAGGTCCTGTTCGTCCGCTTCCGGGGGCAGATACGAGGGCTTGAAGCCCAAAGAGGCAATCCGCTCCTCCACGGCATTAATGAACGCGGCCCGCGCCCCTTCCGGGTCCGCCGCAGCCCGCACGCCCTCGTCCGGCACGATGAGGGCCGTGCCCCCGGCCAAACTGACCGAAGCCGATTCCACGCCGGGCATTTTGCCCAGGGCCCGCTGAGCACGGGCCGAGCAGGCCCCGCAGGTCATGCCGTCAATGCGGAAGCGCAAAGGTTCCGTGTGTCCGTGTTCTTCCATCACTTTACCCGCCCTTGCTTTTCGTGCGTTTCACGCCTATATGTTTTTGAAATTTGATTTCAACAGAAACACCGTATTAATTAACCAGGAGAAGCGCCATGTCCAGCATTATTGTGAACGGAATGCACTGCCAGCATTGCACCGCCGCCGTAACCAAAGCCATGCAGGCCGTGCCCGAAGCCGGCGATGTGAAAGTGGATTTGGCCAGCGGCAAGGCCGAGTGGACCGGTTCGGCCGCCGTCGAGGCCATGACCGCCGCCGTGGAAGACCAGGGCTACGAAGTGAAAAAAAACTGATCCCGCCCGCCGGAGACGCCAAGGCCGCCGCAGCCCCTGAAGGAGCGCGGCGGCCTTGGCATTCCCCGCGCGGAACTCAGTGCGTATAGTCGAGAATAACGGCGTCCGGTCCCAGCTTGGCGCGGATGGCGTTCAGCATGGCCTCGCGGTTCGGACAGGGGAAACCGATGGGAGTGCCTTTGGCGATGCATGAAGCCAAGGCCACGGCCTGAGCGCCCCGATCGATCAACATCTTGGCCCTGGCCACGGCCCGCTTGCCCGGACAGCCGCCGCAGGACACAAAGCCCACCACTTCGCAGGCCCCCAATTTTTCAAAAGCGCCCTTGCCCTGGGCCGCCATCAGAAAATCCGTAGTGCCGGGGCACAAATCTTCCGTCTGTCGACACCGGATGATACCGACTTTCATGCCGTTTTCCTCTCTAAAACAGTTGACTTTGAAAAGTATGCCGGTTCAGAGCGCGGTACTCTGCCGCTTGACTTCCACGCCTGAAACCGTCGCTTGCTCCGCCGAGCATGCCTGACCGCCCTGCGGGCTGCAAGCGCGCCTCTTCAAGCCGCCCGGCAAGAGACAACGCCGCAGGCGCATCCCGAACGCGCTTTGGTATAATCGGCTGCTCCGCCGTCGCAAGGTTGACGGTTCAAGGCCGCCAGGCCGACGCCCACCCCCGGGAGAAACAGCCCCCGGACGCACATGCCGGGGGTAGTTTCAGCAGGAGGCGCAACCGCTCTTTACACGGCCGGGGGCCATCAGCCACAGCAGCACTTCCAGCACAAAGGCCTGTCCCGGCGCGACGAGAAACAGCGTGGCGTCGGACTGCATCCGTTGATTATCCCGAGAAACAAAAAGCCTGTAAAGCTTCCACGGCTGCCACCGACGCCGCATGCCCCGGAGACGAAAAAAGAAGCGCCGCTATTACCGCATGGCCAGACGGCGCAGCTCTTCCAGATTTTCGATGCTCAAGCGCTCTTTTGTCAGTTCTCCGATGACGCCGCGCTGTTTCAGTTCCTGAATGGAACGCAACAGCGTGCCCCTATGCATGCCGAAAAGATTGGCCAGTTCCGTCTGGGAAATATTGGGGACGAGTTCCGTCGCGCCGTCGTTGGCCTGCGACATGTTCAGACAGAAACGGCAAATTTTGGTCAGGGCGTCCCCCGCATTGGCGTAGGACAGGGAGTTGTGCATGGCCAAAAGCTTGACGCCGAGGGAAGTCAGCAGATTGGCTATCAGTTCGGGGTTGCGGCTGATGAAGGCTTCGTCCGTCAGCAGAAAACCGGGAAAGCTCCAGAGTGTGACATCCGTAAGACAGTAGAACTGGCAGCCCGGATCGCGAAAATTCGTGCTCTGACGTCCGAGGGCGTCCGCCACGTTGATCAGGCTGCCCGGCTCCATATACAACATGTGCTGCACCTTGCCGTTGACGGCCCCGTGCAGAATGGTCAGGCGCCCTTTTTCCAAATAAAAAAAAGTTCCGGTGGGAACGGTGTTGAGGATCAGATAACGGCCTTTGCCGTGCTCCTGCTTTTGAGCGAGAGAAAGGACCTTTTCCCAGATCTTGTTCAGCCCGGGAAGTGTGGAGGTGTGAATGGCGGAAGCGGGAACAGGCGGCATGGGAACTCCTGTTCGATATGGCGCGGACGAACCCCATTATAAGCATGTCCGGGGACATCGCGCAACCATCCGTGAAACGAAGATTCCATGCTCTGCGGCAGGCTCCGTTCCGCCAGGCCGCCCTTTTGTTCCCATTGCTTTTCCGGACGGCGCGCCTCCGTTACCGGCCCGGGGCCTGTAAAGCCGCGCGGGACGCGGGGATGCGTCCCGCGCGGCCGTTATGGGAGCGTCAGACTCAGTGCGCGGCCAGGCCGGGCAACCAGAGAGAAAGGATGGGGAAGGCCAGAAGGATGGCCACATGAATGGCGTCCGCCACAAGGAAGGGCATGACGCCTCTGAAGACGGATATCATGGGCACGTCGGCCACGCCCTTGATGACGAAAAGATTCAGTCCCACGGGGGGGGTGATCAGCCCGATTTCCGTCACGCGCACCACCAGGATGCCGAACCATATAGGGTTGATGCCGTATGCCTCGATGAGCGGATAGAAAATCGGCACGGTGAGCAGAACAATAGCCATGGAATCCATGAAGCAGCCCAGAATGACCATGACCAGCAGCACGCCGAGCACGATTAAGAGCGGGCTTTCCACCACGCCCGCGATAAGCCCGGAAAGCTCCGCCGGAATACGGCTGACCGTAAGAAAGTAGCCGAAAATCATGGCCCCAAGCACCACCAGATAACACATGCCGGAGGTTCTGACCGCATCTTCCAGACTGTCGCGCAGAAAGGCGAAACGGTTCTTGCAACGGGCCAGACCAAGCAGCAGCGCGCCGAACGCCCCCACCCCCGCGGCTTCGTTGGGGGAGAAAAAACCGACATAAAGGCCGCCGATGACCAGCACAAACAGCGCGACAATGCTCCACACCTTGGAAAGGGAACGCACCTTCTGCGCCATGGTGTGACTTTCCCCCGCGGGACCGGCTTCGGGCCGACGGCGTACCCACAGACGCACCACGGCAATGTAGAGGGCAATCTGAATCAGGCCGGGAATGACGCCCGCCATGAACATGTCGCCGATGGACTGTCCGGTGATGATGCCATACAGCACCATGACGGTGCTGGGCGGGATGAGGATGCCCAACGTGCCCCCGGCGGCAATGCAGCCCGTGGCCAGGGTGTTGGCGTATTTGAACTTCCGCATTTCCGGTATGGCGACCACGCCCATGGTAACGGCGCAGGCCACGGAGGAACCGCAGATGGCGGCGAAACCGCCGCAGGCCGCGATGGTGGCGACGGCCAGCCCGCCTTTCAGGCGGCCGAGCCAGGTGTTCACACAAGCGAAAAGTTCGTCGCTGATGCCGGATTTGAAGGCAAAATTGCCCATGAGCAGAAAAAGACAGACAACGGCATAAGTGGAGTTGGCGAAGGTTTCGTAGGGGACGCCGCGAAGAATGCCCAGGGCCGCGTCCACGCCGGAAATGGCGGCGAAACCTCCCGCGCCCACGGCCAACATGGCGATGCCGATGGGGACGCGGGCGAAAATGGCGGCGAGGAGGCAGACAATGCCGATACAGCCGATGGAGACGGGACTCATGATTTTCCTCCGCGTCGCATATGAAGCATGGAAACGGGAATGAACAGGATGAAGGACAACAGGAAGACGCAGCCCAGGGGCCACGAAGGGATGCCGAGAGTGGGCGTGGTGAAACCGAAATCCCTGAGTTCAAGCATGAGATGCCAGCTTTGCCAGGCAAGCAGAAACGCGCTTATCAGCGTGACGGCGTCGGCGAAGAGCAAACAGGCTCGCTGCGCGGTTCGGGAAAGATGGTCGAACAGAATGTCCACGCAAACATGGGAATTTGTATAGGCGCAATAAAGAAGCGCGATTGGCGAAAAAATTCCCATGAGAATTTCGGAAAGCTCGTAGGAGGACGTTATGGGTCGATTGAAGAAAGACCGCAGCCCCACGTCGGCGGCGGTAAGCAGAACCATGACGAGCAGGGCCGCGCAAGCGAGCGAAAGCAGGGCGCTCATGGCCAGATCAAGACATTTTTTCAGCATCTTGTTTCACCGGAAATTCCTTTATGGGTTGACAACGCGGCGAAGCTGACGACGTTCATTCCGCCCGCCCCTGAAGGCGGGCGGAATGAACGTGCTACTTTGTCATGTAGTCAAGCACCACCGGGGCATCCTTAAGTCCCTTGTCGTCCATGGTTTCGAGCCATTTGTCCCACAACGGCCGTCCGACAAGTTCCGTCCAGCGGGCCTTTTCCTCGGCGGAAAGCGTAATGAGCTCCTTAAGGGCGGGAGCCACCTCCTTTTCCAGCTCGCGGGAATCCAGCGAAAAATGCCGGGCCAGCCACATGGAGCCCGCGCGGCCGCTATTGTCGTCAATGGCCTTTTTGGCTTCGGCGGGCAGGGAATCGTAGGTACGCCGGTTCATGGCAACGGCGAAGTTCACGTTGCCGATGGGAATGTTTTTGGTAATGTACGGCGCCACATCGGCAAAACGGAAACCGGCGACAAGTTCCCAGTCTCCGATAAGGCCGTCGATGACGCCTTTTTGAAGGCTCATGTAGACATCCGGCGCGGCCATGACCACCGGCGTGGCGCCGAGAGCGGTAAGCCAGTTCACATAGGCTCCCGCCGTGCAACGGATTTTCATGCCCTTGAGGTCCTCAAGGGTCCGCACGGGCTTCTTGGTCATAAGAAATATGGACGCCGTATCCGTGGAGTAGACGGCCAGCATTCTGTTGGCGGCCCACGGCTTGCGGACGGCTTCCACGTTTTCGTATACGTTCCATACCCGCTCGGTTCCCTGCAGGGCGTCTTCGGCGGCAAGCCCGCCGAGCCCCACCACTTCCATAAGCGGGTTCATGCCCGCATACATATTCATGGGAATCCAGCCCATATCCGCGATGCCGTTGCGGATGGCCGCCCATACCTGAGGGCCTTTGGCCAGCGTCTGATTCGCGTAAAGCTCGATTTTCAGCGTGCCGTCGGATTCCGCTTCGATTTTCCGCAGCCAGGGTATGAGTCCGTTTTCCGTGCTCCAGGCGTTTTCCGCGTTCTGGGTGGCGAACTTCAGGGTGACGGGAGCCGCTTCGGCCGCGCCGGTCGCCAGCAATGTCGCCATGCCGAGGGTGAACAAAAGTTTTTTACCGAACATGGTGTCCTCCTTGTTTCGGGCAAAACAGCCGGGGGAATCATCCCTCCGACAAGGGTAAGGGCGGGCCTCGACGCCCCGGACAAACTGTTTTTCTGCGCTCTGCGGAAGCCGGGGACGCGCATTTCCGTCAGAGAGGCGCTCGACAGCGCGCTCTCCGCTCGGCAAGGCTTCATCTCCGGGAGGAAGGAGGCGGCGGACGCTTCAACGGACCGAAAACGGATAAAACACGGACCCGCGTAGCCCCGGCCGCCCGCCGCTATGCCGGGGATGCCCCGAGCCGCGGCTGATCCGGGTAGTTGAAGTCGTCCATGTAGTAGCGATGGGGCTGGATAGGATAACGCTCCAGCGGAACAGGCTCGAGCGCGGCGCGAACTTCTCCGTCCCGTTTTTCCAGCACCACCCAGGCGGGACGGGGCAGGCGGCTCGGATAGTCCTCGCGGAAATGCCCGCAGCGCGATTCCTTGCGGGCCAGAGCCGCCTTCAGGTACATTTCCGTCAGCAGGGTCATGGCCCTGGCCTCCACCAGCTTGAGCAGATAATGCGGTTCGGAGGCCGCGACTCCGGGCAGGATGTTGTCGCGCACGTCTTCCAGCTCGGCCAGGGCGCGGCTGAGCCCCTCGCCGGTCTTGAGAATGCTGACGTCCACAGGATTGACGATCTCCTGCATGCGCCGCACGATGTCCTTGGGCGCTATGCCCGGTTTGCCCAGCAGCCCCAGAGTGCCGTTCAAGCTTTCCTTCGCGGCGGCCATGTCCATGTCGTCCGGACAAACATCCCCCGCATGAGCGGCGGCCTCTTCCCCCGCGATATAGCCGGTGGTGCTGGTGATGCAGGTATCCCATCCCCCCATGTACACGCCGGTATGAACGCTGAGCGCGCGCCCCGCCACATACAGGCCGGGCACGTCGGTACGACAGCGGGTATCCGCCGCCACTCCGCCGAAATTGTTGTTGAGCTGGGGCATCCAGGGCGTCTTCATGTTGAAGAAGTCGATGCCGATCTTTTTCAGTTTCTGGTCATTAAGCAGCATCCAGCCCCCGGTGGGCGTCATCACCCGAACGCCCTCCTCGCTCATGGTGCTGGTATCGAACCACACCGGGCCCCGACCTTCCCGCGCTTCCAGAGCCATGCCCCGGATGTTGTAGTGCGGGTCCACCTTGGCGCCGCGCTTCGGCGAATACCCCCTCATGAAGTCTTCGCCGTTTCCGTTCAAAAAACGCGCCCCGTAGGGCAGCATGCCCGTCTGCCCTTCCCAGGCGAACTGCACGGGCACGTTCCAGTGCTGGAGAAACTCCATATTGCGCAGCCTGGCCCCGGCATGGAAAGCCAGCATGGCCCCTTCGCCCGCGCAGGTGTTGGACAGGTAGGACTGCTTCCAGCCGCCTGTATGCGCGCACAGCACCACGGCCCCGGCCCGGAACACGCAGGGCGCGCCGCCGCGGGCATGGAAGCCGACCGCCCCGCAGACCCGGCCGTCTTGTTTGATCAGTTCGGTGATCTCCACGTTGGAAATGCGCCGCGCGCCATATTCGTCCATCTTGGCCTGAAGGGTGTCCGTGGTATGGATGCCGCCCTTGCCGTAAGGATGATAGAGATAGTAGCGCATAAAAGAGAGACCGCGCTGGGGAACATACAGCAGGGTTCCCTTTTCGTCCCTGGCGAAGATGTGCCCCCAGTTTTCCAGATCACGGAAGCGGTCGTAAGACGCTTCAAGAATGACGGCAAGCTGTTCCTGATCGCAGAGGCCGTCATAGTAATAGACCAGTTCGTCCAACAGATCCTTCACATCGAATTCCGGCTGCATGACGATCATGTCGCCGCCGGACACCATGCCCAACCCGCGCCAGTCGCGGGGCCCCTTGTCCACGACAAGCACGCTCCGTCCCTGCTGGGAGGCCCGTATCGCCGCCCACATGCCCGAAAAGCCTCCGCCGATGATCAGAACGTCGGAGGTATGTACGATGGGTTTCACGGCCATGACTAGAATCCTCCCGTGTTGCTTTCGATGGTATAGGGCAGGCGTTCCTTGAAGGGATGCACGTCGATGGCCCCGCTCGGGCAGCGCAGCTCGCAGAAGAAGCAGGTCATGCAGTCGTCCCGAAAGGTTATGCGGGCCTTCGCGCCGCAGGTCATGCAGCGCATGCTTTCATTCAACGCGTCGATGGCGTCGAAACCGCGCCGGGTTTCGGAGAAGCCTTCACCGGGCACGGAGTTGCGCTCGTTGCGCGGAACGGTCGGCACGCCTTCGCCGGGCAGGTTTTCCGCCACTTCGCGCGATTCCCCGCGGTCGCTGTGCAGGTGCGCGCCCTGCATCAGGCGGTCTATGGAGACGGCCGCCTCGCGTCCGCCCGCGATGGCCTTGATGACCGAAGCCGGACCGGTGACGGCGTCGCCGGCGGCAAACACGTTCCAGATCGAGGTGCCGAACGTGACGGGATCGACCTTGAGACGGGTGGCGGAAGCCTTTTCCAGATTCGGAAAAAGAGAAAGATCGCTGGCCTGACCAATGGCGAAAACAACGGCGTCGGCCCCGACTTCCCGCGTCTCGTTATCGTCGAAGACCGGGCGGAAGGCGTGGGCGTCGTCCCATACGGAAAGACAACGCCTGAGGACAAGACCGCGTACCCGGCCGTCCTTTCCCTCCACTTCCCTTACGCCCCAACCGGCATGGATAAGCACGCCCTCCGCGCGGGCGTCCGCGATATTGTGCGGAAAGGCGGGCATGGAATTCTCATCCTCCAGACAGAAGAGTTCCACGCGGGCCGCGCCCATGCGCCTGGCGCTGAGCGCGGCGTCCATAGCCACGTCGCCGCCGCCGATGACGACGACCGCGCCGCCGCGGGGAAAATCCGGCAAAGAAGAAACCGCGTCGCGACGATCCGCGCGCGCGGCGCGCAGAAATTCTATGCCGTGGAACACGCCGCGCAGATCTTCGCCGGGAACATCCGCCCTGCGTCCGAGATTCGCGCCGGGAGCCAGGCAGACGGCCCGGAAACCGCGCCGCTTCAACTCCTCAAGACTGATGTCGCCTCCTTCGCCGATGCGGACGTTGCACATGAATCTGACGCCGAGGGCCTTGAGTTTGTTCACCTGGGCCTCAACGACGGCGCTCGGCAGACGATAGGCGGGAATGCCCCATCGCAGCATACCGCCGGGTTCCGGCAGGGCCTCGAACACGGTGACGGGATAGCCGGCTCTTGCCAAAAACCACGCGCAGGAGAGCCCCGCGGGGCCGGAACCGGCCACGGCTATTTCGGCAAGATGCCGGACGGACGGAGGTTCGGGCGCGTCGTGCAGATCGTGGTCGCCCAAAAACTGTTCGACGGCATTGATGTTGACGGCGGAATCCACCCTGGCGCGTCGGCATTCCTTTTCGCAACCGTGCGGACAGACGCGGCCGGTAATGGCCGGAAAAGGATTTTTTTCTTTCAGCTTCTGTGCCGCCTCAAAAAATTTTCCCTGCTGCATGAGGGCGTTGTAGGCCCGGATGTCCGTTCCGGCGGGACAGGCCGCCATGCAGGGCGAAAGAGTGTTCTGGTTCGTGTCGATGCGGAACACGTCCAGACCGCATGTCTTGTAGCATGTGCCGCAGCCCGTGCATTTGGCCACGTCGATGGTGTTGATCACGTTGTCCTCCCGAAAGACGTTGCGGGGCGCGGCCTTCCCTCCGGCCGGAGCGGGGCGCCGCGCGCGTTGCCTTTTTCGAGGACATCATCGCCTTTTGGCGGAAAGGGGCATGTCTCAATTGCGACATGAAATAAAAAAGACCGCCCCGGCAGGGGCGATTCGGGGAAAAGTCCGGGCTTCCCGCGCGGTTTTCCTTATATGCTCCGCTCCGGCCGCCGAGGGGACAGTCCGCACGGCTGGAGCGTTTTGCTCTTGAAAATATCTGCCGCCCGCAGGTTTGACGCCTCCACGCGCCGAACAATTCTCCGAGGTTCTGCCGTATCAACGGACCGGAGCAGATGGAGCCGAACACGGCGGCGGTCCGCAGTCGGCGGGAACGACTGCCGGGCGCTCCGGACGGTTCCGCTCGAAACGCAGAGTCAGCGGCGGGAAAAAGGCGGCGTGGACGCGGCGCAGTTCCTGCGGAGGCAGAGCCCCGCGGCCCGGCGGCGTCCATGACGAAAAAACGCAGACAAAGGATTTCGCCACAGCGGCGTATCCACACATGTGTTTTCCGCGGCATGCCGTCCGACCGGAGAAATCAGGGCGATGCCCCGTCCGCCGAATGTTCAGCGCGGTTCGTCGCTTTCCTTCAGCGGAACTCGGGGGTAACGCGCCCGGTTACGCCCGCCTCGGCGGCATCTTTCGCGAAGTTGCCCGAGCCGATTTACAGAATGGAATTCATGCGCCCCATGTGGTCAACCCGACTTGCAGGCGGAGAAAGGCTCGCAAAGTATTCGGGATGTCGGCGCGCGACGGGAGACTTCTTCCACGACAAGGCCTTCGGCCGCAGACTCGGGGAAGGGAACGCCCATTTCAGTATTGTCCCCGCCGCGGGCTTCCGGTTCTTCCACAGCGCCGCGAAAGCGCTCCATGTTTCGCCTCGGCCGGATCGGAAGCGCCGCCCTTTCACCCCTTGAACACGAAAAAGGCCCCGCCCACGATGAGGGCGAACCCCACCAGATGATTCCAGCTCAGGCTTTCGCCCAGATACAGCGTGGAAAACACGCCGAAGATGGTGAGCGAAATGACTTCCTGGATGGTCTTGAGTTCCGCCGCGCTGAAGTAGCCGTATCCGATACGGTTGGCGGGCACTTGCAGGCAGTATTCAAAAAAAGCCACTCCCCAACTGATGACGATGGCCGCCAGCACCGGCATGGCCTGATGGCGCAGATGACCGTACCATGCATAGGTCATGAACAGGTTGGAGCCGATGAGCAGGCCGATGGTGGCCACAGGAATGGGCATGTTGAACAGCATTTCATCCGCCTCCGGGCGCGGGATGGCCTGTTCCGCCGACGCGCTCCCCACGAAGAACGCCGGTCGGAAAGAATATCAGTCTCCGCTCGCCCCGTGGTCGAGCCATTCGTCCCGGTACAGCTTGTAGCTGACCGAATCGGCCAGGGCCTGCCAACTGGCCTCGATGATGTCGTGGTCCACGCCCACAGTCACCCATGATCCGCTTTTGTCGGCCGATTCGATAAGCACCCGGGTGACCGAAGCCGTGCCCGTGGTATTGGCCGCGTCGTCGGGGTTGCCGGGCAGCACGCGGACCTTGAAGTCGCGCAGACTCATTTCGGCCAGACGGGGATAAAAAGGCAGCAAAGCCTTGCGCAGGGCGTTGTCCAGGGCGTTGACCGGACCGTGACCCGTGGCGGCGGTGTGTTCCACCACGCCCTCGACCTCGACCATGACCGTGGCTTCGGCCAGGGGCGCGCCACCCGTCTTGGTCTCCACCACCCGCAGTTGTTGCAGACGGAAGAATTCGCGCACGCCGCGCCGGGCCATCTTGCGCAGCAGCAACAGTTCCACGCTGGCCTCGGCGGCCGCGTAGTCGTAGCCCTGGCTGGCCTTTTTTTTGAGTTCGTTGGACAGTCCCTTGACCACGGGCTCGTCCTTGTCCAGATGGAAGCCGAAACGCCGGGCCAGGGACACTATATTGCTGCGGCCGCCCAATTCGCTGATCAGCACACGCTGGCCGTTGCCCACCAGTTCGGGCGCGATGTGCTCGTACAGAGAGGCGTCGCGGTTGACCGCGCTGACGTGTACCCCGCCCTTGTGCGCGAAGGCCGACCGCCCCACAAAGGCTTGACGGCTGAAGGGCGTCATGTTGGCCACTTCCGATACGTAACGGGATACGGCGGCCAACGAGGGCAGCCGCCCCTCGGGCAGGCAGGGCGTGTTCAGCTTGAGTTCCAGCACCGGAATGATGGAACACAGATTGGCGTTGCCGCAACGCTCGCCCACGCCGTTGATCGTGCCCTGGATATGAGTCGCTCCGGCCTGGACGGCGGCGACGGTGGCGGCCACGGCCATCTCGCAGTCGTTGTGGGCGTGAATGCCCAGCACCGCGCCGGGCAGACGGCGGGCCACCTCGGCCACGATGGCGGCCACGTCGGCGGGCAGGGTGCCGCCGTTGGTGTCGCACAGCACCAGAGCCGAGGCCCCGGCCTCATGGGCGCTTTGCAGCGCGGCGAACGTGTAGTCGGCGTTTTCGCGCCAGCCGTCGAAAAAATGTTCGGCGTCGAAAAACACGGTGTCCGTATGGCGGCGCAAAAAGGCCACCGAATCACGGATGACGTCCAGGTTGCGGACGGGTTCCAGACGCAGGGCGTCCTTGGCATGGCGTTCGCTGGACTTGCCGAAAATGGTCAGCACGGGCGCGCCGCAACTGATAAGGGCGCGCAGGGTGGGATCGGCGTCCGCCGCATGGGCGGGGTGATGGGTGCTGCCGAAGGCGGCCACACGGGCATGATCCAGACTGTAGGACTGGATTTCGCGGAAAAAATCGGTATCCACCGGGCTGGCCCCCGGCCAGCCGCCCTCGATGTAGTCCACGCCCAGTTCGTCCAGTTTGAGGGCGATCTTGATCTTGTCCGGCGTGGTCAACTGCACGTCTTCGCACTGCGCGCCGTCGCGCAGGGTGGTGTCGTAAAGCGTCATGGATGCGGACATGGCAGGCTCCGCGCTATTCCGCGCAAGACAGATGAAGGTCGAATTCCCTGTGCAGGGTGTTCACCGCCAAATCGACCAGGCCTTCCTCGATGAGGCAGGAAATTTTGATTTCCGAAGTGCTGATCATGAGGATATTGACGCCCGCCCGGTACAGCGCGTCGAAGGCCCGGGCCGCCACGCCGCTGTGGTTGCGCATGCCCACCCCGATGACGGACACCTTGGCCACATTGAGGTCGTGCTCGATATCCTGGCAGCCTATGGTCGGGCACACCGTGGACACAGTGGCCAGGGCGCGCTTCAAATCCTTGCGGGATACGGTGAAGGTCATGTCGGTAATGCCCTCGCGGCTGGCCTTCTGGACAATCATGTCCACCAAGATGCCGCCATCGGCCAGAGGGCCGAAAATAGCGGCGGAGATGCCCGGACGATCCGGAATGCCGCACAACGTGACGCGGGCCTGATCGCGGTCGTAGGCAATGCCCGAAACCAGCACGGATTCCATCATTTCGTCCTCCTGCGTGACCAGCGTGCCGGGATCGTCGGAAAAAGTCGAGCGCACCCGCACGGGAACCTTGTATTTTTTGGCGAACTCCACGGACCGGATTTGCAGCACCTTGGCGCCCATAGACGACATTTCCAGCATTTCCTCGTAGCTGACGCGCTCCACCTTGCGGGCCTCGGAGCACACGCGGGGGTCGGTGGTGTAGACGCCGTCCACGTCGGTATAGATATGACATTCGGTATCGCCCAGGGCGGCGGCCACGGCCACGGCCGAGGTATCGGAGCCTCCCCGGCCCAGCGTGGTCAGCCGACCGGCGTCGGTGCACCCCTGAAAGCCCGCCATGACCAACACGTCATACCGTTCCAGCTCGCGTCGCAGAAAATCGGCGTCGATGGACAGGATGCGCGCGCCGCCGTGGGCGTCGTCGGTGCGGACGGGCAACTGGTGGCCGAGCAGGGAACGGGCGTTGACGCCCGCGTCGCGCAGCAGCATGGCGAACAGCGCCACGGACTCCTGCTCGCCTGTGGTCAGCAGCACGTCCAGTTCGGCCGGGTCGGGCTCGTCGGACCACTGGTAGGCCATCTCCAGCAATTTGTTGGTCTGCCCGTAGCGGGCGGACAGGACCACAATCACCTTGCAGCCCTCGCCCCGGGCGGCCAGCACCTTGGCGCGCACCTTTTTCATGCACTCCAGATCGGCAACGGAGGAGCCCCCGAATTTCTGCACCAGAATACGCATGGCTGAATCCTTGTATGTTTCACGCCGCGGCCGCTTCCGGCCGGAGACCGGCCGGTCAGCGCCGGTCGGGCGCCTGCGCCGACGGGAAGCCCGCGCGCCCCGCCACGGGAAAACGCGCTTCCAAAACGGGCCGCAACTCGTCCAGCAGACGGCGGGCGGCCTCGCCGTGGGCCGCCAGCCGCGCCAAGCGCTTCCTTTCGCACGGTTGCCTTAGAATGTCCAGATTTTCCGCCGGGTCAGCCGCATACGGACGCAGTTCCACATCCAGCCTGTCCGGCGCATGAGACGACGTTGCCAGGCGTTCGGGCCACTCCAGAGCCAGCAGAACGCGCCCGTCGATTTCGTCCAGTTCCTCGGGCAAGGCCGAACCCGGCTCCAGCCGATACAAATCGGCGTGAAACACGGGAGGCAGCGTGGGGTATTCGTTGCACAGGGTGAAACTGGGGCTGGCCACTTCGGCCTGGTCTCCGCCGGGCAGTGCGGCGGCCAAACCGCGCACCAGGGTGGTTTTGCCGCCGCCCAGATCGCCGTAAAGGTACAGAGCGGGCAAAACGTCGGAAGGACAGGACGCCAGGGCCCGCCCCAAAAGATCGCCCAAATTCATGGTGGCTTCCGGAGAGTCCAGAATCAGCGTCAACATGGCTCGCCTCCGCCGCGCCGCGGCGTATGGGAATGACAAGAAGGCCGGGGTCCGCGTTCCGCTCCGCGGCTCAGGGTTTCCAACAGGGGCCACGCGCCGGGCAATGCGGCGGCGATGTCGCGCGGTCCGTTGCCGCGCCGGGGATAAGGACCGGCCAGAGCCAGCCCGGCCAACGCATGCAGATGAACGCCCACGCAGGCCGCGTCCGGGGCGGTCCGTCCCGCGGCCAGCAGAGCGCCGATCAGTCCGGCCAGCACGTCACCCGAGCCGCCCACAGCCAGTTGCGGCACGTTGTAGGGGACGATGATCGAAGCTTCGCCCGGGCAGGCGATGAGGGTTCCCGCCCCCTTGAGCACCCATACCGCCGGAGCCAAGGCCGCCAGGGCGGCCAGCGCGCCGAAGCGATCCGCCTGCACGTCCGCTGCGCTCAGGCCCAGCAGGCGGGCCGCCTCGCCGGGATGGGGAGTGAGCACGTCGCGCCCGCCCAGCCCGGCCAACAGGTCGGGGCGCCCCGCCAGGGCGTACAGGGCGTCGGCGTCCAACACCAGAGGAGGCCGCGCGGGCAGGCCGAGCAAAGCGGTCAGAACGTCGCCCGCTCCGTTGTCCCGGCCCATGCCGGGGCCGACGACCGCGGCCCGGGCCGAAGCCAGAGCGGGGGCCAACAAGTCCACGTGCCGGGCCGCCCACTCCGCAGCATGATTTTCACCCACGCGGGGCAAGGCCACGGTAAGCGCCTCGGGCAGTTCGGCGCGCACCTCGGGCATGGACGCGACGGGCACGGCCGCTTCCACCAGACCGGCCCCGCCGCGCAACGCGCCTAAAGCGGCCAGGCGCGGCGCTCCGCTCATGCCCTCGCTCCCGCCGATTACCAGCACCCGCCCGGCCTCGCCCTTATGGGCCGGACCGGAGGACGCGACGGCCTCCGCCCGGTCCAGACGGCGGGCGCGACGCGGTCGAGGCAAGTCCGGACCGCGGCTCACCGTAAAAACATCCGTGGCATCGGCCGATTGCGCCGAAGCCGGGCCCCGCCACAGACGATAAGACGCGGCGGCGCGGGCGGCGGCGGGAATGCCGATGGGACACACCTCCAGCCTGCCGGTGTGGGCCGCGGCTTCGGGAACCAGCAGGCCCGGCTTGGGGGCCTGGAAGGTAACGGTGAGGGTGGCGCGCACCGCGTCGGGCGCGGCGCGGCCGCTGCCCGCGTCGAAGCCCGAGGGCACGTCCAGGGCCAGGATGAAACTGCCGGCCCCGGCCAGAGCGTTGATCCGGGCCGCCACAGCGGCCTCGGCCGGGCGCAGGGGGCCGGAAAATCCCGTGCCCAGCAATCCGTCCACTACAATATCGGGCACAATATCGGATACGGCGCGGGAAACGGACAGAGCCGGGCTCCATGCCCAGGCGGCGGGCCGTTCGGGACGTGCCGGAGCGAAGGGCACGCCCAAGCGGCGGGCCAGCAGGGCGTAGCGACGGGCCGCGCCCCTGGCGGCGGACAGCGGCCGGGTGTGCAGCACACGGGGCAGGGCTCCGGCGTCGAGCAGATGCCGAGCCAGACAAGCCGCGTCGCCGCCGTTGTTGCCGCCGCCCATGACCAACAGCACGCGCGCGCCCCGCAGCGGTCCGTAATGGCGACGCAACGCGGCGAAGGCCGCGCGGGCCGCGTTTTCCATCAGCACCTCTTCGGGCAGCCCCAGAGCCGCGGCCGCTCTATCCCAGTCCGCCATTTCAGCCGGAGTCGGCACGGGCGCAAACATAATCAGCCCTCCAGAATCACCACGGCGGCGGCCGCGTCGCGCTCGTGCGTCAGGGAAATATGGACGGAGGCGGCCCCCAGTTCCCCGGCCCGGCGGGCGGCCGCGCCATGCAGATGCAGTTCGGGCTTGCCCGAAGGCAGGGAAACCACTTCCACGTCCCGGGGGCCCACGCCGGCGGCGAAGCCCGTGCCCAGGGCCTTGACCGCCGCCTCCTTGGCGGCGAAACGGGCGGCCACGTAGGCTGTCCGGGGCCCCGACGCGGCAGGCAGGGCCGCGCGCTCGACCGGGGTCAGCACGCGTTCCAGCAGACGATCGCCGAAGCGCTCCAGACTGCGCTCCATGCGCGGCAGGGACACCAGGTCCAGACCGAGACCGAGAATCATAGGCGCGCCTTGGTTGAAGTCGTGGCCCGACTTGAATCAAGCGGGCGAAAACAGGTACGTTGCAGGCCCGCGCCCGGAATGTCAAGAAACGGCGCGCGGGCCTCGGGCCGCGCCCGGCAGACGCAGGGCCGCCCGGTTGCGACGCATGATGGACAGGGTCTGCAGGGCCACGGACAGGATGATGAGCCCCAGACCGCCGTAAAAGGCGGCGTTGAGTTGCCGGGCCTCGTCGAAAATGAGCATGGCCAGCAGAATGCTGTACACAGGTTCCAGATTATAGGTAAGATTGACCGTGAAGGCCGAAATGCTTTGCAGCGCCTGGATTTGGAGGATATACAGGCCGATGGTGCAGAACAACGAAAGCATGAGCAGAAAGGCGAAGTCCCGGCCGTCGGGCAGGGCGAAGGGTATGGACAGCGCGGGCAGATAGAAGGGCAGCAGGCAGCTCAGACCGAGAAAGCCGCCGATCATCTCGTACCACAGCATGGTGGAGGCGTGACGGTCGCGCCCCACCCGCTTGTTGACGATGGTGAACAGGGCCGCCAGAATCGCGCCGACGAGGCCCATGGCAATCCCCGCGCGGTAGCGGGTGTCGAAGTGAAAAATCAGGGCCACGCCCGCCACGGTGAGCAGGCTGAAGGCCATTTCCCGCAGCGAAATGCGGCGACGGTCGAACAGCGGCTCCATAAGGGCGGTGAAAAAGCCCACGGTGGAAAAGCTGACCACGCCCACGGACACATTGGAAGCCTTGATGCTGCCGTAAAAAAAGACCCAATGCAGCCCCAGCAGCACGCCCACGCCGCCGATGCGCAGCGCGTCGCGCAAGGATACGCGGGGCAGCCGTCGCCCCAGGGCCAGCAGCGCCCCGAACAAAAGCGCGGTGATAAGCAGGCGGTACCACACCAGCAGTCCCTCGTTGAGGCTGATCAGCTTGCCGAACACGCCTGTGAATCCGGCCAGCAGCACGGACAGATGCAACTTGCCGAAGGCGAGGGGCATGGAATCGGGCTTGGCGTCAAACATGGGAATGCTCCAAAACTCGGGGTGAACGGCGTTTCGGGGCATATACCAAGCACGGTCCGGAGGCAAGCGGCATCGCTTGTTCTCCGCCGCGCTCCGGTATATATTCTTCGTATGAGCTTCATCGTCGACACACCTCCCGCGGCCCCTGTTTCTCCCGCTTCCTCCGCCTCCATCCACGTGCTCCCGCCGGAGTTGGCCAACCAGATCGCCGCGGGCGAGGTGGTGGAACGCCCCGCCAGCGTGGTCAAGGAGCTGACCGAAAACAGCCTGGACGCGGGCGCGCGCCATGTGGAAGCAATTCTGGAAAACGGCGGCCAGACCCTGATCCGGGTCACCGACGACGGCCGGGGCGTCGCCCCCGGCGAACTGGAACTGGCCGTCACCCGCCACGCCACCAGCAAAATAGCCGGGGTGGACGATCTGTCCCGAATCGCCTCCTACGGTTTCCGGGGCGAAGCCTTGCCCAGCATAGCCTCGGTGTCGCGCTTCCGCATCGTATCCGCGCCCCGCGCGGCGGACGGTTCCATCGGCGACGCCCACAGCCTGGACGTGGAGTACGGCTCCGTCAAACGCTCGGGTCCGGCCTCGCTGCGCGAGGGGACTATGGTGGAGGTCCGCGACCTGTTCACCAATATTCCGGCCCGGCTCAAATTTCTCAAAAGCCCGGCCACCGAACTCAAGCGCGCCCAGGAATTGTTCACCCGCCTGGCCCTGGCCCGGACCGACGTGGGATTCGTTCTCATGGCGGGCTCGCGCGAGGCGCTGCGCTTCGAGGCGGGGCAGAACCTGACCCGACGCCTGGGCCTGTTGTGGCCGCCTCTGGTGGTGGACGCCCTGCGCCCCTTCGATCTGACCGTGGGGTCCGTCCGCGTGCGGGGGCTGGCCTCCAACCCGCGCTCGTCCCAACCGCGCGCCGACCGCATGTTGTTCTACGTCAACGGCCGGGCCGTCAACGACAGGCTCATCATGCGGGCCGTGCGCCAGGCTTATCAGGGACGCCTGACCAGCCGCGACTACCCGCAGGCGGTGCTGTTTCTGGATCTTCCGCCCGACGAAGTGGACGTCAACGTCCATCCGGCCAAAAACGAAGTCCGTTTTCGGGACGAACAAGCCGTGTTCGTGGCCGTGCTGCGCGCCGTGGGACAGGTGCTGAACGTCGACGCCGCCTCCGTTGCCCGTTCCGGAGAATTGACGCCGCCGACATCCGCTTCGGACGCGGATGTCGCTCCCTCCCGTTCCGTGCCCGACGCCGCCCCTCATCCGCCGGGCTTCTGGGGCGAGGCCGATCGCACCCGCATTATGCCCCGGCGCGAACCCCGTCCCGACCTGACCGCGTCGGATTACGCTCCCGAGGACGGCGCGCCTTTCGGCGGCGGCATGCGGGAGGCCCCCGCGCCCTACATAACGGCTCGCCCCACGGGGGCTCCGACTCCACCGGACTTTCCGGTCGCTCCGCTTCCTGATTCCCGCCTTGATGCGGACCGCCCCGCGCCGGAGCGTTCGGCCTTTCCCGCTCCGCACACGACGACGGAGCAAGCGGGCACGGACGAGCGGGACGCGCCCGTACCCCTCTCCAGCCGGGATTTCCGCTATCTGGGGCAGATTGCGGGCACTTACCTGGTCCTGGGCAAAGGCCGGGATACTTTGGTGCTGCTCGATCAGCACGCCGCCCATGAACGCATCCTCTACGAAAAATTCCGACAGGGCGGTCTGCGCGGGGTCGGGCGCCCGGTGCTGGTTCCGCTGGAAATGCCCCTGCATCCGGCCGAGGAAGAACGCCTGTTGGAAATGCGGGACACCCTGGCCGAACTGGGCTTTGAACTGGAAACCCGGGGCGGCCGCTGCTCGGTCACGGCTCTGCCTCCCTCGCTGGATCGCTCCGCCGCGGCGGCCTTTCTGCGCGAAGCTCTGTCCGGCCGCCAGGACGATCTGACGGCGCTGTGGGCCTCCCATGCCTGCGCCACGGCCATCCGGGCCGGTCAAAGCCTGACCGAGACGGATGCCCTGGCCCTGGTGGCCCAATGGCTGGCCGCCGAAGAGCCGGACTATTGCCCGCACGGCCGCCCCTGCGCCGTCACATTGGACAAAGGCGACCTGGAAAAACTGTTCAAGCGACGCCAGTGACCTTTTGCCGCCGTCCCGCATCCGTTCCGCGCCCCACTTTGCCGGAACGGCAATACAGGCGCGAGACAAAGCGCTTGTCCCTCGTGTCGTGTCCTCTGTGGATGGACGAAAAAATATTGGGAAAAAAAAAACGCGTTTCTCGTTGACTTGGCAGTAACGTTAGTGCAAGAAAGGAAAACAGGAGAGCACGCCTTGGCAAAGGGTTTGTCGGTAGAAAGGCGTGTATGGTGATTCTTTTTTGTGAGGTTTTTTTAATGGCCAAGTCTATTTATGTCGGGAACCTTCCCTGGTCCGCTACCGAAGAACAAGTGCAGAACCTTTTTGCGGAATATGGAGACGTGCTCTCTGTAAAACTGGTGAGCGACCGCGATACGGGCCGCGCCCGCGGTTTCGGTTTTGTCGAAATGGAAGAGCCCGGCGCCACCGCGGCCATCGAAGCTCTGGACAACGCCTCGTTCGGCGGCCGCACCCTGCGCGTGAACGAAGCCAAGCCCCGCGCTCCGCGTCCGCCCCGCTATTGATAGTACGCCGTTTTGCGCGGCGGCAATTTCCAAGCCGTCCCAAGAGGGACGGCTTTTTTTTCGCGCCTTGTCCGGCGACAATCGCCCTGTTTCATCCCCGGCGCAAGGTTTCCGGACCGGCCGAGCCTTCCGTTAACTGGACATTCCCTCCCGGCTCCGGCTACAATGGATATCGCATGCCGTCCGTGTCGACAGCCGGACGACCCGCTTTGCCGGCGACTCTGTTCCCCGGGCAATTCGGGGGGTAAGGAAAAACCACGAGGTATCGCCTTATGAAACTGTATAAGCACATGGCCCTGTTTTTGGCGGCGCTGCTTGCGACCGTGCCGGTTCTCGGCGGCTGCGCGCCCAGCGTGGGCGGCAACGACTACGCCGTGTCCGGAGCCCAAGGCGGCTACGACGTGCAGTACGGAACGGTACAGTCCGTGCGCATGGTAAAAATCAATAACGAAAGCGACGGCAAGACGGCCGTCGGCGCGGTGGGCGGCGGCGTGCTGGGCGGCGTGCTCGGCAATATGATCGGCGGCGGCAAGGGCAATACCCTGGCCACCGTGATCGGCGCGGGCGCGGGCGCCCTGCTCGGTGGAGCGGGCAGCCAGGCCGTGGGCAATCAGACCGGCGTCGAAGTCACCGTCAAGCTGGACAGCGGCCGCACCATGGCCGTGGTGCAGGGCGCGGACATCAGCTTCGCCCCCGGTCAGCGCGTGCGCGTCATGATCGGTCAGGGCACCACCCGCGTCGTTCCCCAATAACCCCTTATCGTTATCGCCGCCCGGTTCGGTCGGGCGGCGGCGTGCGGCTTGGCACGCAACAACCTTTTCGGAGGAAAGAATGCTGGACCCGAAACAATGTGTTCTCTTCAGCGGCGGCGCGGCGGGTACGGAACAATTTTTCGGCGCCCAGGCCGAAGCCTGGGGTATCGAAGAAGTCAACTACAGCTTTGAAGGCCACCAGATTGAGCGTTCGCGCGGGGTGCGCGTGCTGACCAGCGACGAACTGGCCCTCAAGGATGTAAGCATGACGTATGTCTCCCGCCTGATGGGGCGTGAATACACCCGCGCCCCCCTGTTCCGCAAAGTGCTCCAGTCCATCTGCTGGCAGGTCAGCAGCGGCCAGGAAGTTCTGGTGGTGGGCAGCATTCAGTCCGACAAAACCGTCAAGGGCGGCACCGGCTGGGGCGCGGAATTCGCCAAATTGTGCAATAAACCGCTTCTGGTGTTCGACCAGGAACGCAACGGCTGGTTCCGCTGGAACAAGGAAGATTGGGAAGCCGAGGCCGATCCGGTCATCGCCCATTCCCATTTTACCGCCACGGGCACCCGTTTTCTGGAGGCCAACGGCCGCAAAGCCATTGCCGACCTCTACAGCCGTTCGTTCTCTCGCTAGACTCGGCCCTCATTAGAGCGGATTCGCTTTGACTTTTTACAAAGTCAAAGCTGAAAGACACGCTCGCTTCGGCATGTAACAGCGCAAATAAATTGCGCTTATGCCTTCGCGGCGGCCGCCTGCTCACGTAGTCGGCAGAGCATTTTCAACGGGAAAATGCTCTAAAAACGGCGGTCCGCGAAACGCTGATTTTTTCGGTCGGCAAGGTGCAAGGCACACATCGGGCGAAGCTGTATCGGACATACCGCAAGGTCGATGTCGGCCTTGCAACGCCGCGGGACGGAAAAAGGCGGCTTTGCAGCAGGCGGGGCAATGAGGCTGAACCTAGAGCATTTTCACTTTAAACGCTCCGCGGAGCCGAGCCGTAGCGAGCCTTCGAGGCGACGCCGAAACAGCCGCCTTTCGAAACCCGGCCGACGATGTCGGCCGGGTTGATTCTCCGGCATGCCGATTCCGGCCCGGCCGTCATCGACATGACCGCAAAACCGCGAGCCCCATCGCGGTTTTGTCCGTTTTATTTCCGTCGCGCGGGCGGTCCGTCCGCGCGACGCTTTCTCACGAGGTCCCATGCCCTCCGCTTCTGCCACCCTCCCCGCGTCGACCCGCGCGGATTCCTTCCGGGGCGTTTTGGCCGGATGTTCGGCCCACGCGCTTTGGGGGGTCGCCGTCCTGTACTGGCGTCTGCTGGCCGAACTGCCCGCGGTATCCATCCTGGCCCACCGCATGGCCTGGTCCTGTCTGTTCGTGCTGGCCGTGCTGATCGCCACCGGGCGCACGGGCGAGGTCAGGTCGGCCGCGGCCGACCGCCGTTCCCTGTTCACCCTGGCCTGTTGCGCCTGTATCCTCAGCGTCAACTGGGGCACCTTTCTGTGGGCCGTCAACCGGGGCAACGTGGTGGAAACCAGCCTGGGCTATTTCATCACCCCCCTGCTCAACGTGCTCATGGGCCGCGTGCTGCTGGGCGAACGCCTGTCCCGGCCCCAGGCCGCGGCCATCCTGCTGGCCCTGGCGGGAGTTTTGTGGGGCGTTGTGGCCTACGGCCATGTGCCGTGGATAGCCTTTGTCCTGGCCCTGACCTTCGCCGTGTACGGATACCTGCAAAAAACCGTGCGCGTGGAGGCCGCCCCCGGCCTGTTTGTGGAAACGGCCGTGCTTCTGCCCTTTGCCCTGTTGTGGCTGATCTTCGCCCATCCCGGCGAAATGGGCGGCCTGGCCGGACACGGAACGGCCCGTCCCCTGCTGCTTATGGGCACCTGTCTGTTCACCGCCCTGCCCCTTTTGCTGTTCAGCTACGCCGCCCGCCACGTCACCCTGGCCACGGTGGGCATCGTCCAGTATCTGAGCCCCAGCATCAATTTTCTGCTGGCCGTGACCGTCATGGGCGAAGCGATCAAGCCCGGCGACATGGTCACCTTTCCGCTCATCTGGAGCGCCCTGGCCCTCTATACTTGGGATGCCCTGCGTTCCATGCGCCGCCTGAAGGCCGAAAACGCCGCGCGCTTTGCCGCCCGGGCCGAGGCGGTCGACGAATCGCCCCTTTCCTGACCTTCTCCCGATTCCATACGGAGCTGCCGCCATGTCCCCTGCCGAAACGCCTTCCCACTCCTGCCCGTCGGCGTCCCCTTCTCCGGCCGCCGCGCCCCACCGAGCGCGCACGCGCGTTTTGCATCTGGGCCCCGTGACCATAGGCGGCGGCCATCCGGTGGCGGTCCAGAGCATGACCAACACCGATACCCGCGACCCCGAGGCCACGCTGGCCCAGATCGAGCGTCTGGCTCGGGCCGGATGCGAGATCGTCCGGGTGGCCGTGCCCGACGAGGCGGCGGCCCGCGCCCTGAAACCTCTGGTGGCCCGCTCGCCCCTGCCCCTGGTGGCCGACATCCACTTCGATCACCGTCTGGCCTTG
The DNA here is from genome assembly GCA_900541395.1 of uncultured Desulfovibrio sp. Classification (GTDB taxonomy): domain Bacteria; phylum Desulfobacterota; class Desulfovibrionia; order Desulfovibrionales; family Desulfovibrionaceae; genus Mailhella; species Mailhella merdigallinarum. The sequence goes on from UQJT01000001.1 coordinate 117,932, forward strand.
GCCGCGCTGGAAGCGGGCGTGCCCGGCCTGCGCATCAACCCCGGCAACATCCGGGTTACCGGCGAGGGAGGCGAAGCCCGGTTGGACGCCGTGGTGGACGCGGCCAAGGCCCGTCACGCCGTCATCCGGATAGGAGTCAACAGCGGTTCGGTGGAAAAAGATCTGCTGGACCGCTTCGGCGGTCCCACGCCCGAGGCCCTGGTCGAAAGCGCGCTGCGCCACGTGCGCCTGCTGGAAAAACGCGGTTTCGCCGACATCAAGGTATCGCTCAAATCCTCGTCCGTGCCCGGCACGGTGGAAGCCTGCCGCCTGATGGCCGCCCGCGCGGACTATCCCCTGCACATCGGCGTCACCGAGGCGGGCACCCTGACGCGCGGCACGGTCAAATCGGCCGTAGGTCTCGGGGTTTTGCTTTTTGAAGGCATAGGCGATACACTTCGCGTTTCGCTGACCGCCGATCCCGTACGCGAAGTGGCCGTGGCCTGGGAAATACTGCGCGCCGCCGGACTGCGCCGCCGGGGGCCGGAAATCGTGTCCTGCCCCACCTGCGGCCGTACCGAAATCGACCTCATCGGCCTGGCCGAAAGGGTGGAAGCCCATCTGCAAGACTGTACGGCCGACCTCAAAATCGCGGTCATGGGTTGCGTGGTCAACGGCCCCGGCGAGGCGCGCGAAGCCGATCTGGGCCTGGCCGGAGGCCGCGACAAAGGCGTCATCTTCCGCAAGGGCGAGGTCGTGCGCACCGTGCGCGGGCAGGACGCCCTGCTGACCGCCTTTCTGGACGAACTGGACACGCTGCTGCAACATCATCAACACTAGAGGACCCTCATGCGCTGGAGCCGCTATTACATCCCCACCCTCAAGGAAGCCCCCGCCGACGCCGAAGTGGTCAGCCACAAGCTGCTGGTGCGGGCGGGCATGATCCGCAAACTGACCTCGGGCATATATACATGGTTGCCGCTGGGCTTGCGCGCGCTCGAAAAGGCCAAGGCCATCGTGCGCCGCGAAATGAACGCGGCCGGGGCCTGCGAAGTGTTGATGCCCATGGTCATTCCCGCCGACCTGTGGATCGAAACCGGCCGATGGGAAAAATTCGGGGACCAGTTATTGCGCTTCAAAGACCGCAACGAGCGCGACTATTGCCTGGGGCCCACCCACGAGGAAGTGGTCACCGATCTGCTGCGGGGCGAAGTGCGCTCGTACCGCCAGCTTCCGCTCAATCTGTACCAGATTCAGACCAAATTCCGCGATGAGTTGCGGCCCCGCTTCGGTCTTATGCGCGGGCGCGAATTTATGATGAAGGACGCCTATTCCTTCGACGCCGACGACGCGGGCGCGGACCGGAGCTACCTGGCCATGCGGGACGCCTACCACCGCATCTTCTCCGGCATGACTCTGGGCTTCCGCCAGGTGGAAGCCGACACCGGGGCCATAGGCGGCAATTTCTCGCACGAATTCATGGTCCTGGCCGAAACCGGCGAAGACACCATCGCCTCCTGCACCGGCTGGCCCGAGTGCGACTGGGCGGCCAATGTGGAGCGCGCGCCCATCGTCACCGCTTTCGAACAGGACGCCACGCCCTGCCCCCCCCTGGAAGAAGTGTCCACCCCGGCTCAGCACAGCATCGAAGACGTGTGCGCCTTCCTCCGGGTCGAGCCCTCGGCCCTGATCAAAACTCTGCTGCTGGTGGCCGACGGCAAACCCGTGGCGGTACTGCTGCGCGGCGACCGCGAACTGAATGAAATCAAGCTCGGCAAGTTGCTGGGCGCGGATCGTCTGGCCTTCGCCTCGCCCGAGCAGGTTCGGGAATGGTCGGGCGCCCCGGCGGGCTTCGCCGGTCCGGCCGGGCTGAAAGGCGTGGACCGCATCTACGCGGACAACGAACTGAAAAGCGGAAACGACTGGATAGCCGGGGCCAACAAGGCCGACGCCCATGTGCGCCACTTGAGCCTGCTCCGCGACGTGACCCTGCCCCTGGAATGGGTCGATCTGCGCAACGCCGTGGCCGGCGACCCCTGCCCGCGCTGCGGCAGGCCGGTGGAGCTCAAGCGCGGCATCGAAGTGGGGCACATTTTCAAACTGGGCACCAAGTACAGTGAATCCATGCGCGCCGTGTTCCTGGATGAAAACGGCAAAGAACGGCCCATGATCATGGGGTGCTACGGCATCGGCGTGTCCCGCGTGGTGGCGGCCTGTATCGAACAGAACTTCGACGAGGGCGGCATTATGTTCCCGCCGCCCCTGGCGCCCTTCGACGTTCACCTGATCGGCCTGGACCCCAAAAACGCCGAGGTGGCCGCCAAGGCCGACGCCCTGGACGCCGATCTGGCGGCCCTGGGGCTGGAAACCCTGTACGACGACCGCGACGAACGGCCCGGCGTCAAATTCAAGGACGCCGACCTCATCGGCCTGCCCGCCCAGGTGGTGGTGGGCGGCAAAAGCCTGGCCCGGGGCGAGGTGGAAGTCAAAAATCGGCGTACCGGAGTCAAAAGCGTCCTGCCCGCCGAGGGCTTCCGCGAAGCCTTCGCCGCCTGGTATCAAGACGTATTGCAAAGCTGGAAACGCTGACCCGTTCCGGCTGCCGGGCCGCCCGCGGCGGCCCGGCAGCCGACGTTTTTCACCGCCGGATCGCCCGGCATGGATTCCCCACCCGTTCCATCCCCGCCTCGGACCATACGCCCATGACTCCGTCCCGTCCCGTCGCGCTCATCCCCGCCTACAAACCCGCGCCTGTTTTGGTCGACATCGCGGCCGCCCTGATGGCGAGCGAGGTCTTCGAAGCGGTCATTTGCGTGGACGACGGCGGCGGCGAGGCATACGCCCCTCTGTTCCGCCGTCTGGAAGAGATGGGGGTGGAAGTTCTGCATCATGCCGTCAACCTGGGCAAGGGTCAGGCCCTCAAAACAGGGTTCAACCACGCCCTGCTCCACTGGCCGGACAGCATCGGCGTGGTCACCCTGGACGCCGACGGCCAACATCTGCCCGAAGACGTGGAAGCCGTGGGCCGGGCCCTGGACGCCGAGCCGAATCGCCTGGTGCTGGGCTGCCGCTCGTTCCACCGGCGCAACCGGGACATCCCCTGGCGCAGCCGCTGGGGCAACCGGGCCACCTGCCTCGCCATGCGCCTGTTCACCGGTCTGGCGGTCAGCGATACACAGACCGGCCTGCGCGGCGTGCCCCTGTCCATGCTGCCCGTTCTTCTGCGCCTGAAAGCCATGCGTTACGAATACGAAACGGACATGCTGCTGACGGCCAAACGGCACAATGTCCCCCTGCGCGAGGTGCCGATCCGCACTGTGTACGAGGAAGGCAACCCCACCTCGCATTTCAATCCGCTGTGGGACTCCATGCGGATTTACTTCATGCTGCTGCGCTTTTCCTCTGTGTCTCTGCTGACGGCCCTGCTGGACTACGCGCTGTTTGCCGCGCTCATCGTTTTCTTTCCTCTGTGGCTGGCCCTGCCCCTGGCCCGCATCACGGCCGCCGTGTTCCAATTCGTCATGTCCGCGCGCTACGTGTTTTTCGCGCGGGGCAGACGCTGGCCCTTTTTGCTCCGCTATGCGCTGGTGTTCGTATTCATCGCCTTCCTGGCCTACGGCGGCATCTTTCTGCTGACCCACCACACGCCGGTGCCGGTGCTGGCAGCCAAAGCCCTGGTGGAAACGGCCCTGTTTTTCGTTTCCTTCCTGCTCCAGCGGGAATTCGTGTTCAAGCCCCGGAACTGAACCGACATGGACAATATTCTTTCGGTACGCGAGCTTACGGAACGTCTGCGTCAGGTAGTGGAGCAGCGTTTTCCCTACGCCTGGGTACGGGGCGAGGTGACCAACCTCTCCCGCCCCTCGTCGGGTCACGTGTACTTTTCCCTTAAAGAGGGCGACGCCCTGCTGGGATGCGTGTGGTTCGCGGGCCGTCAGAAAACTCACGAGCGCTTCGACCCGCTCACCGGCGAGGTATGGGAAGGCGGTCCCAAGCCCAGCCTGGCCCACAGCCTGGAAAACGGGCAGGAAATCGTGTGCGCGGGGCGCTTGTCGGTCTACGGGCCGCGCGGAGCCTACCAGATGCTCGTGGACCTGGCCCAGGAAACCGGCCGGGGGCGCTGGTATCTGGCCTTTGAGGAACTCAAGCGTTCGCTGGCCGCCCAGGGCTTTTTCGACCAGTCGCGCAAGCGTCCCATTCCGGACAGCCCCCGCCGCGTGGCCCTGATCACCGCCCCCACCGGCGCGGCCGTGCGCGACTTCATCCGCATTGCCGCCGACAGAGGATTAGGAGCCGGTATTCGCATCTATCCCACGCCGGTGCAGGGCGACGACGCCCCTCCGCGCATCGTGGCCGCTTTGGAAGAAGCCAACCGCCAGGGCTGGGCCGAGGTGGCGGTGCTCATCCGGGGCGGCGGCTCCATTCAGGATTTGTGGGCCTTCAATGACGAACGGGTGGCCCGGGCCGTATTCGCCTCGCGTTTACCCGTGCTGACCGGCGTAGGGCACGAGATCGATCACAGCATCGCCGACTTCGTGGCCGACAAGGCGGCCGCCACCCCCAGCCACACGGCCCAATTATTGTGGCCCGAACGTCGAACCTACGCGCAACGGGTGGACGATGCCGAAACGGCCCTCCTCCAGGCCGCCGCGCGTCGTCTGGGGTACGGCCTGCGCGCTCTGGACGGTCTGGAACGCACCCTGACCCTGCTCTCTCCCACAGCGCGCCTGAACCGTCAGACCGAGCGGCTGGCCGACGCGGTCGGACGCCTGACCCCGGCTTTGCAGCGCCTTCTGCGCGAGCGGGAAGCCGACCTGAGCGCGGGCCTGGCCGCCCTGATGCGCCACGGCGGACCAAACGGATTGGAACAACGCCGCCGCGCCTTGGATGAACTTGTTCCGCGCCTCGACTCCGCCGGGCGCGCGCGGCTGGACCGCGCCGGGCGCGAAGCCGAACGCGGACGGGACCGGCTGCTGCCCCTGGCGGCCCTGCGGCTGGACCGCGCCGAGCATAGTCTGGAGCGGCTGGCCCTGCGCCTGGCCGGACTGGACCCCGCCGCTCCCCTGGAACGGGGCTACGCCCTGGTACACGGCCGGGACGGTCGTCTGGTGCGCTCGGTGGACGACGTGGCCGTCGACGAAAACGTCAGCCTAGAAGTGCGGAACGGCTCCATCGCCGCCCGCGTCACCGGCGTCACCCCCGCGCCCTCTCCCAATCCCTCGTAGAACCCATCCGGCGCGCCGCGCCAAGGAGTCGCCATGTCCCCTGTTTTCTCTTTTCTTTGCGCCCGTCCGGGCCGTGTTCTGCGTCGGGCGGTCGCTCTGACTCTGGCCCTCGCGGCCGTCCAGAGCGCCGCCTGGGCCGCGCCCCGCTGGGATGCCCCCGCCGAGGTCAGCCAGGGCCGGGCCTTCGTGGTCCGTGCCACGGACACGCAACCCTTCACGGCTTCCGTCGTCTGGCGGGACAAAACCATTCCTCTGGCCGTGACCGAGCACGCGGACGGCTGGGAAGGCCGGGTCATGCTGGCCGTGCCCATCGACGCCAAAGGTTCGCTCAATCTGACACTCAAGGACAGCGAAGGCGCGCGCACGGTCAAGGTAGAGGCCCTGTCCGTGCCCTGGCATGAGGACCGGCTCACCGTGGCCCCCCAATATGTCACTCCGCCCGCCGAGGTTCAGGCCCGGATCAAACGCGACGGCGAACACAACGCCAGGGTTCTGGCTTCGATGCGGCCCGAGGCGGAATGGACGCTGCCCCTGTATCGCCCGGTCAAAGGCAGCATCAGCGGCCCCTTCGGCGGACGCCGGGTATTCAACGGTCAACCCCGGGCCCCGCACAAAGGCACGGACATGCGCGGCCCCACCGGCACCCCGGCCCACGCGGTGGCCGCGGGCACCGTGGTCCTGGCCGAACCCCAGTATTATTCCGGCAACGTGGTCATGGTGGATCACGGTCAGGGCGTGATAAGCATGTACGCCCACCTGTCGGCCTTTGACGTCAAAGTGGGAGACAGGGTAGAACGGGGACAGATCGTGGGCAAAGTGGGCGCCACAGGGCGGGTGACAGGTCCCCACCTGCATCTCGGCCTGATGGTGCAGGGCGTGGCCGTGGACGCCATGCCCCTGTATACGGAACCGCTTCGGGTAGTAGGCGGCCCCACTCCCGAGGATAAAATCGCGCGGCCCGCGCCGCAGAACAAGGCCGCCGCGCCCGGCCCGGCGGGAACCAAATCATGACAAGAAAACCCAAAGAACTCAGCTTCGAGCAACGACTCGCCCGTCTCCAGGCCATTGTGGCCGCGCTGGAATCCGGCGAAAGCCCGCTGGAGGAAAGCGTCGCCCTGTATAAAGAAGGGCTGGCCCACACCAGGGCCTGCCGCGAACAGCTTGCCAAGGCACGGCACGACATTGAAATTTATCAGAACGGAGCCTGCGCGCCCTTCGCCGTCGATCCGGCGGAAGACGACCGGGCCTCCGGCGACACGGACGGCGCGGGCGACGAGGATGGAGACGGCCATGAGTTCTGACCCGATGCGGACCGCCCGGCCGGACTGGAAAAAACTGCTGCGTGAACGGGCCGCCCTGGTTGAAGATGAATTGGCACGGGTGTACGCCGGGGGCGACGAGCCGTCCCGCCTGGTCGAGGCCGCCCGCTACAGCCTGTTGGCCGGAGGCAAGCGGCTGCGCCCCGTCCTGTGTCTGGCCTGTGCCCGAGTGTGCGAACCGGACGGCGGAGCTGCCCTTGACGCGGCCGTATTGCCCTTCGCCGTCGGGCTGGAGATGATCCACACCTATTCGCTGATCCACGACGATCTGCCCGCTATGGACGACGACGATCTGCGCCGGGGCCGTCCCACCTGCCACAAAGTCTGGGGCGAAGCCACGGCCATCTTGGCCGGCGACGCCCTGCTGACCGACGCTTTCGGCCGCATGGCCACCGTTCCGCTGCCCCCGGATCGGGTGCTGGCGGCTGTGGCCCTGGCAGCCCGTGCCGCCGGAGCCGCGGGCATGGTCGGCGGACAAGTTCTGGACCTGGCCGCCGAGGGCCGGACGCTGTCCCGCGCCGAACTGGTGGAGCTCAACGCCAAAAAGACAGGCGCGCTTATCGCCGCCGCCTGCGAATGCGGGGCGACGCTGGCCGGAGCCGATCCGGCCCGGCGCGCGGCGCTGCGCCGTTTCGGCGAGGAATTGGGCATTGCCTTTCAAATAACGGATGATATACTTGACGTTGTCGGCGATGAGACGGAAGTGGGCAAGGAGGTGCGCCACGACGCCAAAGCCGCCAAAGCCACCTGGCCCGCCCTGTTGGGCCTGGATGCCGCCCGCGCCCTGGCCGAAAAACACTGCCGGGCGGCCGAAGCGACCGTGGACCCGACGTTCTTTTCCGGACCCGAGGCCGACTTTCTGCGTCTGAGCGCCCGTTATCTGGTGTCTCGCACGTTTTGAAATTTTGCCGGAAAAAGCAAACGCCCAACCGCGGCACGCTGTTCCGGCCCCGGTTTCACGCGTCTCCGGAGCAGGGATTGCCCTTACCCCGCTGCCCTTCCCAAAACAACATTTCACCCCCTCAAGCCCATGCCGTTTGAACTCCCTCCCCTGCTGGCTTCCCTGTGTCTGCCCGACGACATCCCGGGGCTGACGCCGCCGCAACGGGCGATTCTGGCCCAGGAGGTACGCGACGTCATTCTCAGGGTAGTGTCGCAAAACGGCGGACATCTGGCTCCGTCGCTGGGCGTGGTGGAATTGACCATAGCCCTGCTTGCGGTCTTTGATCCTCGCCGCGACGCCGTAGTGTGGGACGTGGGGCACCAGGCTTATCCCTGGAAGCTGCTCACCGGACGGGCCGACCGCTTCGACACGCTGCGCCGCCGGGGAGGCTTGTCCGGCTTTCCGCACCGGAGCGAAAGCCCTTGCGACGCGTTCGGCGTAGGGCATGCCTCCACCTCGCTGTCGGCGGCCCTGGGCATGGCTGTGGCTCGCGATCTCCAGGGCGGCGACGAGCACGTGACGGCCGTCATCGGAGACGGCGCCCTGACCGGAGGCATGGCCTTCGAGGCTCTGAACCAGGCCGGAGGCATGGGCAAGCGGCTCATTGTCATCCTCAACGACAACAGCATGTCCATCGCGCCCAGCGTGGGAGCACTGTCCCAGTTTCTGCACGAAAACCCCCTCGGTTTGCGATCGGTGACCAAAAGTGACGGGCCGCCCGCCGCGTTATCCCTGTTTCTCAGCCGCAACCTGCTCACCAAACGGGCGCGGCAGGCCAAGCAGCGCATGGCCGGCTTGCTGCTGTCCGTTCCCCGTATCGGCCCCCAACTGCTGGATATGGCTCAGCAGGGCGAATTGAGCTTTAAAAGTTTCTTTACGCCCGGCACCTTATTTGAAGCCTTTCATTTCAACTACATAGGCCCCATCGACGGACACGATATCGGCCAGCTTGTCCGTCACCTGGAAACGGCCAAGGGACTCGAGGCCCCCGTGCTGCTGCACGTACGCACTCGAAAGGGTCGGGGCTATGCGCCGGCCGAAGCCGACCCCGAACGCTTCCACGGGGTGTCGGGATTTTCGCCCGATACGGGCCGCCCGCTGTCCCCGCCCAGCGATGAACCCCAGGGGCCGGGCTATAGTTGCGCCTTCGGCGGAGCGTTGTGCAAACTGGCCGAAAGCGATCCGCGCATCGTGGCGATCACCGCGGCCATGCCCGAAGGCACCGGTCTCAGCGACTTTCGCGAACGCTTCCCGGAGCGGTTTATAGACGTGGGCATCTGTGAGGAGCACGCCGTCACCTTTGCCGCCGGCTTGGCCAGCCGGGGTTTGCGCCCCGTCGTGGCCGTTTATTCCACCTTCATGCAACGGGCCTACGACCAAATCATCCACGACGTATGCCTGCAAAAGCTGCCCGTGGTTCTGTGTCTGGATCGGGCCGGACTGGTGGGGGAGGACGGCCCCACCCACCACGGAGCCTTCGATTTGTCGTGGTTGCGCGTGGTGCCCAATTTGTCCCTGGCCGCCCCCCGTGATGAAGGCGAACTGGCCCACGCTTTATATACCGCGCTGAAGCTCGACGGCCCCACGGCCCTGCGTTATCCGCGCGGCCGCAGCCGTCTGCCCGCCTCTCCTTTTGCGGCCGAAGAAGTGTGCGTGCCCCCCCGGCAATTCCGCTTTCTCCCCCCCGGCTCGGGTGAAATGCTCCTTGAGGGCGAGGGCCGGGTGTGTGTGGTAGCCGCCGGTCAACGGGCCCTGCCCGCCGTGGAGGCCGCCCAGCGTGTGGCGGCCAAAAGCGGCCGCCGGGCCAGCGTGTTCGATCCCCGCTGGATCAAGCCGCTGCCCGAGGCGCAATTGTTGACCCTGGCCAAAACTCACGAGGCCTTGCTGCTGGTGGAAGAAAACAGCCTGTTGGGCGGATTTTCCTCGGCCGTGCTCGAACTGCTGGCCGACCACGATCTGTCGGGCGCGCTCAAAGTGCGACGTCTGGGGCTGCCCGACCGCTTCGTGCCCCACGGCGAGGCGCGCGGCTTGCGCGCCGAACTGGGGCTGAATGTGGACGGCATTGCCGCCGCTCTGGAAAGCTTGTTCACGGAACTGCCGTGACGCGCTTTACCCGTTTCGCCCTGGCTCTGACGGCGGCTCTGTCGATCATTCTGTCGTGGCTGTTCACCCCCTCCGACCTGCCGAAGGGCTCCTCCGCCGGTTCCCTCTCTTCCCCCTCTCCTTCCTCTTCCCCGTGGCGGGCGCATCTGGTGCGCGCCGCCGACGGCGACAGCTTCACCGCGCAACGCGCCGATACAGGCCAAACCGTGGAACTGCGTCTGTACGGCGTGGACGCTCCGGAAAACGGCCAACCCTATGGCCAGGCATCGCGCCGCAGCCTCCTCGCCATGACGGAAGGAAAAATTCTGACTGTAAGCCCTGTGGAAAACGACCGGTACGGTCGTGTGGTGGCCGTGGTATTTGCGGCCGGAGACGAGACGAGCGTCAATGAGCGCCAGCTTGAGCAGGGCATGGCCTGGTATTACGGGCGCTTTTGTCGGGCGCCGTTCTGCAAAGACTGGAAGACCAAGGAGCAGCGGGCCCGCGCTGAACACGCGGGTCTGTGGCGGGACAAGCGCCCCGAAGCCCCCTACGAGTGGCGTCGGGAACATCGGCTCCCGCGCTGACTTACCCCAAAACGCCGCGCCTCCCGGACGGAGGACGGGAACGCCTTATGAACCATGACAGCCGGAATAAAGAAATTAAACGACCATCAGCGGGACGCCCCGGGGACATCCCGCCGATGAAAGGTCTGAAAAAGCCTCGACCTCAGTATTCGATGGAGCCTTTCTGAAGGCTCACGAAGGCGCTTTGCGCCGACGGCTGAAGGCGCCGCGCCGTAATCGACTGATTTTCGCGCCTTGCCGTCAAACCGCTTTGCGGCTTGACGGCGCAACCCCCGCAAGGCGAGGTTTGTCGTCAGTTTGAGGAGGAAAACTGTGTTCCGCAGTTTTCCTCCTCATCTATCTTATACTTTGGTCGCCTCGTCGGCGGGCAGTTCAAATGCCTCGCCCGCTTCCTTTTTGACGTCGAGGGCAATCTTCCACAGCAGAGACACGATAAGCGCGCCCAAAGCGAAGATGCCGAGGCCGATGGACACTTCCCAGAAGGAGGGAGTGTACACCTCGTAAGTTTCGTAAGGAGTAGGCATGAAGCCGCCGATGAGCAGCCCCAAGCTCTTGTCGATCCAGGAGGCGATAAAGAGCATGAGCAGAGCCCAGGGCAGGATTTTGTCGTTCTTGCGGAAGCGCGGGGTCAGCAACAACGCCATGGACAGAAAAGCAAAAACCACGGCCGTCCACATCCAACCCGTCACCCACACGTTCAGCCCCTCGTGCCCGGTGAACAGGAAGATAAGGGGATGTTGATGGCCGGGAATGCCGCTGTAGAAGGCGGTGAACACTTCCAGGCAGTAGAAGAAGATGTTGATGCCCATAGCGTAGGTAATGATCAGCGACAGCGGACGTACCACGGCCTTGCCGGGATCGAAACCGGTCAGGCGCTTGAGCATGAACAAAAGCAGAAGCAGCAGGGCCGGTCCGGAACAGAAGGCCGAGGCCAGGAAGCGGGCGGCCATGATGGCGGTGAGCCAATAGTGGCGACCGGGCAACCCGGCGTACAGGAAACCGGTGACGGTATGAATGGAAAACGCCCAAAAGATGGACACGTATACCAGGTACTTAATCCACTTGGGCGGCTGCACGTCGTAGCGTTCGGCTTCCAGAGTGGTCCAGCCGATGACGGCGTTGAGGATCAAATAGCCCAAAAGCACGGTGGCATCCCAGAACATGACCGAATTGGGCGTGGGGTGCAGAAACATGTTCATCACACGCTGCGGCTGCCCCATGTCCACCACGATGAACAACATGCACATGACCACCGCGCCGATGGCGAGGAATTCGCCGAAGATGATCACGCGCTTGAAAGGCTTGTAGTGGTGGAAATAGGCGGGCAATACCAGCATGACGGCGCCGGCGGCCACCCCCACCAGATATGTGAACTGAGCGATGTAAAATCCCCACGACACGTTGCGGGACAGACCGGTCAGCTTCAGACCGTAGATCAACTGAAAGACATAGACGACAAACGCGTAGCCGATGACGGCCAACAAAAAGCAGAGCCACGCGTAGTACTTGGGCGACCCTTTGAGCACTCGTTCGAGCATGGCAGTCTCCTCTAGAGCATTTGATGGTGAGACGCTCGCTCCGGCGCTTGACGGCGTAAATGAATTGCGCCTGCGCCTGCGCGGCGGGCGGCCGCATAAGCGGCCGCCAGAGCATTTCCAGTCTGAAATGCTCTAGATGATGTAGTAAACGCCAGGATCGGTGCCCAGGTCGGGCTTGCGGCGTATGCTGAAGTTTTCGGCCAGCGCCTTGCGCACCGTCGATTCCGGGTCCATAAGGTCTCCGAACAGGATGGCCCCGTCCGACGCTTCGACGCAGGCGGGCAACAGACCTTTTTCCAGGCGTTCGGCGCAGAAGGTACACTTTTCCACCACCCCGCGCATGCGGGTGGGATACTCGGGATTAAGGCCGGTCAAGAAGGGACGCGGGTCCTGGAAGTTGAAGCTGCGCGACCCGTAGGGACAGGCGGCCATGCAGAAGCGGCAGCCTATGCAGCGGTGATAGTCCTGGGCCACCAACCCCTGGGGCGTGGTGTAGGTGGCCTTGACCGGGCATACCCGCACGCAGGGGGGATTGGTGCACTGGTTGCACAGCAGGAAGTAGCGACGCTCTTCCACGTCCTTGGGCAACACCGGATTGGGGTCGGAGGCGAAGGCGTGGTGGAAGGTGTCGTCCCAGATCCACTTGACTTCCTGGGGGCCGGGAATGGTGGGCACGTTGTGGGCGGCGTTGCAGGCTTCGATAATAGGCCGCATGGACTCGGGCGAGGTGAAACGGCGGGTGTCGATGACCATGGCCCAGCGCTTGGCGTGCAGGGCGTCCTTGGCGGTGGTGTACGCGCCCTCGCCCGCCGGGGCCGGAGTCAGCACGGCCTGGGCGGCGACCGAGGCGCCCGAGGCGGCCGCCAGGGCGAAGGTGGACAGCCCCGCGACTTTCAGAAAGTAACGTCTACTCGAATTCATGATTGTTCCCCTGGGGTATGACGTGGCAATCCCAGCAGTACGGATTCACGCTGTTTTGATCGTGGCATTTGTCGCAGAAGTCGGCCTTGTTGGCGTGGCAGCCCATGCAGGTATTTTGCAGGCTGGTGTTCCACTCTTTGCCGTCGCTGGCGACGTAGACGCGCTTTTCGTCGCGCAGGGCCTCGTCGCGCCAGTCGAGGAGCAGGCTCATATGGTTGGCCCGCATCCACTCGCGCGGTTCGACGCAACCCGCTCCGGCGTCCACGGTGACGGGCTCGGAGCCGCCGTACAGCGTTACCTGCCCCTGCGGCAGCGCCACTTCGGGATAGACGTACTTGGGCGAAAACAAATTGAGCCAGATAGGCAGGGTGAATATCCCCACGAAGACCACCAGGCCGGGGATGATGTATTTGGCGTTATACATTTAGGCGTCCTCCTCCACAGTCTCCGCAGACGCCGCGGCGTCTTCAGGCTCCTCGTCGGGGAAGGGCAAATCCTCCTGCCGCATGTCCAAAGTGCGGGGGATTTCGCCCTTCATGACCAGCGCGTTGGCCACCAGTTCGTGCAGGCCGCTCACGGTGACGCCGGGCACCCAGTAGTCCACCAGCGGAGGCAGGGCCGCGCGATCCAGGGCGCACACGCACCCCATCCAGTTGACCCCATGCTTGTCGTGCACGTAGCGCAGAGCGTTGGCCCGGGGCAGACCGCCCCGCATGCGCAGGTCCATGATTTCCTCGGTATTCAGGCCCGATCCGGAACCGCAGCAGAACGTTTCCTCACGGATGGTATGGACGGGCATTTCCACAAAATTGTTGCACACGGCTTTGAGCACGGCGCGCGGTTCTTCCAGCAGGCCCATGGCCCGGGCGGGATTGCACGAGTCGTGCCAGGTGGTGATGATGTGATTGTTGCGCTCGGGCTTGAGGTTGAGCTTGTTGTGATGGATGAGGTCGGCCGTGAACTCGGCGATGTGCACCATTTTGGTGGCCGCCGCATTCTTGAACACCGTGCCGGTGATGGGCGACACGGGCTGTTCCATGTTGGCCGGGGTGGGGCCGTTGTAGGTGGCCATATACTGGTTCACCACGCGCCACATATGGCCGCACTCGCCTCCCAGAATCCACTTGACGCCCAGGCGTTCGGCCTCAGCATACATTTTGGCGTTGAGCTTCTTGGCGATGTCGAAGGACACGAAGGAGCCGAAGTTGCCGCCTTCGGAAGCGTAGGTGGACAGGGTGTAGTCCAGCCCCAGCTCGTGGAAGAGCATGAGGTAACCCATGAAAGTGTAAATGCCGGGGTCCGCGAAGTAGTCGCCCGAGGGGGTGACGAACAGGATTTCGTGACCTTTTTCGTTGAAAGGCGGATCGATGCGGATGCCGGTGATGGTTTCGATATCGTCGCACAGAAACTCGACGATTTCCTTCATGGCGTGGGGCTGGATGCCGAGATGGTTGCCGGTGCGGTTGCAGTTGGACACCGGGTCCATGATCCAGTTGGTGCCAAGCCCCAGATCAAGCAGCATTTCGCGCACGATGACCGTCAGTTCGGCGGTATCGATGCCGTAGGGACAGTACAACGAGCAACGGCGGCACTCGGAACACTGATAGAAGTAGCTGAACCACTCCTTGACCACGGCCTTGTCCAGCTTGCGGGCCCCGGCATATTTGCCGAGCAGCTTGCCGGCCAGGGTGAAGTCCTGCCGGTAGACCGAACGCAGAAGTTCGGCGCGCAACACGGGCATGTTCTTGGGATCGTTGGTGCCCAGGAAAAAGTGACACTTGTCGGCGCAGGCGCCGCAGCGCACGCACACGTCGAGGAATACCTTGAGGGAACGATGCTTTTCCAGACGGCTTTTCAGGCCGTCGTACAGAATCTGTTCCCAGTTTTCGGGCAGGTGCCAGTCCTCCTCTTCGGGAGCCCAGGCGTGAGCGTTGGCAAACCCCATACCGGCCATCGTCTCGGGCTTGGCGGGGTAGCAGAAGGTTCCGGCCCGGAAATCCGGCTTGGTGTCCATCCAGTTCCGGGCGGGGAAAGCCGGCGTGGCCGCCAGCAGTTCATCGGGCGTAGGCATTTTGGCCATGACCATAACTCCTTGCGAAACGACTTACGCGTCGGCTTTGGGTTCGGGCTGCTTTTCCAGCGGCAGACCGGCTTCCGCCATAGCGTCGCGGAAATCGTCCTCGTACTCGGCGTAGGTATGATACTTCTTGGGCGGGTTCCAGGGGTTCACGTGGCGTTCCTGGCGCGTGTCGACCTTCATGTTGCGCGTGGGCGACAGGAAAACGCCGCCCATGTGCATGAGCTTGGAGAAGGGGAAGTAGATGAGCAGCGCGCTCACGAACGTGACGTGGATGAAAAAGATGTTCCCCAGCCCCGCGGGCGAAACGGGATGCAGGGTGGCCAGGCCCATGATGAACACCTTGGCCTGCGCGATGTCGATCTTGTCGATATAGCGCATACAGACGCCCGAACCGGCGATGCCGATAAGCAAAAACAGCGCGAACCAGTCGGCGGGCAACGAAATATAGCGCACCTTTTGAGAGTACAGTCGCCGCGCGAAGAGCAGAACCAAAGCCAGCAGAATAAAGGCGTCGGTCATGTAAAAGCGGGGCGCGCCTATCTGCATTACGCCGTCCACAAACTCCACAACCGTCACCCACAGGGGGACGGGTTCCAGAAACAGGCGGGCGTGGCGCAACACGATGACAAGCATGCTGTAGTGGAACAGCAGGGCGAACACCCATATCCATTTGGAGGAGTAATAGGTGATGCGGGGCACGCCGTCGATGGTCGTGCGTTCGGCGTTCGTGTTGCGGAAGAGCGAACGGAAGGTCAGCACCTCCAGGGCCATACGGCCGATGACGGCGGCCCTGGTCCAGGGCGCGTCCAGGCGCGAAGGCTTGATCCAGTCCAGCGATTTCTGCTGGCCGCCCACGGTGGGGATGGCGAAGGGCACGGGCGACTTGGCCCAGTACACCACTCTCCAGATGAAGCCGACGACGAACACGACGGCCGCCGCCAGGGGAAGCACCACCCCCAGCAGATACTGCAGGCCCAGCGCGGACCCCACCCATCCTATGGCCAGGATGATCAGGGACGCCACCAATGCAATGGTCATTCCTCTACCCCTCGAATTTGCAGTTTCGGAACCGGCGCCGGGCCGTGTTCCCCACTTGGCGGCGGACGGCCGATCAGCGGTCCGGCGACCCGGCCCCGTCGGCCGCGCCCTGCCGCAGCGTGGCCCAGCGCACGACTTGCGACTGGCTCCGCTTTATTTCTTCCACCCGCAGGTTGAAGACCTTTTCACGATCGCCCGCGTACAGATCGAGGGCCATCAATCCCAGGCTGTCCACGCGCGATTCCACGGCGAGATATTCGTTCAGACGCGCGACCGTGTTCCCGCCCCCGGTGTCCTGACGCACGAATTCGGGCAGTACGGCTTCACGCAGCAGCGTCTTGAGCAGAAAAACGGGCCCCACGGCCTTGGCAGGCGGCATATCCTGCACGGCGCGCAGCCGCATCAGATCGGCCAGGGCGGCGTGCACCGCGTCGGGCTCGACATCGTTGCCGGCCGCGGCGTCGTACAGCACGGGCAACGATTCCCGCACGATACGGCCCACCGGATTGGCGAAGGGATCGGTCTGGGTGCGCAAAAAGCCCGGGCCATCCAGGGGATACGCGGCGAAAAAAAGCTCCGTCCAGCGGGGAAGGAGCGTGGCGCGCCGTTCATTGCACAGTTCGGTGATGTTCATAAACAGACTTTGCTTGCGATCTGAACCCGAAAACCAGCGGGAATCAAGACTCCCTGCCTGAATAAGAGTGCGTCGGGCAACATCTAAGCTTAGCTGTTTTTTTATCAATACACAAGCCAAGACATAGCGAAATCGCGGGAAAATTGCGCCCCCCGCCCGAGTGCGCGCCACGCGCTCCGAAAGCTATGAGGCAACTCGATCTATTCGGAATGCTCGCCGCGCATCAGGCTGTCCAGGCTGATGGGCGCTCTTGATACGTCAGATGCGTCTGAGGCATCCGACGCGCCGGACGGAGCGGATGAGCCGAATGCCCCGGAAAAAACGGGCTCATCGCAAGGCGCGTCGCCGCCGTCGCAAAAGCCGGTTACATTCAGGAACGGCAAAGGCGACGTCACGGCATCGGGAACGGCGGGCGACGACGCCGTTTCGGCGGCCGGAGGCGGAGTTTGCAGGACGGCGGGCGCCCCGTGAAATTCCACAAAGGGCAAACGGTCGGAACCGGCGTCAAGCACTCGGGCCGCGTTGCGCCACAGACGAAATTGCAGCAGCAGAGCGCCGGGAGAGAGCTGGGCGGAAGGGGCCGTCCGGACCGGGGCGGCAGCCAGCGACGCATCCAAAGCGGCGGCCAGCGATGCCCCGCCTTCCGGGCCGTCTTCCGCCATACGCCGCCTCATGTCCGCAATAATCATCAAATCACGTTCATTTTCCGCCACAGGATACCATGCGGCCGAGCCGGAACGGGCCTCGTCATACGAACGCACCAATGAGACGCAGGCCGCGCACGAAGGCGAAAAATACACCCGCACAGCCGCTTCCGAACCGTCGGAGGGTTCGACCAGCGCCCAGGGGTCCAAACTTTCCCGGGCCAGGCAGCCTACGTCGACAATGAACAGTAAAATCCACACCGTCAGAAGGGGCGACAGGGAACCGTCCGCGCGCCGCCGCTGGTCCCGCCGGGCGGCGGCCCGGTAGGAGACGAAGGTCAAAGCCAGCAGCAATCCGATAATCAAACAATTAAAACAGGGAGCCGTGAAAAGCATGACAAGCAGCAACAGGCAGTCCAGGACCAGGCCCAACCCCGCGCATACCATGCCGGCCGCGGCCAGACCGGGGATGGCGAGGAGCAGCAAAAGGCCGAAACCGGCCACGCCCGCCCACCACAGCGAGACGCCCGCCAGCGTATACGTGCTGAACAGCGAGCATCCTTCCGTTACACACAGCGCCGAGGCGTCGCCCAGCGCATTCCACAGAGAAAACAGGATGCCCGCCAAAGCCAGAAAGAACGGCAAAGGCAAAAAGCGTTGTTGAGATGCCATGCGTCACACCCTTTACCGGCTGTTGTACGTCGCGCGACCGCACTTTACGGCAGGGCGCGTGTCTGGTTCCGAACCCCGCGCGGCCTCGCCGGGTCCGTTCGCGGCGCATTGTTCTTCCCTTAGCGCACGGCGCGGAGTCCGTAAAGCCCTTTCCTCCGAACGGGCCGGGGCAGACGCAGAAGATGCGTCTGCCCTGCCCGAAAAACCGAAAGACGTTCTCTCGACGTCGGGTCGCCGACAGGATGTCTTTCATGCGTCCGCCTGAGGAAAGGGCGTTTTCCGCTCTGGCAATGCCGCCCGCTTCGTGATAGACAGCAGCCATAACCTCCAAAGTTACCCGAGGCCGCCATGTTGCCCTACCCCGCCATCGATCCCGTTGCCGTTTCCTTTGGCCCGGTGCGCCTGCACTGGTACGGCGTCATGTATATAGCGGCCTTTCTGGCGGCTTGGCTGCTGGGCCGCTGCCGAGCCGCGCGGCCGGGCTCGGGCTGGACCGCCGACCAGGTGGACGACCTGGCCACCTGGGCCATGCTCGGCGTGGTGCTGGGCGCGCGACTGGGTTATATCTTGTTTTACGATCTCGACACCTACCTGGCCGATCCCCTGGAAGTGTTCCGGGTATGGAACGGCGGCATGTCCTTCCACGGCGGACTCGTCGGCGTGCTGTCGGCCGCCCTGTGGTGGAGCCTGCGGCATAAAAAACGTTTCCTTGACGTCACCGACTTCGTGGCCCCGCTGGTGCCGCCCGGCCTTTTCTTCGGACGCCTGGGCAATTTCATCAACGGCGAGTTGTGGGGCAAGGTCACCACAGTGGACTGGGGCATGGTGTTTCCCGGAGCGGGCGAATTGCCCCGCCACCCCACCCAGCTTTACGAGGCCGGACTGGAAGGACTGTTGCTGTTCACGATATTATGGGTATATTCCCGCAAACCGCGTCCTCTGGGCGCGGTATCGGGCCTGTTCGCCGTGCTCTATGCCCTGTGCCGCATCGGGGTGGAATTTTTCCGCCTGCCCGATCCTCAACTGGGTTACCTGTTTTTCGGTTGGGTGACTATGGGCCAGGTATTGTGCCTCCCTCTGCTGTTGGCCGGCGTCCTGCTGCTGGCCCACGCCGCGTATGAAAAGCGTCATCCCAGCCGGGACAGAGTGGTGCTCGACGACGGTTCGGTGGTGTGGATCAAGCGGCGTTGAAGGCGCGTTTCCCCCCCCCTTTCAAAATCCGGCCCGACCGTCGCCGTTCTTTACCCCTTTTTGCGCGACGCATGTCAAACAGGGGGAGAGCGACGTTTCTCCTGACCTGGCTTCGTTCGACGCCTATCCGCCTGAAGTTTATGCCGCCCGATTCGGCCGCCTGTCGGCCATGCCCCCCTATCCCGCTCAAATGCCGGACTGCCCGGCTACCCGCTCCGCCATATTGACAATCCCCGGATTTTATGAAATTCAGACAAGCTGCTTTGGAGGTATTATGGCAAAAGAAGACGCCATAGAAGTGGACGGCGTGGTGGAGGAAGCCCTCCCCAACGCCATGTTCCGGGTGGAACTGGAAAACGGACACGAGGTGTTGGCGCACATTTCCGGTAAAATGCGCAAGTTTTACATCCGCATTCTGCCCGGTGATCGCGTAAAGGTGGAGCTTTCGCCCTACGACCTGACCCGCGGGCGCATCACATATCGTATGAAGTAGTAATGTCCGGAGTATTCGTCGCGCCGGGCGGCGCCCGCACCGGCCGCCGCAAACCGGTTTCGCATCCTCCCGCCAACCGATCCGCCGTTCTCCTGATCCGCATCGCACCGCGCGATGTGGGTCTTTTTCGTTTTCTTCTGGAAGCCCGCGACAATCTCGCCCTGTTCACAGTAATCGATCCGCGCGCAGCCCTGCTTAAATTGCTCTTTTCTCCCCATCAATCCGATGACGTGCGTGCCGCTCTGGCCGAAATGGCCGAAATGCTGCCTTTTCACGTGGAAGTATGTTCCGCGGCAAACGGCACACGCGACGCGAAAACATTTTCACTTTAACGCGCCAAGCCCCCGGCTACGCCGTCTTTACAAGCAAACGGCATGGCCGGGGGCCTGAACCCTCGCAAGAAAAACGGGCTACCAGGGCCAGTTCAGGCACCCGCCCAAGGGTTCGACACCGTAGCCGATACCCGTCGCTTGTTCCCGTAATACCGCGCGTACGGCCGTATCTTTCTGAAGCTCTCGTTCCCACGGATACACAATTTTGGATGTGGTGTAATCGCCACACGGATCAAGCGCGGCTTGCAGCTCCTCCGGAGTCCGGGCCACCTTTTCGGTATCCGCGGCCAGAGCCGTACCTGCCGTTGCCGTCACTATAACGCACCCCAGCGCGAAAGTAAGCAGAGTCTTGTTCATATCTATCTCCTTATTCCGGGCGTACCCGGATTATTGTTTCATTGCCAAGCATCACATAACCAGGTGTGATATTTTACTTTATGGCAATGTATTATACTATTTTCAGGATAATGCAGCTTCTGTGCCAATTTTATGATTGCCTTACAACCAACAGAATTTACTGACAGAGCAAAGCGAATCCCTATCTAACATGCTGTTATAGTTGTTCAAATTTTATCCACATAATTGCCCGTACCGAGAAAAATTTACGCAGACGGTAAAAGAGCCCCACCAGCCTGGCCGGTGGGGCTTTGACCTGTAGGCTCTCTTGTCGGCGACTCCAGCAGAAGCATTTTGGAGACGCCCGCGCATGGGCCGCCCGGGATGTAGGCAATATGCTTTTGCCGACCTTTTTTGCCGGGATGCGGCGGGGGAGATTTTCAAACTGCGAGATGAGGACGTAGCATTCGGTCCTCCGTCTGCGCGATCCCAAGGGCAGAAAAACGCTTTCCATAGGCATAAGCGCCCTGGTGGAAGAGTTGCTGCGCGGGCAGATGAACTGGCGGAATGAAAACTTTCCGGGCAACCCATATCTTTTCCCCGGCAAGGATGGCGAAATGCGCAAGGATTGTTCCGCCGTTGTCCGCTTCCGCAAGGCGGCGGGCCTGCCGCTCAAGTTCCGGCCCTTCCACGGCCTGCGCCATCATTTTGCCGTGAGTCTCGCCAACAGCGGCAAATGCGGACGGCAGGTTTCGCGGCTGTTCCGACTCTCGTGTATACATGGCGCAGGAAAAGGATATTATTGTAAGGAGCCTGCACGACATTCACACTTCAGATGCTCAGGGAACAGGCCGCACGCCTGATGATTGACGCCCCCCGCCTCAAGGTCCGCAGAACAGCAGCGAGTCTGCTGAAAAAAGGAGCCTTTCCCAATGTATCGGACGCATAAAAGGCGGTCTCAATTCAAAACTCCATGCCGTTTGCAATGCCTCCGGTCAACCGACAGCGTTCCATCTGGGCGGCGGTCAGGTGAGCGATTACAAGGGGGCCGCTGTCTTGCTTGCTTCTCTGCCACAGGCCAGGGAACTTCTGGCGGATAGAGGCTATGATGCCGACTGGTTTCGCAACGCCTTGTCCAGTAAAAGAATCACGCCGCGTATTCCGGGCAGGCACAGTCGGAAAGCTCCGGTGGCCTATGACAAGGAGCTTTGCAAACAGCGGCACAAAATAGAAATCATGTTCGGCAGGCTCACGGATTGGCGCAGAATTGCCACGCGTTATGACCGCTGTGTCCACACGTTCTTTTCCGCCATTTGCATCGCTGCCATTGTCACCTTTTATATTTAATGAGTCCTGAACCTAGAGCATTTCGCGTATGAAATGCTCTGCGGAGTCGGGCAGGGCGAGACTTCGCCGCTCCGATGAAGGCGTGAAACCTGCGAACAGGAACGCGGGATCCGGCCGGCAGATATTTTCAAATGTAAAACGCTCTAAGATTTACCTGAGTGTGGAACTGCCTGCTGGTTTTGGTTTGATGCATTGTCGCCTTCCACGCGAACCATGCGATATCCTATGCCCATATGTGTTTTTATATAATTGCACTGAGGGGATATATGTTCAATCTTTTTTCGGAGTGTAGCCATAAATACGCGTAAGGAAGGAAGATTCTGTTCCAGGGAGTTTCCCCATACTGTCTGGAGAATAAATCTGTAGGTAAGCACCTTGCCTACATTGTGGGCAAGAAGGCATAAAAGTTTATACTCCATGGGGGCAAGATGAATTTCTTTTCCTGACACTGTTACGGTACCTGCGGTATAGTCCAGAAAAAGCTCACCGTTTTCAAAGGAATTTTCATCGTGTGAATCTCTGTCCCGATCATAATGCACGCGGCGCAGCGCGGCCCGCAGTCTGGCCAGCAGTTCTTCCACACTGAACGGTTTGGTCAGATAGTCGTCAGCTCCCGCATCCAGCGCGGCTACCTTGTCGTCTCCTTCACTGCGGGCGCTGACGACAATAATGAACATCATGCTCCATTGTCTGACTGCTTTGATGACCTCCACTCCGTCCATATCGGGCAGGCCCAGGTCAAGCAGCATGACGGAGGGATTGCTGCGTGCGGCTTCGGCCAGAGCGGCTCGTCCTGTGGAAACGAGTACAGGCTCCACTTCCTGACGTTCCAGCGTCGTTGAAATAAGCGCGCGGATGGCCTTGTCGTCCTCCACTACAAGTACGCGTTCCCGAAAAAGGGGCGTACCTCCGAGATCGGAACTCATGGTTGCTCCTGCATGGAATTGCACAGCGAAAGCTCTTCGGCTTCACGTTGCAGATTGAAGAAAAACACTGTCCCTACAGGCATGTTGTCACGAACGCCGATTTCACCGCCCATAGCCTGGATGATGCTTCTGCACAGCGCCAGCCCTATGCCCATGCCGCGTCTGCCGTCTCCCTTTCCCGTAGAGGTCGTGTAAAACATTTCAAAAATATGTTCCTTGTCAGCCTTGGGGATGCCGGAACCTTCATCGGCAACCTCGACAACGACTTCCTTTCCTCTGGGAATGGCTCTGATAGTGATGGAAGAATCCTCCGGGGAATGTCGGATGGCATTATCCAGCAGATTGACAAGAACCTGCACGGTCAGCCGGGCATCCATACGCGCAAGGAGAAGCGGTGCGGCAAATTCCGTTTTCAGCCTGCGCCGTCCTGCACGCGGACGTATGATGTTTACAGCCTCCTGCACCACATCTTCCACGAGTTCGGCTTCCATACGGAGTGTAAAACCATACTGTTCAAGGCGGGTCAGCGCCAGAATATTTTCTACCATGTCGACGAGATAACGGGCTTCGTCCTCAATGGCGTCGGCCAGTTCATGCCTGCGAGCGGGCGGCAGCATGTCCGCGTTGCTGGAAAGCATGGCGGCGTTGCCGTAAATGGAGGTCAACGGTGTGCGCAGATCATGGGAAATGGTGCGCAGGACATCGGCATGCAGTTTTTCCTGCTGGACTCTGGCTCGTATTTTCGCATTGGCATGTATCAGTCTTTCCTTTTCGATGGCAAGAGCGCATTCGCCGCTCAGTGCAAGCACCAGATTTTTTTCCGCCGCATCGAATACGCGGGAAGCTCCGTCATCATCCGGCCTGGCGAAGCCGAAGACGGCAAAGACTTCCCTGTGGCCGGCTATGGGGATATAATGGCAAAATGCGCCGGGCAGAGTATCCGTTCCCGCTCCGGCAGGCCGATTGTTTTTCATAACCCACTGGGCCACGCTCTTTTCGTTGCTCCTGGTAAGCAAGGTGGAAGCAGCCGCATCCTGTCCATCCGCTCTGAGATGGATCTGAGGCCGTCCAAGCGCGCCGTCGTGCACCGGGTAGCATACAACGTGACACCCCAGCAGCGCACGAAACTGGCGGCATGCTTCTGTCAGCATGGCTTCTTCATTTTCAGCCTGCTGCAGACGCCTGCTGTTGGTCAGCATGAGTTCGGTATATGTGGCTCTGCGTATGCTCTGCTGAGCCTGGGCCTGGGTACGGCTGGTAAGCGCGCTGGCTGAAAGGGCAACCAGGAACATGAGTGTGAAGGTAATGAAGTAACTGAGATCATAGACGGAAAGGCTGAAAAGAGGGGGGACGAACAGACAGTCGAAAAGCAGAACGCTCATGGCGGAGGCTGCCGCACCATACCAGGGGCCTGCGGTAAAGGCGGCAATGCCCAGCACGCCGAACATGTACAGTCCGGTAATACCGATGTCATGCACGCCGCAAAGGCGCAGCAGCCATCCGCCCGCGCTGCACAGGCATAGAATCAGTCCGGTTATTCCCCACTGCTTCCAGGATGAAGGCGGTGTGCCCAGCAGAGATCCGAGATTCCGGAAATGCCGCTTCCGTCGCGAGGGGTGGGAGGAAATCGGCTGTGAATCAGGAATAATGTAGATGTCTATTTCCGGCGCGAGTTCCGCCAGGCGCTCCACCAGCGTCGGCACTTGTCTGAACAGATGCTTGCCGGCAGGAGATCTGCCCAGGACAATCTTGCTGACCCCGCTGAGTTTGGCGTATTCTGCTATTCTCGCGGGGATATTGCTTCCCCGTGTTTCGACCACTACGGCGCCCAGCTCTTCAGCGAGCTTTACGTTGGCCAGCAGAGCCGGATCTTTGGAGCGTTTCTCTCCCTCGTTGTTCTGAACATACAGAGCCGTAAAGTCGGCATGGAAAGCGTCCGTCATTCTCGCAGCCGTGCGGATGACCCGTGCATTGCTGGGGGCTCCGGAAAGACAGATGAGAATATGTTCCTTGACCTGTCTCCGCCCGCTTCCGGATGGGGATTCCGCCTGGGCGGCACGATTGACCCGATCCGCCATGCGGCGCAGGGCTATTTCACGCAGACCGGTAAGGTTGGCAGGAAGAAAGAAGTGTTCCAGCGCCCGCTGGGCCTGTTTTTCCCTGTAAATTTTTCCGGCTTTCAGCCTGAGTATGAGTTCTTTCGGTTCAATGTCGACAAGCTCCACCTGGTCGGCCTGATCAAAAACGTTGTCCGGCAGGCGCTCGCGTACGACAACTCCGGTGATGGATGCTACCAGATCGTTGAGACTTTCAAGATGCTGAACATTGACGGTCGTCCAGACGGAAATACCCGCCCGCAGAATCTCTTCAACATCCTGATAGCGCTTGGTGTTGCGGCTGCCGTGCGCGTTGGTGTGGGCCAGTTCGTCCACCAGAAGAACTTCCGGCTTGCGCGCCAGCGCCGCATCCACATCAAGTTCATTAAGGGCGACATTTCTGTAGGAAATACGGAGAAGCGGGAGCTGTTCAAGACCATCAAGCAGTGCGGATGTTTCCGGGCGGGGATGGGGTTCGACATAACCGACGACGATGTCTATTCCCTGCGCCTTGGCCGCATGCGCGGCCTTGAGCATGGCGGTGGTCTTGCCCACTCCGGCGGCATAGCCGAAGAAGATTTTCAGCATTCCTTTCCGGGGGGAAGAGGCGAGTGAGGCATCCTGAACCATGGCAATGCGTTCCGACTGCTTGAAAATTCGGGTTGGCGGAAATACTTTCCAGCCGGTATTTTCTCCGGCGCACGGCGACGCCTTGCGGATGCTTCCCGCACGGCATCAGAGCGCCATGCGGAAAGCATCCACGGGGCGTGTGAAAATGTCCGTCAGAACCGCTCGGGAATGAGGAGAGCGGAGACAGGCATGAGGACACATTCAGATGAAAGCGCGTCAGCGGGAGGCCTGAAGCAGACCCAGTTCACCTGCAATGTCCAGATTCACCATAAGAACATTAACGGTTTCTCCTCCGAAAATTCCAAGGAATTTACCCCGAGTGTGCCTTTTTACAATAGATTCCAGACGCTCTTTTGACAATCCTGTGGCCTCGGCCATGGCCGGAATTTGAACCGCTGCGGCAGCGGGGCTGATATACGGTTCAAGTCCGGAACCGGACGCCGTGAGCAGATCTGTCGGAATGTCCTCCTTGCTTACGGAAGGATTGTTCCGCAGAAATTCCTCCAGATCCTTTTCAACGCGCTCGGCCAGAGCGGGATTGGTCGGCCCGAAGTTCTGTGAACCGGAAGCCACGCCGGCATAGCTGCCGCTGTCCTTGTCTGCCTGAGTATAGGTGTTGTAGTTGTAGGCGGAGGGACGGCACTTCATGAATCGTGCGTCCGTAAACGCCTGTCCGACCAGTTTGGAGCCTACCGCGTGTCCGTTCACTTCAATAAGGCTGCCGTTGGCCTTTTCCGGAAAGATGGCCTGGCTGAGCCCCGTCATCAGAACCGGATAGGCCAGGCCGCAGATAATCAGCAGTACCAGCGTCAGCAGTACAGGCTTCTTTATTTCGTTCACCATGACACTCATTCCTGTTGTTTCCGCGTTCAGGCGGGTTGGATTATTCATCGTACTCCCCCTTGCGGGAAGGGGGAGGCGTCTCCTGCGGCCATCGCATGGAGCCGTCCCAGAGATGCCGCGGCCGTGCATGGCACACGACCGCGGATTCCCGTTACATTCCCATGGCCGCCAGCATGGGGGCGATAATCAGATCAATCAGCTTGATGCCGACAAAGGGAGCAATGACGCCGCCCAGTCCGTAAATCAGCATGTTTCGGGCCAGCATCTTTTCCGCGCGCATGGGTTTGTAGGTTACGCCGCGCATGGCGAGGGGAATCAGGCATGGAATGATGACAGCGTTGAAGATCAGCGCGGAAAGGATGGCGCTGAGCGGCGTGGCCAGTCCCATGACGTTCAGAACCTGCAACTGGGGAATCACTACCATGAACATGGCGGGAATGATGGCAAAATACTTGGCGATGTCGTTGGCGATACTGAAGGTCGTCAGCGATCCGCGCGTAATCAGGAGCTGCTTGCCGATTTCCACCACATCCAGCATCTTGGTGGGATCGGAGTCGAGATCGACCATGTTGGCGGCTTCCTTGGCGGCCTGGGTCCCGCTGTTCATGGCTATGCCCACGTTGGCCTGCGCAAGGGCGGGAGCATCGTTGGTGCCGTCGCCGGTCATGGCCACGATCTTGCCGTTGGCCTGTTCTGCCTTGATGGCCCTGATTTTGTCTTCCGGCTTGCACTGTGCGATAAAGCTGTCCACGCCGGCTTCCTGCGCGATGGTCGCGGCAGTCAGCGGGTTGTCGCCTGTGCACATGATGGTCTTGATGCCGATGGCGCGCAGCCGCGCAAAACGCTCCACCAGACCTGCCTTTATGGTATCCTTGAGGTAGATGACGCCGAGAATGCGGTTATCCACGCTGACGACCAGCGGCGTTCCGCCCTTTTCCGCGACCTGGTTGACGTGGTGTTCAAGGTCTTCCGGAAGGCTGCCGCCCTTTTCCTTCACATAATTCTGGATGGCGTCGGAAGCGCCCTTGCGGATCTGCGTTCCGTCAGGCAGGTTCACACCGCTCATGCGCGTCTGCGCTGTAAAGGGGATGAACTCCATGCCCTGAACTTTTTCCACAGACGTTCCGTTCAGCTTTTCTCCAAGTTCGATGACAGATTTGCCTTCGGGGGTATCATCCTCCACGGAACTCATCATCGCGTATCTGACAAGTTCACCGGCGTCCACGCCGCGCACGGGAATGAACTCCGCGGCCATCCGGTTGCCATATGTGATGGTTCCGGTCTTGTCCAGAATCATGGTGTCCACGTCGCCGCAGACTTCAACAGCCTTGCCGGAAAGGGCGATGACATTGAATCTCGCCACGCGATCCATGCCGGCAATGCCGATGGCGGAGAGAAGACCGCCGATGGTGGTCGGAATCAGACATACCGTGAGGGCAATCAGCGTGGAGATCGGCAGATGCACGCCGCTGTATACGGCCATGGGATACAGGGTGACAACGACGATCAGGAAGATGATGGTAAGGCTGACCAGCAGCGTGTTCAGCGCGATTTCGTTAGGTGTTTTCTTGCGGGAAGCGCCTTCGACGAGGGCGATCATCTTGTCCAGAAAGGATTCGCCGGGGTTGGAGGTGATGCGGATTTTAAGCCAGTCGCTGGCCACGGTAGTACCGCCGGTGACGGACGAGAAGTCTCCTCCGCTTTCCTTCAGCACCGGAGCGGATTCGCCGGTGATGGCGGATTCATCCACGGAAGCCACGCCGTCAATGACTTCGCCGTCATTGGGGATGAGTTCCCCCGCCCGGACCAGGACGATATCGCCTTTCTTCAGCGCGTTGGCGTTGATGATGTTTTCCGAGCCGTCCGCACGCAGGATGCGCGCCTGCATGTCCTTCTGCGTTTTTTTCAGGCTTTCGGCCTGGGCCTTGCCCCGACCTTCGGCCACGGCTTCGGCAAAGTTGGCAAACAGCAGCGTGATCAGCAGTATGGCGGATACGATCGCGTTGTAGGCCGTCAGATTATTGCCGTCTCCTCCGAAGAGATTCGGGAAGAAGCACAGCAGCAGGGTCACCACAAAACCAACTTCCACCACGAACATGACCGGATTTTTAATCATGTATACGGGGTTCAGCTTCGTGATCGAGCCGATCAGGGATGATTTCAGAATATCCGCGGTAATAAATGCGGTTTTCGTTTTTTTGCTCATGTCCGTAACTCCTAGCCCCACAAAATCATGTGTTCCGTAAGCGGTCCGAGAACCAGCGCGGGGAAAAACGTCAGCGCGGCAATGATGACAACGACCATGAACAGGGACACGGTAAAGGTGCGGGTATCGGTTCTCAGTGTGCCGATGGATTCGCTGACCGGCTGCTTCAGCATGATCGAGCTGGAAATGGCCAGCGCAATGACGATGGAAAGATAGCGGCCGAAGAACATGGCCAGACCGGCAGTTACGTTCCAGAACAGGGAGTTGTCCGCCAGGCCTTCAAAACCTGAGCCGTTGTTGGCTGCGGAAGAAGCATATTCATACAGCACCTGGGTCAGGCCATGCGGTCCCGGATTGGTAATGCCCGCCAGCCCGTCCGGCACGGCCACGGCCAGGGCGGAAAAGCCCAGAATCAGCAGAGGATGGATGATGATGCACAGGGCTGCCAGCTTCATTTCCCTGCCTTCAATCTTTTTGGCCAGATATTCGGGTGTGCGCCCCACCATCAGTCCGCAGACGAACACGGTCAGTATTACATAGATGAGCATGTTGACCAGTCCCACGCCTTCGCCGCCGAACACGAAATTGAGCATCATGTTGATCAGCGGGACCATGCCGCCAATGGGCGTCAGTGTGTCATGCATGTTGTTGACCGTACCGGTGGTAAAAGAGGTGGTTACGGTCGTGAACGTGGCGGACTGGGCAATGCCGAAGCGTACTTCCTTGCCTTCCATACTGCCCATGTCCTGATTCAGCCCCACCTGTTCCAGTCTGGGATTCCCCGCGAGTTCCGAAGTATAGCAGGCGGTCAGTCCGATGAGGAAGATGGCGAACATGACGGCGAAGACGGGTTTGGCTTCACTGCCCAGCAGGATACCTTCCTTCCTGCCTTCTTTTTCCGCCTTCTGCCTGCGGCGATCGCGCACCATCAAGCCGAACATGACGACGAAAGAGCCGGGCAGAAGCATCATGGACAGCATCTCAAGCATGCTGGTGAACACGTTGGGGTTTTCCAGAGGGGTAGTCGAGTTGGCCCCGAGGAAACCGCCGCCGTTGGTTCCCAGATGCTTGATGCTCACCAGCGAGGCGATGGGCCCCATGGCGATGTCCTGATATTTTCCTTCGATGGTCTGGACGGTGGCATTAGCCGAGAAGTTCTGTGGGCACCCTTGCGACACGAGTACCAGCCCCACCACGATGGCAAGCGGCAAAAGCACGCGGGTCGTATTCCTGACAAGATCACGGTAGAAATTGCCCATGTTTCTGCAGGTGCCTGAAAGGCCGCGGACAAAGGCCATGACCACAGCGCCGCCGGTGGCCGCGGAGGTAAACATCATGTAGATGATGACCAGCATCTGACTCAGATAGGAAAGGCCGGATTCGCCTGAATAATGCTGCAGGTTGGTGTTTGTCATGAAACTGATGATGGTATTGAATGACAAACTGGCTTCCATTGAGTCGATGCCGTTGGGATTGAACCATGGAATAAATTGGATACGCAGGATCAGATAGCCGATAAAGACCATCGCCGCATTGGTGGCGACAAGCGCCACTGCATATCTTTTCCAGCTCATTCCCTCGTCATCAATGCCGCATATCCGGTAAATGACGTTGTCCAGCCGATCAAATACCGGATCGGCAAAGGTGTGCTGTTCCGTGGCAATGTGGTAAAGATATTTTCCCGTCGGGAAAATCACGACAATAAAGACAGCCAAAAATAACAGAATCTCCAGCATTTTTTATCCCTTGTATTGCCGTTAAAACTTTTCCGGGTTTGCAAGCGCGTATACCAGATACAGGCATAGCGCGGCGATCAGGATTCCAAGTGCAAGCATGGAAATACTCCTCTATTTTTCCTCAACCTGGGATTCACACCAGCAGGCAAGCGCGATGACCAGCAGAAAACAGATTATCAGCGTGCCAACCATGAAAAAATCCATACAAAACTCCTTTGCATGTTTCCGGTATCCAGTGCCGGATGTCATTTGCCCGGATGGGGACAGAGGGGGAGAGCATCCCCTCTGACAGGCAAATACAGAAGTGGATGGTATGAAGGCAGGCATAAAAACGGGATTAAAAAATGAGGTTTTATATTAAATTTTTATTAAAATCATGTTTGAATTCTAATGGTTGTCAGTCCTGTACCCGCGGCGGAGAAGGACTGCGGGCATGATGCGGCGAGACTGCACAGCATGGATCCGGCAGTCTGCAAGGGGGGGAGAAAACAGGGAGGAGAGGCGACCGGAGTGTTTCACAGAAGAGCGGGACGCTGTGCTTCATGAGGTGGATCTGCATCTGCCGCAGGATCGGTACACGGGAATTCCTGCTTCGACGGAGACTTGACGGCAGGGAGGAAAATATTTTCGGAATTTGTTTTGAAGGCAGCTTTATCGGCCCTAGTTTCGACTTGATCTGACAGTAGTCCCTTGAATAAGGAAAGAGAACTCCGTTTTGATGGAAGTGCAAACACCCCATCAACCGGGCGTCATGCCCACGGAGTTCCCGATGGAAAGTTTTAATCAAAGCGGCATCAAGCACAGGACCGGCCTTCTCAACCTGGCCGCGGAGCTGGGGAATATCTCCAATGCCTGCCGTATCATGGGCTTTTCCAGAGATACTTTTTACCGCTATCCGGCCGCCCGTGATGCGGGTGGGGTTGAAGCCCTGTTTGAGGCCAGTCGCAGAAAGCCGAACCTGAAAAATCATGTGGAAGAAGCGACGGAACAGGCTGTTGTCGAGTTCGCCACCGCATTTCCCGCATACGGACAAGTCAGAGCCAATAACGAACTACGCAAGCAAGGCACTTCGTCTCTCCTTCTGAAGTCCGCTCCATCTGGTTGCGTCATGGCCTTGCTTCCATGAAGCAGCGCCTGACGGCTTTGAAAAAATGTCCGCTAAACAATGCCTGGTGATGACCGAAGCACAGGTGCAGTATCTGGAGTGTAAAAAACAGGATGATGAAGCATCCGGTGAGATAGAGAGCCATCATCCCGGCTATCTCGGCAGTCAGGACACATTTTTTCTTGTAATCTTCTGATGCCTGGAGAAATTCATATATTGAACCGACCATAGAACGAGCTTTCCGTTTCATTTTTGACTTTTTTTTACAAAGCAATAGATAATATTCTACATAATCTGCTAAGACCTGATTCAGTCCATTAATAGATCACCCGTGAAAGGTCACAACATCATTAAGACGAAGAACTTCTCCATGGAAGATATCTGCATCGGAACCATATTCAAAATGCCCCTGATACCCCTTATAGGTATATTCATGGCTTCAATCCTATATTCGCAAAAAGCGCCTTACTGATTTGACCGCGCATCAGTATTGGGCTGCGGGTGAGGGCGGTGAAACCGCGAACCTCGCCCTTCTTTGATGACCCCGCCGTATCCACGGAACACCTTTTTTCTTTTTCCCCATGTTTCCTGGTTCTTGGGCTGTCATGTGCCCCTAAAATCCGCTTTTCACCAAAGAGGGTCAACCATCACTCATCTTTTCTTGAAACTGAACGGGATTACATGCCCTCAATAACGCCTTTTCAAAAAGAATATCATATTCCGGGGCCAGCTTTTTTCGATTCGTGGAAAGCTAGAAAATCGGTAGAAAACTGGGTAGGAAAAAAGGGTAGGAGTGCCTAATGTCTACTTGCAAAAGTAGACACTACAAAACCCGCAAGAGTCTTGCGGCGGCGTATCCGCCGTGAGTGAGCGAAAAACCACGCTTTTTCGCGAACGATCCTGTAAAAATTTTTCGCATGATTATGCGGAGAATTTTTGCAATGAGACACTAGGCAGGAGGGCAAGGCGTCCTTGCGTTCTCAATTTTCGCCGGCTTCCAGGTTCTTTCCCCGTATGCGGCGCCACGCCTGAGCCCTTGCCACGGTAAAACGTCAATCCCGTTCAAACCGCTTCTGCCAAGGGCAAACGCCATCCCACAAAAATCGTTTCTGGTTAGGAATAGGTTAAAAAACGAGAAAAGCGCTTATGGCTGAATTCCACAAGCGCTTAAATTTCTTGGTTGCGGGGGCAGGATTTGAACCTACGACCTTCGGGTTATGAGCCCGACGAGCTACCGAACTGCTCCACCCCGCGTCACGTCGGATATATGTAGGCGCGTCCTCCCGCCCTGTCAAGCTCTTTTCCACATCTCCTCCTCGGTCCAGGCGGATAGGAACGGAAGCCCGGCAGGCCGAACGAATATTTCGCTTCGGATATACTAAAAATGTGCCGCCTTTTCCTCTCTCCGACAAGACGGGTTTAAGATATGCAATCTCCCCGCCTCAATGCGGCTCAACGGACAACCACAGGCGACTGCGACCGGGACAGGTCTCCCGTAGGCAGGCTAGGGAGGAGCCGAGGCCTCGAGCGGCTCCATGAACCATATATAATGAAACGCACGGACGCACAAAAAACATTCCGCCGTTTCTCCCGATGCGAACGGCGCATGGACAAAGCGGAATACGTGTGTCTGCCGCTCCGCTGCTCTCTCCAGTCGCAGGCGCTCCCCCGACGCCCATAATCGACATACACACACGATAAGAGACCGCACCGCCATGAACAAATTTATACCATCCTGTTCGTCCCGTATTCCGTAGAGAACAGGAGGGCAGACAAGCATCCCCAAAGCTCAGACTGTCTTTTTGCGCGCCGCCCTGGCCGCATCACGCGCGGCCCGCTGGCGTTCGGCCTCTCCTTTGCTCAGAATGCAACCGCACCATTTTTGCCGGTACAGTCCCATTTCTTTGGAAAGGTGGATACCGTCCTGCCAATACGGACGAAAATCCCGGTACAGAAAGCACGCCCCCGCATCGCACGCCGCCGTTTCCGCCTCTGCCGCAATCTCCGCATGATGCTGGTAGCGTGAATAAAGCAAGCTGGTGCAAAAAGCGTCGAAGCCCCGGACACGGGCCAGCCGAGCCGCGGCCTTCATGCGGGTACGATAGCAATCGCGGCAACGGACGCCCTCGGCCGTGCGCGCACCCAGCGCCTTCACCCAAGCCGCCGGGTCCACAGCATCCTCCCCCGTTTCAGGTTCCCACACCACCGGCACGCCCATGAGTTCCGACACCTGTCGCATGGCTTCGCGCCGACGCTGATATTCGTCCTGGGGATGAATATTGGGATTGAAAAAATACGCGGTGACGGCAAAGCCCTCCTCGCGCAGACGGATGATGGGCATCAGCGAGCAGGGCCCGCAACACACGTGCAAAAGCAAGGTTTTCACAGTCGGCCTCTCCCCTCGGAACTACAATTCCGCCGCCCGAACCCGGGCCTCGCGCGCGTCACGATGCCGCCCCTGGGCTTCCAGCGCCCGGGCCAGTTCCAGCCAGGCGGCCTTGCGATCCGGCCGCAGGGCCACGCTCTGACGAGCCAGAGTTTCGGCCAACTCCGGGTCTTCGTCGCCGTCCAGATACAGCCGGGCCATGAGATGCAGGCTGAAGGCGTCCTGAGGATTGCGCAGCAGGGCCTGATGCAGGCGCTCGCGGGCCTTATCCGGATGCCTTTCCCGCAATTCCAGGCGGGCCAGGCAGCGGTGCGGCAGAGAGCTTGCCGGGTCGGCCACGGCAGCGCGCTCATACAGACGGCGGGCTTCATCGCCGTCACCCCGGCTTTCGGCCAATTCGCCCAGACGAATGCAGGCGTATACATGGCCGGGGTCCAGGTCCAGGCAAGTCCGGAATTGCGCGGCGGCCTCGGCCGCGTCGCCCAGGGTCGCGCAGGCCGTGCCCAGATTGTAGTGTCCGGCCGGTTCACCGGGCGCCCGCTTCACGGCTTCCTCAAAGGCCCGGCGGGCCTCGGCGGCGCGTCCCGCCCCGGCCAGGCATACCCCCAGAGAGTTCCAAGCCAGGATATTGTTCTCATCGGCCAGCAGGGCCAGGCGGTATTCCTCCAGCGCCCCGAACACGTCGCCCTGACTGTAACGCTTGTCCGCGCTGATATTCACAGCCAGGGAGTCGAACACCCCGACATGGGGCGGGGGCAAGAGCAGGGCGTATTCCAAAGCCTTGCGACAACATTCCAGGGCGTCGCCCGCCCGGTAGGTCAGCCAGGGCAGGCAGGCCACGCCGAGAGCCGCCGGATGCCCCAGACGTTCCGTCAGGTCCGCTCCCACGGGAGCATACAGATCACGTGCCGCGGCGGGCGTCAGGCCGGGATGAAACAGCAAAAGTCCATTCAGACTATAGCGTCCGGCGGGCCATTCGGCCACCGGGGGAAGCTCCGTTTTCGTTCCGGCGGCCTCCAGTCGCTCCTCGATCAGGCGGCGCAGCAGCGCGGCGGCCTCGGCCATACCGTGCTCCTGGTCCTCCTGATCCAGAGGCCGTCCCTCCCGATCCTGGGCGGGCAGTTCAAAGCGGGCCAGCACCAGCCCGAACACGGGATAACGTTCGCGGGCCTCGGCCAGACGAGCCAGAAAATCTCCGTGGCGATACAGCCCGGTGAGCGGATCGGGCCGGGCCGGGCCGTCGTTGCCGCGTCCGCTCGCCCCCGCCGCTCCGTAATCCTCGGGCAACAGGGTCAGGCGGTCGCCCGGCTCCAGCGACCATGCCGGATCGCCGAGCAGCAACACATCGGCCTGGGAGAAGTCCTCCCGCACGTCAGCCAGCACGATTTCCCCCTTGTACAGGGGTTCGCGGGCGGCTTCAGCTTCCGCGCCCGCCCGGCCCCGCACGGGGTAATCCAAAGACCACACCGAAAACCGCTGGCCTTCGCGCGCGCCCACGTCGCGTCCCAGGGTGACGCGCACCCGCGACAGGGGCAATACCTGATCCACTACGCCGCCTCGAGGCAGGATAAGGCCGTACCCCAAAACATGGTCGTCCCCGTCCCCCAGATCGGCCGCTCGGCGGGCGGCCAGCCTGGCCTTGTCGAGCAGGGCCGCGGCTTCCTCGTCGGCTTCACGAGCCTCACGACCGCCCTCCCAGTCCTGAGGAAACAGGACGTAGCCCGCATGTGCCGCCCCCCGCACCGATATGCCGGTCAGGGGGCCGGGCAGACGCACGGCGTCCAGCGCGCGTACCGCGTCGCGGGCCAGGTCTTCCATACTTTGCCGGACCGCGCCGGGCCACAGCACGGTGAACTCGGCGTCGCCGGTGCGGGCGGCCACGGCCTCGGCCGGGAGCAGAGCCGTCAACGCCTCGCCCAGCCGGGCCAGCAAACGTTCGGCCGTCAGATGCCCGTGCGTGCGCGAAACGGCGCGCAGGCCGGTCAGCCGCAGCGTCAGCAGGCCCAGTGTAGCCTGCCAGGCGGTCTCGCCGCCCGTTGTTCCGCCCTCTTCGGGCTCGGGCCCCAGACCGGCGGCAAAGGCGCGGCGGATATGCTCCAGTTCCCGCGCCAACTGTTCCAGCAACACGGGCCGGGTGACGAGACCGGTCAGGGCGTCGAGACGCCCTGCCTTGAACAAGGCCAGCTTGTCCAAACACAGGTCGACAATGCCGGGCAGATACGGCAACAGAGCGGCCACGGCGTCGGAATCGGGCCGTCGCAGCAGCAGTACGCCAAGCAACGCGCCGTCGCGGCGCAACGGCAGCAGCAGGCGACTTTCGTCCTCGATCCACAACGGTCCGGGCACTTCGTCGTCGGTGGGAAAGTACAGGGCGTGGGCCTCACAGGGCAATACGCGGCCCACGTCCTGCATCAAAAGGCGTTCAAAGGCCAACAGGTCGCGTCGGGTCAGGGGCAGGCCCCCACCGAGCGAAGCCGACGGAAAGGCGTGGGGCGCGGAATATTCGGAACACGGTTTAAAACTGCTCATGGGGGCGGGTTATACCGTGTTTCCACCCGCTTGAACAGGGCGGACGCGCGCCCGTTTCCGGCCTGCGCCGCAAGCGGCGAGGCTTTCAATCGCCGAAGACGCTTAAAAGAACCGTTGAAAACCCGGAGGCGTCCGGGCTACACTGACGCCAGCCCAAGCCAAAGGAGCCTCCATGCCCGTCCTCACCTTTCCCTTCGGTCCCCTGGAAGCCAACGCCTACCTGCTGCACAACGGCCGCGACGCCGTGGTGGCCGATCCGCCCGACGATCCGGCCCGTGTGCTCGACATCATCCGCGACAATCATCTGACGCTGCGCGCCATTCTGCTTACGCATCTTCATTTCGACCATGCGGGCGGCTGCGCGGCCATGAGCGCCGCCACGGGACTGCCCGCGCGCGTGGGGCGGGAAGACTGGGACCTGCGCGACACGCTGTTGTCCGGAGGCATGTTGTTCGGTCTGCCGCCCGTTCCGGCCTTCGAGGCCGACCCCTTGGAGCCCGGTCCTGTCCCGGCCGGGACCTGGGGCAGCCTGAATTGCACCGTGTTGCACGTGCCCGGCCATTCGCCGGGCAGCCTGTGTTATTACTTTCCCGAGGAAAAGGCCCTGCTGGCCGGCGACGTGATCTTTTACCGCTCCGTGGGCCGGACCGACCTGCCCGGCGGCGATTTCGACACTCTGTGCCGCTCCCTGCGTTCCGCCGTATATACCCTGCCTCCGGACACCGTTATCTATCCCGGCCACGGCGAACCCACCACAGTGGGGAGCGAGGCCGCGTCCAACCCCTTCTGTCCGGCATGAGCGCCGCCCCCGCCCTGATATTGGCGTGCAGCCCCCGCCGGGGCGGCAATACGGATACGGCGGCGGCTCTGTTGGCCGCCGCCCTGTCCCCGCCGACCGGAGCGGCATCGGCCGAAATACGACGTGTCGCGGATGTCGAACCGGGCCCCTGTCTGGCCTGCGACGCGTGCGCCGCAAGGCCCGGAACCTGCGTCCGGCACGATGCGGCCCTGCCTCTGCTCAAAGATATGGCCTCGGCGTCCGCCGCCTGCCTGGTCTCCCCCATTTACTTTTATCACCTGCCCGCCCAGGCCAAGGCCCTGGTTGACCGCGCCCAGGCCTTCTGGCATCTGTCGCCCGATCGCAAACCCGGCGGCGGCCGCCGTTTGGGCGTGGTGCTGCTGGGCGCGCGGCCGCGCGGAGACAAGCTTTTCAGCGGGGCCCTGCTGACCGTGCGCTATATGGCGGAAGCGCTGGGCTTGACCGCGGCCGAGCCTCTTTTACTCTATGGCCTGGACGGCGCCGACGCGCTGCGGAGCCGCCCGGACCTGGGCGAACGCGTCACGGAATACGGACGTGCTCTGGCCGCCGCTGTCTGACCGCCTCCGCGCCTGGCTGCGCGCGACGGGCTTGGACGAAAAACGGTGCGCGGCCTGCCGGGAGCCGTTTCAGCCGCCGCCGGGTTCCCGTGGCATGACCGCCGTTTTGTGCCCGGATTGCGTGGCCCGTCTGCCCCGGCGCACGGCAGGATACTGCCCGCGCTGCGGCGAAGTGACGGCCGATCCCGCGGCGCCGTGCACCCCCTGTGGCGCGTGTCTGGCCGACGACCCGCCGTGGACGGCCTTTCGCCTGTACGGCGTGTTCGACGGCCTGTTGCGTGACATGTTGCATCGCGGCAAATACGGATCGGACGAAGCCTGTCTGGACGCCTTGGGAGGACTGCTGGCCGAAGTCTGCGGCGATCTGCCCCGGCCGGACGCGGTGGTCCCCATGCCTCTGCATCCGGAGCGCCTGCGCAAGCGCGGCTACAATCAATGCCGGGAAATGGCCCGTCCCCTGGCCCGAGCGCTGGACGCGCCCGTTCGGGACGATCTTTTAATCCGGCAACGCCCCACCCGCCCCCAGACCGAACTGAAACGCCGCGACCGATTGCGCAACCTGGACGGCGCCTTCCTGGGCCTGCCCGCCGCGTATGGGCTGCACGTCCTGCTGGCGGACGACACCGCCACCACCGGCACCTCGCTGCGCCGAGCGGCCCACGCGCTGCTGGACGCCGGAGCCCGTCGAGTGGACGTGGTCGTGGCGGCCCACGCCAGTTTGCATACGCCCGCCGCCCCGCTCCGCGCGGCGGGCTCCGTTTAGATTTACTTGATTTTCCCGCTCCGCCCTGCCACACTGATGCGCCTTTCAATCATAAGTATTATTGGGATGAGGCGCTTTTCACCGCGACTCAACCGAGTGCAGGCGCAAAGCCTTCCCCAAGGCTTTCGCTTTCCCGCTTTTTCCCGGAGTGGTTATGGACGAACTGTGGGCCGCGCTGATTCAACCGATGACGCGGGTTTTGATCGGTCTGGCGGCGGGTCTGTTTGTCGCCTCTCTCATCGAGGGCCTGCAATGGACCCGGCACCTGGCCCGACTGGCCGCGCCGCTTATGCGGCAGGCGCACCTGGGGCTGGTGCCGGGAGCGGCCTTCGCCCTGGCCTTTTTTTCTCCCTCCTCGGCCAACGCTCTGCTGGGCGAAGCCCATGCCAAGGGCGAACTGTCCGGCCGCGAAGTCATGTTGGCCAACCTGTTCAACAGCCTGCCCTCATGGATCACGCACACGCCGTCCATCTTTTTTCTCACCTGGCCGGTATTGGGCTTTCCGGCCGTCATCTACACGAGCCTGACCTTGCTCGCGGCCGTGGCCCGCACCCTGTTCACCGTGGGCCTCGGTCGGGCGTTGTTGCCGCCCCCGCCTCAAGTAGCGGCCATGACCGTGCCGACGACGCCGGGTTCCCCTTGGAAAAAGGGCCTGCACAGCGCTTGGCGGCGTTTCAAAAAACGCGTGCCCCGGCTCATATTTGTAGCCGTGCCCATCTACGTGGCCATGTTCTATCTGCAAAAGGCCGGGGCCTTCGAGGCCACGGAACGCTGGCTGTCCGCTCATGTGGCTCTGCTCGGCAGCCTGAAGCCCGAAAGTCTGGGCATCATCGTCCTTTATATGGGGGCCGAGCTGGGCGCGGCTGTGGTCGCCGCGGGCTCGGTGCTGCATAGCGGGGGCCTGAGCACTCAGGATGTGGTGTTCGCCCTGCTGGTGGGCAATGTCCTGTCCACGCCCCTGCGCGCTTTGCGCCACCAGTTGCCCGCCTATGCGGCCTATTTTCAACCCCGATTGGCCGCCAAACTGGTGGCGGCCAACCAGCTTCTGCGCGCCGCCAGCATTCTGGCCGTGGCCTGGCTGTACCATGGTCTGGCCTTTTAAACGGATGCCGCTGCCATGAACGAACTTGTTTTTCGCGCCGACGCCCCCTGGCTGGCCCCGCTGGCCGGTTGGTCGGACCTGGCCTTTCGCCTGCTGTGCCGTGAGCAGGGGGCCGCCGTGTGCTGCACCGAAATGATCAGCGCCAAAGGTCTGGTCTACGGCGGCCGCAACACCGAGGACCTGCTGACTACCGGACCGGAGGACGCGCCTCTGGTGGCCCAGGTGTTCGGGGCCGAGCCGTATTTTATGGGCGAGGCCGTGCGCCGCCTGCGGGACCGGGGCTTTGCCTGGTTCGACGTGAACATGGGCTGTTCGGTGCATAAGGTCGGCAAAACCGGATCGGGCGCGGCTCTGCTGCGCGATCCGGGCTTGGCCCTGGCCGTGGCCGACGCGGTTATCGCGGCGGCCGGACCGGGTCGGGTCGGCTTCAAGCTGCGCCTGGGATGGGAAGAGACGCCGGACCGCTCCGGCGACGTCTACCTCGGCCTGGGGCGGGAACTGGCCGCCAGGGGGGCCGGCTGGCTGACCCTTCACCCCCGCTATGCCCGCCAGAAATTCAGCGGCGTGCCCCGTTACGCAGCCCTGACCGAACTGGTTCGGGCCGTATCCGTGCCGGTCATCGCCAGCGGCGATCTGTTCCGGGCCGAAGACGGCGCGCGGGTATTGGCCGAAACGGGCGCGGCCACGGTCATGTACGCCCGTGGAGCTCTGGGCGACCCGTCCGTGTTCGCCCGCCACAAAGCCCTGCTGGCTTCCGGAAACGCGCCGGATTCCCCCAGTCATGCCGAACTGGAGGAACGGGCCGACACGCCCGCCGAACGCGAAGCCCTGGCCCGTCTCATCCGACGACACGCCGAGCTGGCCCGGCGCTACTCGAACCGCACGGCTCTGCTCAAAATGCGCACCTTCGTGCCGCGTTACGTGCGCCATATCGACGGGGCGCGGGCCTTGCGCCGGAGGCTGATAACCTGTACGGACTGGGATACGCTGAACGTTATTCTGGCCGACATACCCTTTTGCACGGATCGCGCATGATCGACGACGCTTCCTGCCCCCCCGTCACGACAAGGACGGATTCCACCGCCACGGGTTCCGCTTCGCCGGACTCCGCCGCACGGCCGCTTTGCCCCGACGGACGGGTGGATCTGTGCAATCTGAGCTTTCCCGAACTGGAACGTTTCGTCACCGTCGATCTGGGGCAGCCTAAATTCCGCGCGCTCCAGATATGGCAGTGGATATGGCGTAAAAACGTCGCGGACTTCGAGGCCATGACCGACGTTTCCCGCGAAACGCGGGCGCTGCTGACCGAGCGGGCCACGCTGTCCCGGCCCGAGGTGGCTGTGGTGCGCCAAAGTTCGGACGGCACCGTCAAATTCCTGCTGCGCCTGGCCGACGGCGAGCATGTGGAAACCGTGCTTATCCCCAGCGACGCGCCCCCGCGGCCCGGCGACCGCGCCGGGCGCATGACTCAATGCCTGTCCACCCAGGTGGGCTGCGCCATGGGCTGTACCTTTTGCAGCACCGGCGGCCTGGGCTTTACCCGCAACATGAGCATGGGCGAAATCCTGGGCCAGTTGCAGGCGGCCCGAGCCTGGCTGGGCGACGACCTGCCCGAGCGCCCCATTATCCGCAACCTGGTCTATATGGGCATGGGCGAACCTCTGCTCAACCTGCCCCAGGTCATGCGCTCGCTGCAAACCCTGCACCATCCGCGCGGGCTCAACTTTTCCGCCCGCCGAATCACCGTATCCACCTGCGGCATCGAACACGGCCTGCGTGAGTTGGGTGAAAGCGGCCTTGCCTATCTGGCCGTGTCTCTGCATGCCCCCACCCAGGAACTGCGCGCCCGCCTCATGCCCAAGGCCGCCCGCTGGCCGCTGGATGAACTTGTGACCGCGCTGGAAAGCTACCCGCTTAAAACCCGCGAACGCATCACCCTCGAATACCTGGTCATCGGCGGGGTCAACGACGGGCCGGAACAGGCCCGTCAACTGGTGCGCCTATGTTCGCGGCTGAAGGCCAAACTCAATCTCATTCCCTATAATCCCACGCCCGGTTCAGCCTACCGGCCGCCCACGCCCGAATCTCTGCTGGCCTTTGAAAAAATGCTGTGGGACAAACACGTGACGGCCATCGTGCGCAAAAGCAAGGGGCAGGACATAGAAGCCGCCTGCGGCCAGTTGCGCGCCGCCCTGCGGGACTGAGCGAGCCGCCGCATCGCGCCGAAAAACGACTTTTTCCTCCCCGCGTTCCGACCGTGCGACGATCCGCCGGACAGACATCCATCAAAAAATTCTTTCTGCTTTCGCCCCCGGTTCAAGCGGGGCGGTTTTTGAGCGTGTCTTTACAAAATTGATAAAAATAAAAAGACGGCATTATGATTGATTACTCAATCAAAAACAGACTTCTTCTGCCTCTCCCGTTGATATATACGCCTGCCCAAAAACAGGCGCGCATAAGATTTCATGCCGTATAACCGCATCCGGGACCGGCTTGCGACAGTTCCACAACATGCCCTATCTATTGTGAAACAATACACAAAATTTTCCCCTTGATTTTTTCCTCTATTCTGGCACGTTTACAATATTGTCATTATTTGCCGTATCCGTCAGTATCAGGGAAACAGTGTGGAGGGAGTCTACATGCTGGAATTTATTGACCAAATAGCCTCATCACCAGCCGTTCAGCACATAGCGTCGGTTGTGACCACGATCCTGACCCCCGTCAATAATGTGGTATGGGGACCGGCCATGCTGGTGCTGCTGCTCGGTACCGGTCTTTTTCTGACATTCGGGCTCCGCTTCATGACCTGGCGGGATATTCCGCGCGGGTTCAAGCTGTTGTGGCGCGGTCGCGCCAAACTGGATCATCTTGAAGGCGAGTTGTCGCCTTTCAACGCTCTGATGACAGCCCTGGCCGCCACCGTAGGCGTAGGCAACATCGTGGGCGTGGCTACGGCCATCCTGATCGGCGGGCCCGGAGCCCTGTTCTGGATGTGGTGTACGGCCATGGTGGGCATGGCCACCAAATTCGCCGAAACCGTGCTGGCTGTTCACTATCGCGAAGTCACCCCGGCGGGCAACGTGGTGGGCGGTCCCATGTATTTCATCAAAAACGGCCTGGGCAAAAACTGGTTGTGGCTGGGCACCCTGTTCGCCGTCTTCGGCGGTCTGGCGGGCTTCGGCATCGGCAACATGACCCAGGCCAACGCCATTTCCGGCGCGCTGGCCAAGTTCGGCGTTTCTCCCTGGCTCACGGCCGGCATCCTGTTCGTGCTGATCGGCGTCGTGCTCGTCGGCGGCGTCCAGCGCATCGGCGCCGTATCCGGCAAACTGGTGCCTTTCATGGCCGTCTTTTATATCATCACGGCTCTGATCATCATTGTGGTCCACATCGACCGCGTGCCTGAAATTTTCATGCTGGTCATCCGCGAGGCCTTTACCCCGTCCGCGGCACAGGGCGGTTTTGCCGGGGCCTCGGTATGGCTGGCCATCCGTTACGGCGTGGCGCGCGGCGTGTTCTCCAACGAGGCCGGTCTGGGGAGTGCGGCCATCGCCCAGGCCACAGCCACCGTGGACAACCCTGTGACCATGGGCCTCATCGGCATGCTCGGCACCTTCATCGACACCATTATCGTATGCAGCATGACCGGCTTCGCCATTCTGGTCACCGGGGTATGGACCGCCCCCGGCGCGGACGGCGCCACCCTGACTTCGGTGGCCTTCGCCACGGGCCTGCCCGCCTTCCTCCAGGGCTGGGGCGACGCTCTGGTCACTATCGCCCTGGCTCTCTTCGCCTTTTCCACCATTCTCGGCTGGTGCGTGTACAGCGAACGCTGCTGGGTTTTTCTGCTGGGCGACAAAGCTCTCAAGCCCTTCCGCCTGATCTTCACCATTGTTGTGCCCATCGGCGCCGTGTCCCACCTCGACACGGTATGGCTGGTGGCCGACACGCTCAACGCCCTCATGGCCATTCCCAACCTCATCGGTCTGCTTCTGCTCAGTCCCATATTGTTCAAGTTGGTCAAGGAATACAACGCCACGCATAAAGGTGAAGAGCGTTTGTAAGCCGTCTCCGCTCTTCCGCCGACGCTTTCCCACATCAAAGCCGCCCGGTTCGACGGGCGGCTTTGATGTGGCTGCCAGAGCGTTTTGCCCTTGAAAATATCCGCGGGCCGGAACCCTGTTGTGTTCCGGCCCGCAGGTTTCACGC
Source organism: uncultured Desulfovibrio sp. (assembly GCA_900541395.1). Taxonomy (GTDB): domain Bacteria; phylum Desulfobacterota; class Desulfovibrionia; order Desulfovibrionales; family Desulfovibrionaceae; genus Mailhella; species Mailhella merdigallinarum. The sequence goes on from UQJT01000001.1 coordinate 161,204, forward strand.
CTCCATCGGAGCTGTACGCCGCCCATAAATTGCGGCGGCTCCGATGTCGCGGCGCCCTCAGCCGTCAGCGCGAAGCGCGCTACGGATAAGGAGAGCAGAGAGGAACCTCGCTTCGCTCGGCTCCGGGAGCATTTTCAAGCTGAAATGCTCTATTTTCGGCAAATTCAGACTATTCGGCGCGAGCCCGAAACGTTCAATACAAGGCCGTGTCCGACAACGGGGAAAAATGCTCTCCCATGCCCCGCCGCGCCTCGATATCCGCATGGAGTTGCGCCACCAACTCGTCCGGCCCCCGGAACTTTTGCGCTTCGCGCAGTCGTCCCATAAAAGCCACTTCCAATTCCCGCCCGTATATATCGCCGGAAAAATCCAGAATATGGGTTTCCAGAGTAAGCGCGTCCTCCTCGGGACGGCCGGTCCGGAAAGTGGGATTACGGCTGAAACAGGTCACGGAGGGCATAGCTTTGCCCCCGTCGGTCAGCCGGGCCGTGGTAGCGTAAACGGCGGGCCGAGGCAGCATGACCCCGGTCTGTTCCAGGTTGGCTGTGGGCACGCCGAGCAGCGGACCGCCCCGACCGGCCCCGTGCACCACCATGCCGCGCACCGTATGCGGTCGTCCCAGCATGGCGTTGGCCAAGTCCAGGCGTCCGTCGGCCAAAGCCCGGCGGATACGGGTGGAACTGACGGGAGAGCCCTCGAACATGACGGCGTGGATGTGCATCACCTCGAACCCCAAACGGCGGCCTATGTTCGAGATGGCCTCGGGACCGGCCTGATCCCGGCCCAGGCAGAAATCATACCCGATAAACAGAACATGCGTATGCAGAGCCTCCTTGAGGACCGCACGGCAGAACTCCTCGGCGGACACGGACGCCAGTTCCAAGGTGAAAGGCATAAGCAGAGTGGCGTCCATTCCCAGGGAGGCCAGCAAATCCAGCCGCTGCCGGGCGCTGCTCAGAGCGGGGGGCGGATTGTCGGTCAGCACCCCCGCCGGATGCGGCTCGAAGGTAACGGCCAGCGCTCTCAAGCCCAGTTTATGCGCACGGTTCACGGTGCGCCGGATCAGGGCCTGGTGCCCCAGATGCACGCCGTCGAAATTGCCGATGGTGACCACAAACGGCCGGGGCCCCCCCGCCGCACGGGCGCATTCCTCCGGCGTGGACGCAACGATCATGGCAGCATACCTCGCAATATCAAAAAGGCCGCCGTCTCGCGCGGCCGCCCGCCTGCTTTTATTGTTTCAACGCCAGTTCCACGGCGTCGATAAAATTCTCCAGAGGCAACGCGCCCCGGATGACCATGTTGTCGACCAGAAAATAGGGGGTGCCGCTGAATCCCAGTCGCTTGGCGTCGGCCACATCGGCGTCGATGATTTCATCATAGCTTTTGGCGTTGGCCTTGAGATCGGCCTCGATGGCTTTGGCGTCCAGCCCGGCCGTGGCGGCCAGCTCGGTCAACACGGTCTGCGGATCGGCCATGAAGCGTTGCTGGGCGTCGAACAGCAGGGCATACAAGCGCCAGGCCTTGGCCGGGTCCTGCCGCGAGGCGGCCAGAAACCAGCGCGCTCCCAGGCGGCCCAGTTCCGTTCCCACAGACTCCTTGTACACGTAGCGGATTTTGCCGGGATAGCGCTTGAGCAGGGTTTCGACCGTAAAGGCCGCCTGCTGGCAATAGGCGCAGGTAAAGTCGGAAAAAGCCACCAGAGTGACCGGCGCGTCGGCCGGACCGCGCGAAGGCCGCCCGTCCAGGGCCACCTGCTTGACATTTCGGCTGTCGTCCTGCCACTGGCGCAGCAGAGCCTGACGCCGCCGCTGATCCGCGCCCTGCTGCACGATGTCGAGCAACGTTTCGCTGTTGTCGCGCAGAACGTCCAACACTATTTCCGGATGATCCTTGAGCGCCTGACGGATGGCCGCCGCATCGGGCGCTGCGGCGGACGCAACGTCGGCCGACGCGGCGGCGACGGAAAAGCTCATGCCGAGGACCGCCAGGGCGGCCCCGAACAACCATTGTCTCAACGACATAGGCACGTCTCCTTGATATTCGGCTGGGGAACACGGGCGATGCCCGCTTCCCCGGCGACCCGGCAAAACTCGCTCGGCGGGGCCGCCGCTTCCGAACATGAAACAAAACGGCGGGCGGGGCAAGAGGGCGAGCGCCATGAGCCGCGCCCGGAAAAACGTGGGCGGGGCGTCCGTCCCGCTTTTTCGAATTTTTGACGGCGAGCAGGCGACGCGGGACGCGCTCCCGCAAGAAAGCGCGCTTTTCAGGCGAAATGACGGCAGCGCCGCTTTTGAAATGGGCCCATTTCAAAAGCAACATGCTCTCGGGGGCCCCGGCGC
>UQJT01000002.1 GCA_900541395.1 uncultured Desulfovibrio sp.
CTACACAGAGTAGATCGTCGGCAGCGTCAGATGTGTATCAGAGACGGGGGCGCAGGGGGTAATTATAGAAGGAATCGAGCCAAGCGGAAAAACGCTTGAAGGTCCTCCAGGCTGCCCGCGCCGCTTTTGCTTCTCTTTCCTGCCCGGAGGGCCTGGCGCACAAAAGCGGAATAAACTGGGTAAAATGGAAAATCCCGGGCAAATGCGGGAAGGAAGAAGCTAAAGAATACTCTTGTTTTTCTGTCGGATTTTGGGCACAAGTCAACGACGCGACTTGGCTCTCCCAGGGCGCGGCCGCCTATTTGTCGAGCGACGAAAAGCGTCTTCCGAGCTTGGCCGCTTGTGAGCCCCTACGACAACCCTCTACCGTGTGCTTGAACACCACGTAAAAAACAAGACTATGAAAAACACCACCGTTTCCGTGCCCTTCATGCTGCTGGGCATTGTGTTCTGCGTCTGCCTCATCGCCGCCAACCTGTTGGAAACCAAAATTATTCAGATCGGTTCCCTGACCATCACGGCGGGCTTTCTCATCTTTCCCGTTTCCTACATCATCAACGATTGCATCGTCGAAGTATGGGGCTTCCGCAAAGCCCGCCTCATCATCTGGACGGGCTTCGCCATGAATTTTTTAATGTTGGCCCTGTTTCAGGTAGCCGTAGCGCTGCCCGCCGCCCCATTCTGGGAAGGCGAGGCCGCGTTTCGTTTTGTGTTCGGGCTGGCTCCGCGCATTGCCGCAGCCAGTCTGCTGGCCTTTCTGGTGGGCTCTTTCCTCAACGCCTATATCATGAGTCGCATGAAAATCGCCAGCGGGGGCCGAAATTTTTCGGCCCGGGCCGTGCTCTCCACTGTGTTTGGCGAAAGCGCGGATTCCCTGATTTTTTTCCCCATCGCCTTCGGGGGACTCATGCCTGCGGAAGAATTGGTCAAACTGATGGTTATCCAGGTCGTGGCCAAGACGCTGTATGAAATCGTCGTGCTGCCCGTGACCATCCGCGTGGTAGCAGCGCTCAAACAGCTCGAGCAGACCGACGCCTACGACGAACATATTTCATACAGCATTTTGAAAATACGGGAGCTGTGAGTTCCTCGCCAAAAGGGAAGAATGACTTATGAAGACAAAAGAAGGCGGGCAGGGGACGGCACGCATCGATGAAGGACTGAGCCTGCTCGGAGGAGAAACCTGTTACCGGGTGGATTATGCCCCGGAAGTGTTGGAAAGCTTCGCCAACAAACATCCGGACAACGATTACTGGGTACGTTTCCGTTGTCCTGAGTTTACCAGCCTGTGCCCCATCACAGGCCAACCCGATTTTGCCGAAATCCGAATCGCGTATCTGCCGGACCGGCGTATGGTGGAGAGCAAAAGCCTCAAACTCTATCTTTTCAGCTTTCGCAATCACGGAGATTTTCACGAAGATTGCGTCAATATCATCATGAAGGATCTGATCCGGCTTATGGACCCCAAGTACATTGAGGTCGAGGGGATATTCACGCCGCGCGGCGGCATTGCCATCTGGCCTTATGCCAACTATGGCCGCGCGGGTACCCGCTATGAGGAACTGGCTTCTTTTCGTCTGCGCGAACACGGCTTGAATCGGGCGGACGCGTAGAACACTGACGGACGAAAAAGAATGCGGAGACGACATAAAGCCCCCGGTCGCGCGCGGCCGGGGGCTCTTTTCGCTCTTGTCGGAGTTTGGGAAAATGGCGGAGGCGTATAGGGGTCGAACCTACCGATGACCTCTCGGCCATCCACTGGTTTTGAAGACCAGGCGCCACACCGGTGACGATACGCCTCCCGAAAAAAACATCATACACGCGGGGCGGGGTGATGACAAGCGACGGCGCGTCGCTGTTCCGCCCGCGCGCCGTCGGTAATGTGAAAAGGCGTAATTGATCTGGAAAAGTCGGGTCGTCGGCAAGAAAGGCCCCATCACGTCATTGTCAAACGCCACTGGAGGCATTACAACTGAAAAAAATTGTCCGCCGGAAAATCCTATACCCCGGCCTCTGTTTATTTCCCGTTCCGTCGGGGTTTACGATCGACACCATCAGGCAGCCACGGAGGCAGCTTTGAACCAATTTTCCCGCAACCTCCTGCTCTGGGTGATCATCTCGCTGGCGATGGTCGTCCTCTTCAATTTGTTCAGCCAGCCCTATTCCCAACAGGCGTCCCTGGCCTACAGCGATTTTCTGGCCCAGGTGGACCGCGGGGATGTGAAGGAAGTGAGTATTCAGGGGCAGGTCATCAAGGGCAAGACGCAAAACGACACGTCCTTTCAGACCTACGCCCCGGACGATCCCGGTCTGGTGGATCATCTGCTTGAACGCAAGGTGATCATCAAGGCCGAGCCGCCCGAAGACCCGCCTCTGCTCATGACCCTGCTTATTTCGTGGTTCCCCATGCTGCTGCTCATCGGGGTGTGGATTTTCTTCATGCGCCAGATGCAGGGGGGCAGCGGCAAAGCCATGTCCTTCGGCCGTTCCCGAGCGCGCATGATTACCCAGGAGCAGGGCCGCGTCACCTTTGCCGACGTGGCGGGCGTGGATGAGGCCAAAGAGGAACTGGCCGAAGTGGTCGAGTTTTTGTCCAATCCGCGCAAGTTTACCCGCCTGGGCGGCCGCATTCCCAAAGGCGTGCTGCTCGTCGGCCCTCCGGGCACCGGCAAGACGCTGTTGGCCCGCGCCGTGGCGGGCGAGGCCGGGGTGCCCTTCTTTTCCATCTCGGGGTCGGACTTTGTGGAAATGTTCGTGGGCGTGGGCGCCTCGCGCGTGCGCGATCTGTTCACTCAGGGCAAGAAGAACGCGCCCTGCCTCATCTTCATCGACGAAATCGACGCCGTGGGCCGCCAGCGCGGCGCGGGCCTGGGCGGAGGTCATGACGAGCGGGAACAGACTCTCAACCAGTTACTGGTGGAAATGGACGGCTTCGAGTCCAACGAGGGCGTCATCCTCATTGCGGCCACCAACCGGCCCGACGTGCTGGACCCCGCCCTGTTGCGCCCCGGCCGTTTCGATCGCCAGGTGGTGGTGTCCACCCCCGACCTGCGCGGCCGTCAGCGTATTCTTGAGGTGCACACCCGGCGCACCCCGCTGGGCAACAATGTCAATCTTGAGGTTCTGGCCAAAGGGACGCCCGGTTTTTCCGGCGCGGACCTTGAAAACCTGGTCAACGAGGCCGCTCTGCAGGCCGCCAAACTGAACAAGGACCGTTTGGACATGGCGGACTTCGAGTACGCCAAGGACAAGGTGCTCATGGGCAAGGAACGGCGCAGCCTCATCCTCAGCGACGACGAAAAGCGCATCACCGCCTATCATGAGGCCGGTCACGCCTTGGCCGCCAAGATGCTGCCCGGCACCGACCCCATTCACAAGGTGTCCATCATCCCGCGCGGCCGCGCCCTGGGCGTGACCATGCAATTGCCCGACGAAGATCGGCACGGCTATTCCCGCACCTTCCTGCGCAATAATCTGGTGGTGCTCCTGGGCGGTCGCGTGGCCGAGGAACTGGTCATGAACGAAATGACCACGGGTGCGGGCAACGATATTGAGCGGGCGTCGAAAATGGCCCGCAAGATGGTGTGCGAGTGGGGTATGAGCGACGCCATCGGCCCTCAGGCCATCGGTGAGCACGAAGAAGAAGTGTTTCTGGGCCGCGAGTGGGGGCACTCGAACCAGATCAGCGAGGAAACCGCGCGTCTGGTGGATGCGGAAATCAAACGCTTCATGGAAGAGGCGCGGCAGCGCTGCCGCAAGATTCTGGAAGAGAACCTGGATTCCCTTCACGCCATCGCCGCCGCCTTGTTGGAACGCGAAACCATCACGGGCGACGATATCGATCTGCTGATCCAGGGCAAACCGTTACCCCCTTTCGATCCGGAGCGCCCCGAACCTGCCCCGGTCCGGCCCGCAGAGGACCGGCCGACGCCTTCGGACGACGGCGCCACCTTTACGCTGCACTCCGAAAGCGACGTGGCGCCCGAAAGCTCCGAGGGGCCGGACAATGCCGCGCAGGAAAAGACGAAGGGGGGCGAAACGGACGGGAAGACGGACGAGCCGGAGCTGCCGGAGACTCCGCAGGAAAAAGAGAAAAAGGAAGGCGATATCCTGGGTGATAGCGGAGCTCAGGCCGGACTGGATAACAACTTCGGGCGTGAAATGCCGCCGGAAGACGACAAAACGGATCACCGTTGATGAGTTTGCCGCAGCCTGTATGGACCATTCGGGGCGGGATCGTGGATCCCGCCCCGCCTTTGTCGGAGAATACGACCTCCTTCAACTCCGTTGCTCCATATCGGATATGGGGCATCGTCAATGTGACGCCCGATTCTTTCTATGACGGAGGTCGTCACCCCACGCCGGAAACGGCTTTGGCCCACGCCCGCGCCCTGACCGCCCAGGGGGCGGCGGTGCTGGATGTGGGGGGGGCATCTTCCCGACCGGGCTCGGTCGATGTGGATGCCGATGAGGAAGCGGCCCGCGTGTTGCCCGTGGTCCGGGGGCTGCTGACCGATCGGAAGGCCGCCGGAGGCGCTTCGGGCTCCGCCCCCTTTCCCCTGATTTCCGTGGACACCTGGCGGGCCGACGTGGCTGAAGCCGTGCTGGAGGCCGGGGCCGATATCCTCAACGATATTTCCGCCTGCGCCTGGGAACCGCGTCTGGCCGAGGTTGTGGCGGCGCGGCGGCCCGGTTACGTGCTTATGCACTGCCGGGGGCGGCCCGGGCACATGCAGGACGCGCCGCGTTACGCGGATGTGGTGGACGAGGTCGCGGCCTTTTTCGAGCGTCGTATGGCCGCTCTGATCCGGGCCGGACTGCCTGAAACCAATATTGTGCTGGACCCCGGCATAGGCTTCGGCAAAACTCTGGAACACAATCTGGTGCTGTTGGCCCGGACCGAGCGTTTGCTTGAGCTGGGGCGGCCCCTGCTCCTGGGGTTGTCGAACAAGTCGCTGTTCGGCGACTTGTTCAGACTGGGGCGGGACGAGCGGGGCGACTGCACGGCCGTGTGCACCGCGTTGCTGGCCGAACGGGGCTATCTCCATCACCGGGTGCATGACGTGGCGGCCGCGCGGCGCGCGCTGACTCTTGTGCGCGCCGTCGGCCCGTTATAGGATGTCTCCCATGTTGGAATGGAACCAGATTCCTTTCGGCTGGCGGGAAGCGCTTGATATCGCGGTGGTGGCGTTTCTGTTCTACCACGTTATCCGCTTTGTGCGCGGCACGCGGGCCATGGCCGCGATCAACGGGCTGTTCGTGCTGCTCGTGCTTTACGTCGTGGCCCAGATGGTGGGCCTGCTCACCTTGGTCTGGCTTCTGGAAAACGTGTTCGGGTCTCTGTTCCTGGTCATTGTGGTTCTTTTTCATCAGGATATCCGGCAGGCCCTGTCCAGCATGAGCTTGCGTTCGTTGTTCCGACGCCGGACCGGCGGACACGAGGAACTGATCCGCACCCTGGCCCGTACCTGCTGCGATCTCGCGGCCAAGCGCATCGGCGCGATCATCGTCGTCGAAATGACTGTGCCCTTGGGCGACATGATGGAAAAGGGCGTTAAAATCGACGGTCAGGTATCCGAGGATTTGCTGTCCACCATCTTTTTTCCCAACACCGCCCTGCACGACGGCGCGGTCATCGTCAATCTGTCCGGCCGCGTGGTGGCTGCGGGTTGCGTGTTGCCTTTGGCTCAGGTGGCCCGCCAGCATTTCGGCACCCGGCATCGGGCCGCTCTGGGCATTACCGAGGTCAGCGACGCCGTGGCCCTGGTGGTTTCGGAAGAGCGGGGCGAGGTGACTATGGCCCAGGACGGGCGGCTGTCCAACCCGCTTAATTATGAACGCCTGGAACGGATTTTGACCAATGTCCTCAGTCACTGAAAGCCACTGGCAGACCGTCAAATATATCCTGCTCTCGCTGCTGCTGGCCGTGGGCCTGTGGTATGTGGTCATCGGCAGCGCTCAGGTGGAAGCCCAGTTCGACCTGCGGGTGGATTATCGGGGCCTGCCTGAAGGGTTGGTTGTGCGCGACGGTATGGTCAACCGCATTTCCGTACGACTGCGCGGACCGGGCGAGCTTCTGCGCGGCCTGCATTCGCGCGATCTGGCGTATACCGTGGATCTGTCCGAGGTGAAGAAGGGGGCCAACGTGCTGCCCCTCAGCGTGGACAGCTTGACGGATCTCAAGTCCTACGAGGTGGTGGACGTTTCGCCCAGCCGTCTGGTGCTGGAGGTGGACGCCCTGACCGAACGCGTGCTGCCGCTGGAAGTGAACATCGCCCCCTTGCCCGACGAGGCGCCCCTGCGTCTGACCAATGTGCTGCTCGAACCTTCCTTTGTGACGGTCAAGGGACCGGAAAGTCTGGTCAAACCGCTGGAGCATTTGTCCGTATCCTTTGATCCCAATCAAGATATGGATGAGGGCACCCGGGCCATGAACGTGGCTGTCGCCGGGCCGGATCAGGTGGATATCACTCCGCCCGTAACCACCTTGCGCTATACCCTGGCTCTTAAAACCGCGGAATTGGAACTGCGCCGCGTGGTTCAGCTCGACGCCGAGGCCCGCGCCCGTTACGACGTCAAGCCCCGCTCCGTGTCTCTCGGCGTGGAAGTCCCCGAAGGCAGGGTGCGGGACGCCGAATACCAGGCCGCCATCCGGGTGGTGGTGCGGCCGCCGCAACTGACCACGCCCGGCTCCGGCGCCGAGGCCCCCGTGCTGGTTGTGCTGCCCGCCGGGGCCCGCCTGGTCCGGGTGTCGCCTTCAACCGTGACCATTACTCTGAAGCCGGAGGTCGCCCCTGCCGAAAACGAGGGCGACGCCTCGGACGAAGACCCGGACTCGGCCCATGCTGCGGCCTCTGCCCCTGCCGCTTCGCCCGTTTCGGAGCCGGAACGCCGACAGGACGGAGAGCGCGTGGACAGTTCCGCCCGTCTGCCTCTGTCGCCGGTTCCGGCCATGCCGGTTCCGGACGCGTCGCGGGCCGCTCTTTCTCTTTCTTGACTCCGACAGTGCGAGGAAAAGCCATGCACCAGCGTCTTTTCGGCACCGACGGCCTGCGCGGCCATGTCAACGCTTATCCTCTGACCGCCGATATGGCCCTGCGGCTGGGGTTGGCGGCGGGTACCCTGTTCCGCGACGGCCAGCGCCGCCACAAGGTGATCATCGGCAAGGACACGCGTCTGTCGGGCTACGTGTTCGAATCCGCGCTTACCGCCGGACTGTGCGCGGCGGGCATGGACGTATTCCAGGTGGGACCGCTGCCCACCCCGGCCATAGCGTTTCTGACCCGCAATATGCGGGCCGATCTGGGGGTGGTTATTTCCGCCTCGCACAATCCCTACGACGACAACGGCATCAAGTTTTTCGATCGCGACGGGTTCAAGCTGCCGGACGAAACCGAGGACCGCATGGCCGACCTGGTGCTCGACGCGGGCCACGCCTGGGAATACCCGCCCTCGGACAAGGTGGGGCGGGCCTATAAAATCGTGGACGCGCCGGGCCGCTACATCGTATATCTCAAGAACAGCTTTCCCCAGGATCTTACCCTGGAAGGGCTGCGGGTGGTCATCGACTGCGCCAACGGAGCGAATTACAAGGTGGCCCCCCTGGCTCTTGAGGAACTGGGGGCCGAAGTCGTCCGCCTGGGGACCGCGCCCGACGGTCTCAATATCAACCGCGACTGCGGTTCGCTCCACCCCGAGGCCATGCAGGCCAGGGTACGCGAAACCCGGGCCGATATCGGCCTTGCCCTGGACGGCGACGCCGACCGCCTGATCGTGGCCGATGAAACGGGCCGGGTGCTGGATGGGGACCAGATTATGGCTCTGTGCGCCGACGACCTCATGCAGCAGGGGCGTTTGCGCGGCAATCTGCTGGTGGCCACGGTCATGAGCAATATGGCCCTGGAATTGTTCATGGCCGAACGGGGGGGGCGGCTGCTGCGCACCGCCGTGGGCGATCGCTACGTGGCCGAGGCCATGCGCGCCCATGACGCCGCCCTGGGAGGGGAACAGTCGGGGCATCTTATTTTCCGCGATTACAGCACCACGGGCGACGGCCTGCTGGCCGCGCTCCAGATATTGCGCGTCATGCGCCAGCGCGGGCGGCCTCTGTCCGAACTGGCGGATCAATTGAGACTGTTCCCGCAAAGCCTGATTAACGTCCGAGTGCAGCGCAAGATTCCCTTTGAGGAATGCGAGGCTTTGCAGCAGGCGCAACACGAAGCGGAAGCCGAATTGGGCGGCCGGGGCCGGGTGCTTTTGCGCTATTCCGGCACGGAAAATTTGTGCCGGGTTATGGTGGAAGGCGAGGATGCGGAGCGCGTGCGTCGCCTCGCCCGTCGTCTGGCGGACGCGGCAGAGGCCTCGCTGCGTTGAGCCGAGCCCCGGGAGATGCGCCGACCGTTTGGTCTAGTCAGGTTGCTTTAGCCTTTGCGGGCCTGTATAGTCGCCTCATCAAGACGTGTTCTTCGTCGTCCGCTCCACTCCGTGGCTTTCGTGGAGGCGATGCGGTAAAGAAAGCCGTAAGTGCAGGAGTGCCCCTATGAATATTCGTAAGGTCGTCATCCCCGTGGCGGGGTGGGGGACGCGTTCGCTACCCGCCAGCAAGAACATTCCCAAGGAGATGCTGCCCATCTTCAACAAGCCGGTTATCCAGTACGTGGTGGAAGAGGCGATGGTGTCGGGCATCAAAGACGTCATCTTCGTCACCAACCGCGATAAAAGCGTTATCGAGGATCATTTTGACTACAACCTCCAGCTTGAAAACGTGCTCGAACGGGCCGGCAAGCTGGATTTGCTGGCTCAAGTCCGCTTTGTGGCCGAAATGGTCAACATCATGGCCGTGCGCCAGAAAAAGCAGTTGGGGCTGGGGCATGCCGTGCTGTGCGCCGAAAGCCTGGCGGCCAATGAGCCCTTCGCCGTCATGGTGGGCGACGATCTCATCTTCGGCGACGTGCCCGGCGTACGCCAGCTTATGAAGGTGGCCGAGGCCGAGGACAAGCCCGTCATCGGCGTCATGGAGGTTCCTCCGGACAAGGTCAATAAATACGGCATCGTGGCCGGTCGCGACCGGGGCGACGGCGTGTACGAGATCACGGATATGGTGGAAAAGCCCGCCGTGGGCGAAGCGCCGTCCAATCTGGCCATTATCGGCCGCTATGTGCTGACGCCCGACATCTTCGATCACATCCGTTCCGTTCCCCCCGGGCACGGCGGTGAAATCCAACTTACCGACGCCATGCGTTCCCTGGCCCGCGAACGCGGCATGTTGGCAATCAAAATGCAGGGCGAGCGTTTCGACGCGGGCGATTGGGGGGACTACCTCATCGCCAATCTTCATTTCGCCCTGGAAGAAGAACATCTGCAACCGCAACTGCTGGCCCGGCTGCGTGCCATGCTGGACGCTTATCCCCAGGTTCCGGCCAAGGCGGCCGACGCTTGAAGATCGGTTCGGCCGCGCGGGGGGAGCCGCTCCCCCCGCGGAGCGTCGTTTTCGCCTTGTCGACGGCCCGGTTTCAGACGGTCCGTCGCTTGCGGCGCGGTTTCCGGGCGGCGCGGACTTGCGTCTCCGTGGTATTATCTGCATTCACACCGTTTTTGTATTCGCCGGGCTTGCCATAAGGTTCAATCTGTGTCATAACGATTCTGCGGCGCGTTTTTGTTCATCTTTGCGTCGTATAGCACATTTTTTGCATAATCCCGCGTTAGTAGCCGGGATCACTGTTTGAAAGGCGTTCGACCGCGGGGGTTCCGATGGTGAACGCCGTTTTCCGACGCCGGGCGTATTCCCCCGGAAACGCCCAGGACTTCACCTGTCATCACTTTCGGGGAGCAACGGCGCGTATGGCTCTGGAACTCAAGCAGCAACTCAAGCTCAGCCAGCAACTGCTTATGACGCCTCAACTGCAGCAGGCGATCAAGCTTTTGCAATTATCGCGCCTGGAGTTGATGGAAACGGTCCAGCGGGAGCTTCTGGAAAATCCTTTTCTGGAGGAGGCGGAAGAGCCCGTCCTTGTCCAGGCCGAGCCTGAAACCCGCCCCGAGGACGGCGACGCCGTATACGACAAGGAGGCGGCCGGCTCGGCGGACTGGGAGGATTATCTGGGCGAACTGTCCAGCGCGCCCAAGCTGGCCGGAGCGCGGGAATACGAGCTGTCCGAGGAAATCAGCAGTCTGGAGGCCCGGCACGCCGCTCACCCGACGCTTGAAGCCCATCTCATGTGGCAGCTCCGGCTGTCGTCCCTGTCGGAACGGCAAAAAGAAATAGGCGAATATGTTGTCGGCAATCTCGACTCCTCGGGCTATCTGCGGGCCACCGCCGAGGAAATCGCCGGGCTGGCCGAGGCCGCGCCCGCCGAGGTGGAGCCGGTTATCGCCGCCATCCAGCGTTTCGACCCTGTGGGGGTGGCCGCCCGTTCCGCTCAGGAATGCCTGCTCATCCAAATCGAGATGTTGCGCTACGATCGCGATCCCATTCTGGTGGACCTGGTCAAGCATCATCTGGAAGATTTGGAAACTCATCGCTATAAACCCCTTCTGCGTAAATTTCGCCTGGATATGGATACGCTGAAGGAATACATCGATATTATCCAGTCTCTCGATCCCATGCCCGGGGCCAGCTTCGGCGAAAGCGAGCCCATGTACGTCAGCCCCGATGTATACGTGTACTCCTGTGACGGCGACTTCGTCATTTTGCTCAACGACGACGGTCTGCCCCACCTCCAGATGAACACTATGTATGACGGCGGCGACGTGGCGCTGAGCGACAAAGACAAGGAATACGTCAATGAAAAATTGCGCGCGGCCTCGTGGTTGATCCGCAGCCTCGAGCAGCGCCAGCGCACGCTGTATAAGGTGGTGGAAAGCATCGTCAAACACCAGCGGCCTTTTTTCGAGGAGGGCGTCACCAAGCTGAAGCCTTTGATCCTCAAGGACATTGCCGAGGACATCAACATGCATGAGTCCACGGTCAGCCGCATCACCACCAACAAATACGTGGCCACGCCCCACGGCATCTTTGAACTCAAGTTCTTTTTCAATAGCGCCCTGGGCTTGAACGACGGCAGCCAGGTGGGGTCGGAAAGCGTCAAGGCCCTTCTCAAAAAGTGCATCAGCGAAGAAGACCCCAAGGACCCCCTGTCCGACGAACGCCTGTGCGAATTGCTCAAGGAACACCTGGGCGTCAACATCGCCCGCCGCACCGTGGCCAAATACCGTACCGCCCTCAATATTCCGTCATCGTCCCGGCGCAAATCCCATTTTTAAGCCGCAGCGTTTTTAGATTTTACATTTTTGTCGTAGTCATCGAAAAAAAATTTGGACCTGTTTTTCGGCTTTGGTTGGGTAAACAACCAAAGCCGTTTTTTTTCGTTTGGTTGCGTAGGGTTATGATTGCACAAAATCGTAATTTTCATTAGATTGAAGCTGGCCGCCCGTAGCGGCGCACCGGCTCTGTTGCGGCGGCTGTTCTTTCCCCTAATGTCATGCGGAGGCAGTGTATGAATGTCGCAAAATTGTGCGCGTCGGCCGCGTTGGCCGCGCTGGCGTGCGGATTCGCCGTTCCGGCCGCTCAGGCCGCCGATCCGATTAAAATCGGCGTATATCTGCCCTTGACCGGGCAGAACGCGTTTGGCGGACAACTGGAGCTTGAAGGCATCCAACTGGCTCAGAAGGCTCAGCCCACCGTGCTGGACCGGCCGGTGGAGCTGGTGATCGTGGACAACAAGTCGGATAAGGTGGAAGCGGCCAACGCCGTGACCCGTCTGACCGAGCGCGACAAGGTGCCGGTGATCATCGGCACCTACGGCTCCTCTCTGGCTTTGGCCGGGGGCGAGGTGGCCGAACGCGCGGGCGTGCCCGTCATCGGCACCTCGTGCACCAATCCTCTGGTAACCCAGGGCAAGAAGTACTATTTCCGCGCCTGCTTCATCGATCCCTATCAGGGCGCGGCCGCCGCCACCTATGCCTTCCAGAATCTGGGATTCAAAAAGGCCGCCATCCTCATGGACGTGGCCTCGGACTACTCCGTGGGCCTGTGCAACTTCTTCAAGCGCGCCTACACCAAATTGGGCGGCGAAGTGGTGGCCGACCTCAAGTATAGCTCCGGCGACCAGGACTTCACGGCCCAGCTGACCGAAATCATCAGCAAAAAGCCCGACATTGTGTTCATGCCCGCCTACTTCGCCGAAGGCGCCATCATCATGAAACAGGCCCGCGAACTGGGCGGCGGCTTCGTGATCATGGGCGCGGACGCCATGGACAACCCCGATACCCTGACCATCGGCGGCAGCGCCGTGGAAGGTTTTTTGCACACCACGTTCCCCTATGATGTGACCATGCCCGATATGGGCCCCGAAGCCAAGGCGTTTACCGACGCCTGGCGCGCCGCCTACCCGGGCAAGGACCCCAACGTGAACTCCGCCCTTGGTTACAACTGCTACAATATCGTGCTCGACGCCATCAAGCGCGCCGGGTCCGACAAGCCCGAAGCCATCACCCAGGCCCTGGCCCAGACCAAGGATCTGCCCACCGCCCTCGGCACCCTGACCATGAACGAAACCCACGACGCCGAGCTGCCCGTGGGCATCATTCAGTATAAGGACGGCAAGAGGGTGTATCTCGGCGAGGTCAAGCCCGCTTTGTAATCCACAACGGCTTTTTCCCCGCCGGCAAACAACCGGCGGGGAAACGCCCTGTTGCGGCGGTCGCCGCGTCCCGCCTCGGGTTCGCGGTCTGCCATGAGCGTCGGCTGTCCGGCCCTTGCGGCTTTTTTGTTCCGATCCACCAAGGCGGGCCCCATGAGTTTGGATCTGTTTCTCCAGCATTTCCTCAACGCCCTGACGCTGGGGTCGCTCTACGGCCTCATCGCCATCGGCTACACGATGGTGTACGGCATACTCCGGCTCATCAACTTCGCTCACGGCGATATTTTGATGCTGGGCGCGTATTTCGTGTTTTACGGCACCACCACCTTTTTCCTGCCCTGGCCCGTGGCTGTGCTGGTGGCCATCGTCGGGGCCAGCCTCATGGGCGTGCTGGTGGACCGGGTGGCTTACAAACCCCTGCGCAATGCGCCCCGTATTTCAGCGCTGATCAGCGCCATCGCGGTTTCTTTCTTTTTGGAAAGCCTGGCCGTGGTGGTGTTCAGCGGTCTGCCGCGGCCTGTGCATCAGCCCGAATGGCTGGTGTCCATCATCACTGTGGGGACCGCCCGCTTCATGCCTCTGACCCTCATCGTGCCCGCCGTGACCGCTCTTTTGGTGCTGCTGCTGTTATGGGTCGTCTATCGCACCAAGCCCGGTCTGGCCATGCGCGCCATCTCGCGCGACATCGAAACCACCCGCATGCTCGGGGTGTCCGTGGACAAGATTATCGCCCTGACTTTCGGCATAGGCTCGGCTCTGGCCGCCGCGTCGGGCATCATGTGGGCTTTGCGTTACCCGCAGATTAACCCGTACATGGGCGTCATCCCCGGCTTCAAGGCCTTCATCGCCGCCGTGTTCGGAGGCATCGGCTCCATCCAGGGGGCCGTGGTGGGGGGGCTTATCCTCGGCTTCATCGAAATTATGACAGTGGCCTTTCTTCCCTCGTTGTCCGGCTACCGCGACGCGTTCGCCTTCGTCCTGCTGGTGGTCATCCTGCTGGTCAAACCCACCGGTCTCTTCGGTGAAAAACAGGAGGAGAAAATATGAAGCCACGCGGCCATAGCATTCAGGCGGCGAGCAGCCGCCCGGCGGCCTGCGCTGCCGGAGCGCTCTCGCCGGGTTCCGCGGGTAACCCGGCCATCCGGCAGGGAGGCAAGATATGAGTCAGGATGCTCTTGCCGTTCAAAACGCCTCCCGCCGGTCGGCCAAAGCCCGCCGCGACTGGACGCTGAACGCCGTGGTTCTGGCCCTGTTCGCCCTCTTTCTGTGGTGGGGCGACGGCAGCATGGCCCGCGCCCTTGGTTGGGATTGGCTGCCCGCCAAACTCAACGGCTATCAGGTACAAATTCTCAACCTGGTGGCTGTGTACGGCATTCTGGCTTTATCCCTCAACCTGATTTACGGGTTCACCGGCATGTTTTCCCTGGGGCACGCCGGGTTCATGGCCATCGGCGCCTATGTGTCGGCCCTGTGCGTGCTGCCCGCCGCCCAGAAGGAAATGATGTGGCTCATCGATCCCATCATGTGGCCCTTTTCCGTGCTGCATACTCCGTTCTGGATATCCGTCGTGCTCGGCGGTCTGGCGGCGGCCTTCATCGCCCTGTTCATCGGCTTTCCCGTGCTGCGCCTGGGCGGCGACTATCTCGGCATCGCCACCCTGGGCTTTGCCGAAATCATCCGGGTGCTTATCGTCAACCTGACGCCCATCACCAACGGGTCCCTGGGCATCAAGGGCTTGCCCGCCCACACCACGCTTTTGACCAGCTATCTGTGGTTGTTCCTGGTTCTGTTCGGCATGGTGCGCCTGCTGAACAGCAACTTCGGCAACGTGCTCAAGGCCGTGCGCGACGACGAGGTGGCGGCTCAGGTCATGGGGATCGACGTATTCCGCAGCAAGCTGTTCTCGTTCTGTCTGGGCGCTTTTTTGGCCGGCGTGGGCGGGGCCTTGCTCGGCAATCTGCTGACCACCATCGATCCCAAGATGTTCAATTTTCAGTTGACCTTCAACATCCTCATGATTGTGGTGGCCGGAGGCCTCGGTTCTCTGACGGGCAGCATTCTGGGCAGCGTCATCATCACCGTGCTGCTGGAATGGCTGCGGGTGGTGGAATCGCCTCTTGATGTGGGCGTGTTCACCATACCCGGCATACCGGGCATGCGCATGGTGGTGTTTTCCGTGGTGCTGCTGCTCATCATCCTGTATCGCCGCGAGGGCATTATGGGCATGCGCGAGATCACCTGGGACGGTATTTTCGGCTTTTTCGGACGGGCGCGCCGCCGTTTGCGGGGCGAAAGCCGACCGGACGGGGAGGATGGAGCATGAGCGCCGCCGACAACATTATTGAAGTCAGGGACGTGACCATGCGCTTCGGCGGCCTGACCGCCGTCAGTCAGTTGGACATCCGCATCCCGCGCGGCGGCATCGTGGGGCTTATCGGTCCCAACGGCGCGGGCAAGACCACGGTGTTCAACGTCATCACCGGTTTTTACACCCCGCAGGAAGGAAAAGTGTTTTTCGAGGGGCGGGATATCACGGGTGTGAAGCCGCACCGCATCTGCGCGGCGGGCATGGCCCGCACTTTCCAGAATATCCGCTTGTTCCACAACGAAACGGCTTTGGAAAATGTGATGATCGGCCGCCATGTGCGTCGTAAAAGCCATTGGTGGAGCGCTGTGCTCGGGTTGGCGGCCGGAGAGGAGGCGGCCATCCGGGCCCGCGCGGCCGAATTGCTGGATCGGGTGGGGCTGGCCGCCCACGGGGACGAAAAAGCTTCGGCCCTGCCCTATGGGGCGCAGCGGCGGCTGGAAATCGCCCGCGCTCTGGCCACGGACCCGACCTTTCTGCTGCTGGATGAACCCGCGGCGGGCATGAACCCGCAGGAGAGCATGGAGCTTATGCGCTTCATCCGTCAGATACGGGATGAATTCGGGCTGACCATTCTGCTCATCGAGCACGACATGAAAGTGGTCATGGGCGTGTGCGAACATATATGGGTGCTGGAATACGGACAGATCATCGCCGACGGCGCGCCCGAGGCCATCCGTGCCAATCCCCGGGTCATCGAAGCCTATCTGGGCGAGGAGGTCGTCCATGTCTGACATCATGCTCGAAATCAAGGACCTCCACGTCCACTACGGCGGCATTCACGCCGTGAAGGGAGTATCGCTGTCCATCCCGCGCGGCAGCATCGTTACCCTGATCGGAGCCAACGGCGCGGGCAAAAGCAGCGTCATCCGCTCCGTGGCCGGTCTGGTCAAGGGCGCGACGGGCGAGGTGATCCTGACCCGGCGCGCGGGGGACAAGCCTTTGTCGCTGCTGGGGCAGCCGCCGGAAAGCATGGTGCGTCACGGTATAGCTCTCAGCCCTGAGGGGCGGCGTATTCTGCCCCATCTGACCGTGGCCGAGAATCTGACTCTGGGGGCGTGGTGCCGCTCGGACAAGGAGGGCATCGCGGGAGAGATGGAGCGGGTGTATCGGTTGTTCCCGCGCCTGGCCGAACGCAGCTGGCAGAAGGGCGGCACTCTGTCCGGCGGGGAACAGCAGATGTTGGCCGTGGGCCGGGCGCTCATGAGTCAGCCCGATCTGGTCATGCTGGACGAGCCCTCGTTGGGGCTGGCCCCTCTGCTGGTCAGGGACATTTTCCAGATCATCAACCGCATCAACGCCGAGGGGCGTACCGTTTTGCTCGTGGAGCAGAACGCTTACGCCGCTCTGTCCATCGCGGACTACGCTTATATTCTGGAAGTGGGCTCCGTGGTTCTGGAAGGACCGGGCAAGGAGATGCTGGCCAATCCCAAAGTGAAGGAAGCCTATTTGGGCGGCTGAGCTTTTTGGGCGGGCCGCCGTTGCGCATTTTTTCGGAGCATGCTCGCTGCAAAGGCGGGCCTCAGTCTTTGGCATGCTCCAGGCCCCACAAGTGCAGTTCCCGGGCGCGGATTGCCGCGCCGGGCAGCAGTTCCTCCAGCAGGGCGTGGAAGCGGGGGCCGTGGTTCATGTGCCGCAGGTGGCACAATTCATGGAGGATCACGTAATCCACATACGCCAGGGGCGCGGCGGAAAGCTGCCGGGCGAGGGTGATCCCGCCTTGCGTCGAGCAACTGCCCCAACGCCGTTTGAGGGAGCGCACCCGCAGCGTCGGGCAGGGAACGTCCAGCCGGACGCGAACCCTGGTGTACAGTCGGGACAGACGACGGCGCAGCAGGCTTTCCGCCACGCTTTGCCGCCACCTCTCCACAGAGCGGCGTACCGCGTCCGGCGTCAGAGGGGCGGAGCCGGGCAGGATCGCCAATTCCTTTCCCCGCAGTTCGGCCACGGCCGCGCGACGGCGTCCCGCGGGCGCGGGGTCGGCGAAGCGCAGGCGAAAAGGACGACCCAGATAATATACGACTTCGCCTTCCACCCAGAGTCGGGGCGGGGGAAGAGCGTGTTCGCGGAAAAAGCGTCGCTTGGCTTCAATCCAGGCCCGTTTGCGTTGCACGGCGTCAAGCACATCCCGAGGCCGGGCGTGGAACGGGGCTTTGACCGTCACCCCGCCGTCGGCTTGCACGGTGATGCGCAGAGTGCGTCGCCGGTCGCGCAGCAGCAGAAAGGGCAGCGCCGGCAGGGCGCTCGTTTCCGGCAGGACAATCAGTTCAGGGGGGACGGGACGAAGCACGGGAAACCCGACTCAGGCCGCCAGCCAGCGTCGGGCCGGAGGAGTATAGAGGCAGACGCAGGCCGCCAGGGACAGAATGGTCCGCAGAAGGTGAAATATCTGCCAGGGCAGGGGGTAGACGCCGGGTTCCAGTACGGTGAGCAAAGGCCCCAGAATGCAGACGCCCACATAGACCGGCCGGAACACCCGCAGACCGCGACGTCCCACCAGCCAGACCAGCGTGGCGAACAGAAACACGTCCTGGGGCAGCGCCCGCGCATCATAGAAAGAAGGGTCCAGGGCGGGCAGCCCCAGGGGGGACAGAGGAGCCAGGGCTTCCACGATGGGGAACAGGGCCAGCGCGCAGCCCGCGACGATGAAAACGCGGATGGGCGCGGGGGCCGGGCCTTCCGGGCGGGGCAGGGGCAGCATAAGGGTAACGAGACGGTAGGAAAGATAGAACAGCGCGCACATAAGCAGCGGGCCGATCTGGCCCAGCAGTATGGGAACCATCGCCACACGCATGGACGATGCGTAATGCATGAGCAGGGAACTCACCGTGAAAAAGCCCGCCGCATAGGCCGCAAAAGTAATGAGTGAGGCGCGGCACGCTTCGCGCAGGCGCAGAAGCCAGGGGCGGCGTTCGTCCAGCCCGGCCACCAGAGCGGGCGGCAGCAACACGCCCAGCCCCACGCGCAGGGCGAAATCGGCCCAGGGCCGGGTAAGACCGCGCCCGAAATGGATAATGCCCAGAAAATCGGCACAGGTCAGCACCAGCCAGCAGGTAAAGGCCAGGGCCGGTCCCAGAAGCAGGAGAGTGAGCACGGCCCGCGCCAGGGGCCGAAACGGAGTGAGCGCGCCGGGCATACGGCTAGGCGCGGGGCAAAGGCGTCGCGTCGTCGTTTCCGGCGAGCAGAGTGCGCAACACGTCTTCCTTGCCGACCACGCCCACCAGTTTGCCGTTGTCCACCACGGGCAAGGTGTAGAACTTGTCGTCCACCATCAGCGAGGCGATATCTTCCAGCGGCGTGTCCGGCGTCACGGTGCGGGGCGCGTCGCTCATGGCGTCCTCCACCGTGACGGCGGACATGCGCTTGATTTCCTCTTCGAATTTTTTGGGCGAACCCAGGGGGATGATGGCGTCCAGAATGACGAAATAGGAGGGCAGGCTCAGCTTTTTATGCTGCATGACCAGATCGCTCTGGCTGAGAACGCCGCGCAGGGTGCCGTCGGGGTCCACCACGGGCAGACCGTTAAAGTGATGTTCCAGCATCAGGCGGGCGGCCTCGGTGACCTTGGCGCCCACCGTTACGGACAGGGGATGGGGTGTCATGATGTCGCGGGCCGTCAGCATGGGCTTCACCTCGTGCGGTCGATAGCGTGTAAATACAGGGTATACCGGCGTATGG
Organism: uncultured Desulfovibrio sp.; assembly: GCA_900541395.1. Taxonomy (GTDB): domain Bacteria; phylum Desulfobacterota; class Desulfovibrionia; order Desulfovibrionales; family Desulfovibrionaceae; genus Mailhella; species Mailhella merdigallinarum. Next base: position 18,685 of record UQJT01000002.1, read on the forward strand.
ACGCCGCTTTTACTGTAAGGGTCTGTCCGGAGGAGTCAAGCGAATTCGTCGGCCCCCGTCCGTCCGTTTTCGGGGGAGATGTTATGGTCCTAAGTTTGTAGAATGATTGACGTCGCAGAGCCGATAGAGATTTTTTTCAAAAAAAATGCGTTTCGCCCCTTTTCATCGCGAAAAGCGGGCTTATTTATCCTTCGTCGCCGGAAAGCGAGCCTGCACGCGGAAGCTGCATGGGCGGGGTTCCCGCCGCATTGCGTCCCGGTTCGCCGCGATAAAGGGCGCGTCTGTTCCAGGGCCGCCCCTTTGTTTCGCTCCCCGGCCGGTATTGTCAACTATTCCTAAACTTTTGGGAGGATATGTGGCTATGAGTTTCAAGCCCCTCAACGACCGTGTGCTCGTGAAGCGTCTGGAATCCGAGGAAAAGACGGCCGGCGGCCTGTTCATTCCCGACACCGCCAAGGAAAAGCCCTCGCGCGGCGAAGTGGTGGCCGTCGGCCCCGGCAAGTGCGATGACGGCGGCAAGCGCGTGCCCATGTCGGTCAAGGCCGGCGACATCGTGCTGTTCAACAAGTACGCCGGCACCGAAATCAAGCTGGACGGGGAAGAGCACCTCGTCATGCGCGAAGACGACATTCTGGCCATCATCGACTAACCACGTACTACACGATTTGAGGAGATAGAATCATGTCCGCCAAAGAAATTCTGTTTGACGCCAAAGCCCGTGAACGTATGGCCGTGGGCGTGGACAAGCTGGCCAACGCCGTGAAGGTCACCCTCGGCCCCAAGGGCCGCAACGTGCTCATCGAAAAGTCCTTCGGCTCGCCTGTGATCACCAAGGACGGCGTGTCCGTGGCCAAGGAAATCGAACTTGAAGACAAGTTTGAAAACATGGGCGCGCAGCTGGTGCGCGAAGTCGCCTCCAAAACCAGCGACGCGGCCGGCGACGGCACCACCACCGCCACCGTGCTGGCCCAGGCCATCTTCCACGAAGGCGTGAAGCTGGTGGCCGCCGGTCGCAACCCCATGCCCATCAAGCGCGGCATCGACAAGGCCGTGGAAGCCGTCACCAAGGAACTGGGCGCCATTGCCAAGCCCACCCGCGACCAGAAGGAAATCGCCCAGGTCGGCACCATTTCCGCCAACTCCGACGCCACCATCGGCAACATCATTGCCGAAGCCATGAACAAGGTCGGCAAGGAAGGCGTCATTACCGTGGAAGAGGCCAAAGGCCTTGAAACCACGCTGGAAACCGTGGAAGGCATGCAGTTCGATCGCGGCTACCTGTCCCCCTATTTCGTCACCGACGCCGAAAAGCTGGTGGTGGACCTCGACAATCCCTACATTCTGCTTCAGGAAAAGAAAATTTCCGGCATGAAGGAAATGCTCCCCGTGCTGGAGCAGATTGCCAAGATGAACCGTCCGCTTTTGATCATCGCCGAAGACGTGGAAGGCGAAGCCCTGGCCACTCTGGTGGTGAACAAGCTGCGCGGCGTGCTGCAGGTGGCCGCCGTCAAGGCTCCCGGCTTCGGCGAACGCCGTAAGGCCATGCTCGAAGACATCGCCGTCCTTACCGGCGGCAAGGTGGCCTCCGAAGAAATCGGCGTGAAGCTTGAAAACTTCACTCTGGCCGACCTCGGCACCGCCAAGCGCGTGCACATCGACAAGGACAACACCACCATCGTGGACGGCGCCGGGAAGACCGAAGACATCAAGGCCCGTGTGAAGCAACTGCGTGCCCAGGTCGAAGAAAGCACTTCCGATTACGACCGCGAAAAGCTGCAGGAACGTCTGGCCAAGCTGGTCGGCGGCGTGGCCGTGATCAAGGTGGGCGCCGCCACCGAAACGGAAATGAAGGAAAAGAAGGACCGCGTGGAAGACGCCCTCAACGCGACCCGCGCTGCCGTGGCCGAAGGCATCGTCCCCGGCGGCGGCACGGCTTACATCCGCGCTCTGAAGGCCCTCGACGACCTCAAGCTGGCCGACGACGATGAAGTGGCGGGCGTGAACATCGTGCGCCGCGCTCTGGAAGAACCTCTGCGTCAGATTGCCGCCAACGCGGGCTTTGAAGGCTCCGTGGTGGTGGAAAAGGTGCGCGCGGGCAAGGACGGCTTCGGCTTCAACGCCGCTACCGGCGAGTTCGAAGACCTGCTCAAGGCGGGCGTCATCGATCCCAAGCAGGTGTCCCGCTTCGCTCTGCAGCATGCCGCTTCCGTGGCTGCTCTGATGCTGACCACCGAATGCGCCATCGCCGAAAAGCCCAAGAAGGAAGCCCCCAGCATGCCTGGCGATCCCGGCATGGGTGGTATGGGCGGTATGGGCGGCATGTACTAAACAGCGCTCTTCCGGCGGGCGCGACGTCCGCCGGAACGCTCGACCTAAGCCACGGCCGCTCCACAAGGGGCGGCCGTGGCGCGTTTTCAGCCCCGTGCGAGGCAAACAGGAGTTTTTTATGGCGGACGGCGAACGGGTGGCGGATATCAATGCCAGATTGAAAGAACAACTGCTGGAGCGCATGGAGGGGCCGGGCGATTACCCGACCGCCATTGAAGGGCTGACGTTGCTTCGCCGTGACGACGCCGGGCATTGCGGTAAGTGTTTTGACAGGCCTTTGGCCGCGTTTATCGTCCAGGGCAGCAAACGGACCTTTTGCGGCGCGCATGAGTATTATTATCGGGAATGTCAGTACCTGGTGTCGGGCGTGGATATGCCGTCGTCCTTCACCGCCGCGCTTCCCGCGCCCGATCGGCCTTTTCTCTCCCTCTTTTTTTATCTCGATCGCGCATTGCTGACCGAACTTTCTTTGGATATGGCCGTAACGGCCTCGCACGACCAGGGCGAATTGCCGGGCGCGGCCGTGGCGGATGCCGACGTCGAATTGCTGGATGGCGTGTCGCGTCTGGTGGGGTTGCTGGACAAGCCGGATCAGCTCTCCGTCCGGGCGCCCCTGCTCATGCGTGAGCTGCACTATTTGCTGTTGCTCGGCCCTTACGGAGGCGCGCTGCGGCGCTTGAACACGCTGGGCAGTCAGAACAATCAGGTGGTTCAGGCCATCGACTGGTTGCGCCGTAACGTGGCGCAACCGGTCCGTTTGGATACCCTGGCCCGACGGGTCAATATGTCGACGTCCACCCTGCACCGGCATTTTAAAAGTCTGACGGGCCTCAGCCCCTTGCAATACATCAAGCAGTTGCGCCTGCACGAGGCTCGGCGTCTGATGCTGACGCAGAACGAAAGGGCTTCCAGCGCCGCCCTGGCGGTGGGGTATGAAAGCGTGACGCAATTCAACCGCGAATATAAGCGTCTGTTCGGCGAGCCCCCGCACCGGGATGTGGCGCGCAGTCGCGAAAGCATTATGGGGATGGGGGGATAATATCTCGCTGTGGGGCGCTCGGACTTTGCCGCGCCTGTATTTCGGAGTTTCCCGACGACGTTGCGGTGTATCCGGGCGGTAAGACGGCAAAACCGCCCCTCCCCGGCGGCGCCCCGCTTTGCTTTTTCCGAAGTCGGCATCCTGACCGAGGATATCGCCCGCGCGGATATGCATAGATAAGCATTTCAAGCGGCACGGGGACAACCCGGCATAGTCGAGCGTGCCGTCGTCGTTCAGCGCGCCTCCTCGGTATAGGCATTTTCGATACGACGGATGAAACGTTCAAAGCCCCAGGGGCCGTAAAGGTCGCCCGCTGACGTGCCTGCGTTTTTTCAGGCCCTGGCTAAGAACGGTGAAAATCGCAACCCTGAGCCATAATCATGAAGAGTTGCCCTTCGCGCGGCGATGTGTCCGACGCATTTGCCTCGTTCCTGATGCAACGCGGGAGGAAATACGGCGGGAGACTGGGAACGGAAGGCGAAAAAGTAAAATAATTTTGTTATATATTACGATATATTGGAAAAAAACAAAAAATTCGCCGATTCCGGGGAGGGTTGCGCCGCTGGCGTTCTCGCCTATATTGCCATAGTATAATGCCGTATTCGGCGGGTATGGATATTTCTTGCTGCGCCGTATATAATCCGCGACGTTGCGCGGATAGTATGGACAGCAATTAATGGCAGGTGAGGAAGCCGGGATGGTCCATTCTCTCTCTCTCTCTCTCTCTCTCTCTCTCTCTCTCTCTCTCTTAAGGCTTATATAAATCCTCCGCAGGCGTATCGACCAAGCATTTTTAATGCTCAATACTTGAAAATAATCCGATCGTTGCCTTCTCCTTCAAGGTTGCCCGTCAGTTATGAGCAAATGCAGGAAGGAGGAGCGTGCGTATGATCAGGTCGATACGTGCCGGTATGGCGGCCGCGTTGGGAGCAACGGTGGTTGCATGGGGTGTGCCCGTGGTCGTGCTCGTGGCGGGTATGCCGCCATCTTGGGGAGTATGGGGAGTATGGGGAGTATGCGCGGCTGTCTTTGGGGGCGCGGCGGCGTTTTGGGGCATGGCCCTGCGCTCGGTGTTGTGCCCGTTAAGGGCCGGATTGGCCTTCGCCGCCCGGGTGAAGGCCGGCGACGCGGAGGCCCGATGGGAAGACTGCGGCGGTGAATACGCGCCCCTGGTCGCGACGGTGAACGCTTTGGCGGAATCGCTGGCCGACGAACGGGGGCGGTATATGTCCATTTTGCATTCCTTGCCGTATCCCCTGGCGACCATGGACTTGGAGCGGCGCTTCACTTTTGTGAACGAGGCTGCGGAAAAGTTGTTCAACATGCCGTTTGAAAGCCTCCGAGGCAAGCCTTGCCGTACCTGGAACGCTTCCGTCTGCGGCACGCCCTATTGCGCGTTGGAATGCTATCTGCGCGGCATTCATGAAGTGGAGTTCGAGCAGCCCGGCCTCGGCGTGTTCAAAGCTTCCGTAGTTCCTCTGCACGATCGGCGGGGAGAGCATGTGGGGTATATAGATATCGTATTCGATATCAGCGAGGAGCATGCCAATCGAGTGCGCATCGTCGCGATGCACGACGCCATTACCGAGTCGTCTCGCGAGGCGCGGGAGGTCGCGTCCGCGCAGGACGCCATGTTTGCGGGCGTGCGCGGACACCTGGAGGAAACGTCAAGGCTGGCCGAGGAACAGGATGAAGCTTCCATCCGGACGGCGGCCGACGTGCGTGTCATGGTTCAGAGCATGGAACGGATGCGCGCGCAGATTCTGGAGGCCGCCGGCGAGGCTGAAAGCGCTCAACGTGAGGCGGGTACCGGCGCGGAAGTAGTGGGCGGAGCCGTGGAGGCCATGCGACGCATGAGCGTCCAGACGGGCGATTTGGCTGAAGATATGCGGTCTCTGGCTGATATGGCTGAGGGTATCACCCGAGTCATCACCCTCATCGAGGACATTGCGGATCAGACCAACCTGCTGGCTCTCAACGCGGCCATCGAGGCTGCACGCGCCGGAGAAGCGGGGCGCGGTTTCGCCGTTGTGGCGGGCGAGGTGCGTGGCCTGGCGGAAAAAACCATGCAGGCCACCCGGGAAGTGGCCGAAACCGTGGCGGCCATTCAGACCGGCGTCGGCAAGAGTTCTCAGACCACCGCCCAGGTGGTGGCGCTGTCGGACGATGCCTCCGGGCTGGCCCGGCGGGCGGGCGATATTCTGGACGGCATTCTGCGGACCTCGCGCGACGCGGCGGAGAGGATCGGCGGCGTGGTGGCCGAAGCCGAACGCCAGACGGCCCTGGGCAACACCCTGGAGGGCCGCATGGGGGACCTCAGCGGGCATGCGCGCAACGTTGTGGCCAATATGGGCGTTTCGTTGGGCGAGATGGAAAAGCTGTCCGAATTGTCCCGTTCACTCAAGGCCCTTATCGAAGGCATGCAGAAGGAGCGGCGTTCGTGCCCGCGTTTCAAGCCCCTCCGGCCCGTTGCCGGAGACCTGCTTCTGAAAACGGGAGCGGTCGAAGTTCAGGTGAATAATATCAGTCGGACGGGGGCCTGCCTGCAATGCTCCGTCTCTTTGGAGGCTTACCGGAACGCCGTCGGGGAGGTCGAACTGGCGTTGCCGGAATGGGGGAAAGCGCGGCCTGTGCGCGTTATCTGGGCAAACGAGGCGCAGTGCGGCGTGCGCTGGGATGAGGCGTTGCCGTGGTCGGACGAGGAGTTGCGGCGGATAATCGGCGGCGCGCGGTCCGAATCCGCGTCGCACGGGCGCGAATGCTGACGGCGGCGGCCGGGACGACGCGCGAGATGAGGACGCAAGAGGGGGGGAGGGACATCATGCGCCACGCCGATATCCTGAATAAACTGGACGAAATCATCTACGTGGTGGACATGGAGTCCTACGAACTTCTGTACCTTAATCGCGCGGCCCGCTCCCTGTGCGCGGGAGAGAGGGAGACGTTGGGCCGCAAATGCTACAAGGTGCTGCAGGGGAGGGACGAACCGTGTCATTTCTGTCCTGTGGACAATTTGCGCGACGATGTTTTCCATTGCTGGGAATACGCCAACCTTAAGTTCGGACGCCATTTCCTTGTTCGAGACAAAATTGTGTCCTGGCGCGGTCGGAAGGCGCGGTTGGAGGTGGCCGTCGACGTCACGCGGCAGCAGCGGGAGAAAGAGTGTCTGGAACGACGGCTGAACATCAAATCCACTGTGATGAAATGCGTTCGCCTTTTGGAACAGACCTCGGACGACGAGCCCCTGACGGATTTATTGGCGCTGGTGGCCGATTTTTATATGGCCGACCGAGCATACCTCGCGGCCTGTCGGCCCTGCGGCGAGCGCGTCCCCCAAGTGCGCGAATGGCATGCGCCCGGAGTGCCTTCGCGTGGCGACGAACTTCGACGATGGTGCAAAGAGGGGCATGCGGCCTGGCGTGAAGCGCGGGAACGAATTGTGATCGCCGGACCGGCCGGGGAGGAAGATTTTGCTTCTGTCGTTTCGCCGCCCGGCGTGGACGCCTTCATGTCCGTCCCCGTGGAGTGGGGGGACGGCCGCGGCTCGGGGGCGCGCGCGGCCGTGGGATATCTCGGTGTGGATAATCCCCGCCATGCGTTCGGCGATACTTCCCTGCTGGAATCCGTAGCGTATGTCGTCCGGAACTGGGAAGAACGGCGTCTGCTCCGGCGATATCTTGAAGGATTGAGCTTCACGGACGTTTTGACCGGTCTCGGCAATCGCAACAGGTACACCGCCGCGCTGGAAGCCGTCCGCGGCGCGCCCGGGTCCGACGTGGGCGTGGCTTTTGTGGATATCAACGGCCTCAAGGCTCTCAACGACCGCTTCGGTCACGACTACGGCGACAGACTTATCGTCAAGGTGGCCCGCATCCTCAAAACCGTATTCGAGGATTGCGTATTCCGCACCGGCGGCGACGAGTTCGTGGTCTTGTGCCGTGATATGTCGCAAATGGAATTTTCCGCCCGTGTGGAACGGATGCTCGCCCTGTTCAAAGCTGCCCCGGATTGCGTGGTGTCCTGCGGTTCGGCCTGGAAGGGGGCGCTTCAGGACGTCGATCGGTTGGTGCGCTATGCCGATGAATTGATGTATGCGGAAAAACAAGCTTTTTATAAGACACGGGTGGGACAAAGATCGTTGCACCACTCCTCTCTGCTGGAAGAGACGCTGCTTTCTTTAAAAAAGCGGGAGTTTCTGGTTCAACTTCAACCCAAGGTCCGTCTGGATTCCGGGCGGCTTGTCGGGGTCGAGGCCCTGGTCCGCAAGCGTGACGCCGGGGGCCTGATTCCGCCCGATCGTTTTATTCCCCTGCTGGAATCCGAATTTCTTATCCGCCACATCGATTTTTTTGTTCTGCATACCATCTGCAGTCTGCTGGCCACATGGCGACGGGCCGGAGCGACGCTGGTGCCCGTTTCGGTCAATCTGTCGCGGATTACTCTCATGGAGCGCGGTATTGTGGGCAAGGTGGCGGACGTATGCGATTGCTACCGGGTGCCGCATTCCTATATTGATCTTGAGATTACGGAAAGCGTGGACAAGCTGAGTTTGGAGTCGCTGACCGAAATCAGCGAACGCTTTCGGGAGGAAGGATTTTCCATTTCTCTGGACGATTTCGGCGCCCGTTATTGCAATATGTCCATCCTGACCCGGATACGCTTCAACAGCGTCAAGATCGACAAGTCCATCGTGGACGGCATTTGTCGTAATGAGCGGGCCCGCATCGTTACCAAGCATTCCATTGAAATATGCAACGAACTGGAAAATGCGCGCGCCGTAGCCGAGGGGATCGAAACGCAGGGGCAGCTTGACGTGCTGCGTTCGCTCCACTGTCATTACGGGCAGGGATATCTGTTTTCCCCTCCTCTGGACATCGACGTTTTCGAGGCTCGTTACCTGTCGCCATCCGCATTCCGCGTTCCTCTGCCGACCAATTCCGGTTCATAACGATTTGGCTTTTCCGTTCATGCCCTGCCGGAGTGGCTTTGAACGCTTGACGGTCCGTAAAAATCAGGCTAAGTAACTTGTTCCCTTTTCCAATATCAATGGGTCGCGTCCTTCCGGACGTGTTGGTTGAAACGGAGGTTCGGATGTACGCTATTATCGAAACCGGCGGAAAGCAGTTCCGTGTTCAGGAAGGCAACAAAATCGTGGTGGACAACCTCGCCGCCGAAGTCGGCAGCGAAGTGACGTTCGACCGCGTGCTCATGCTCGGCGGCGATACCGCCAAAATCGGTACCCCCCTGGTGGACGGGGCCAAGGTTACGGCCAAGGTGCTGGAGCACTTCCGGGGCGAAAAGGTCCAGGTGTTCAAGAAGCGCCGCCGTAAGGCCTACCGCAACATGCAGGGCCATCGTCAGGACTACACGGCGCTGTCCGTGACCGCCATCAGCGCGTAACGGCTTTCCCGGCGTCCGGGCGGCAACGCCGGGGGCGCGCGGAACCGCATCCTTTCAAGGAGTATCATCATGGCTCATAAAAAAGCAGGCGGCAGCTCCCGCAACGGTCGCGACAGCGCGGGGCAGCGGCGCGGCGTCAAACGCTTCGGCGGGCAGCCCGTGCTGGCCGGCAATATCCTTATCCGCCAGCTCGGCACTACGGTTTATCCCGGCGAAAACGTCGGCATGGGACGCGACTTCACTCTGTACGCCAAAGTCGACGGTGTCGTGAAGTACGAAAAGTTCATCCGCAAGCGCAAGGTGCACAAGCGCGTGCACATCGTTCCGGCCGAAGCCGCGGCGTAATTGCGCAGCAGCGACGATGTTTCTCAGGCGGGGAGAGGTGACTCTTCTCGCCTTGTCGTGTTGGAAGCGCTATAGTGTCCGAGTCGCCCCGGAGGGCGACGAAGGGCCGGGCCCGGAGCAGGGAAACGCCGCGCCGCCCGGCGCGACATGGAATATACGTCGGCGCGCGCCGTCAATCGGGGTTGTTATGAGATTTGTGGATGAAGCCGTGATCACGGTCAAGGCGGGCAAGGGCGGTAACGGGTGCGTCAGCTTCCGTCGCGAAAAATTTGTGCCCCGAGGCGGGCCGGACGGCGGCAACGGCGGCGACGGGGGCAGCGTGTACGCCAGGGCCTCTACCCGCCTGCTCAGCCTGTACGACTTTCGTCTGCGGCGGCATTACGAGGCCAGCAACGGGCAGGGCGGCATGGGCAGCCAGTGCGACGGGCACAAGGGCGAGGATCTGATTCTGGAACTGCCCGTGGGCACGCAGCTTTATGAAAAGACCGACGAGGGCGAAATTTTGCTGGCCGACCTGGCCGACCCCGATGAAACGGTGCTCATCGCCAGGGGCGGCCGAGGCGGCAAAGGCAACGAACATTTCAAGTCGTCCACCATGCGCGCCCCCCGCTTCGCCCAGAAAGGCGAGCCCGGCGAGGAACGGACCCTGCGCCTGGAGTTGAAGATTTTGGCCGATGCCGGTCTGCTGGGCCTGCCCAATGCGGGCAAGTCCACGTTTTTGTCGCGGGTGTCGGCGGCCCGGCCCAAAATCGCGGACTACCCCTTCACCACCCTGACGCCTAATCTGGGCGTGCTTATCGACGAGTACGATCCGGACCGACGCATGGTCATTGCGGACATTCCGGGCCTCATTGAGGGCGCGCATACCGGGCAGGGGCTGGGAGATCGCTTTTTGCGTCACGTGGAGCGAACCCGTTTTCTGGTGCACATCCTCAGCGTGGAGGACGTGCAGGCGGACGGCGACGCCCCCTGGGCCGGTTTTGACCTGATCAACGACGAATTGGCGGCTTTTGATCCCGAGCTGGCCGAGCGCCGCCAGATCGAGGTGATCAACAAGATCGATTTGCGTTCGTCCGAGGAACTGGATGCGCTCAGAGCGCGGGCCGCGGCCGACGGACGTCGCGTCTTCTTTATTTCGGCCAAAGAGAACATCGGCATCGACGAATTGGTGGCGGAAATGTGGAAGATGCGCGACCTGCTCGATCCGCACGAGCCTTTGTTGCGATACGTCGACGAGGTCGAGACGGGCGAGGACGTTCCCGATGTGGAAGTGATATGGGTGAAGGAATGACGTTGGACAGACAGGAAGCGCTGGCTCGCGCCCGTTCGGTGGTGGTCAAGGTGGGCAGCGCCGTGTTGACCACGCCCGAGGGCCTGAATCTGCCGGTGCTGCGCGATCTGGTGGATCAGTTGCACCGTCTGGCCCGAGCCGGGCGGCGGGTGACCCTGGTCAGTTCCGGAGCCGTGGCCGCCGGTCGCACCGCTCTGGCGGGCACAGAACTTAAAATCGAGGGCGTGTCGGGCAAACAGGCCGCCGCCGCCATCGGTCAGGGCCGCTTAATGCGCGAATACGAGGACGCCTTTGCCGCGCACGGCATGATCTGCGCTCAGGTGCTGCTGACCCGCGACGATCTGCGCAGCCGCGCCCGCTTTCTGAACGCCCGCAATACCTTCGGCCGCCTGCTCGACTGGGGCGTGGTGCCCGTGGTCAACGAAAACGACACCGTGGCCGTGCAGGAACTCAAATTCGGCGACAACGACGCCTTGGCCAGCCTGTTGCTCAACCTGGTGGAAGGCGATTTGTTCGTCAACCTGACGAGCACGGGCGGCGTCCTGGCTGAAAATCCCCTTGCCGCTCCGGACCCGGCGTCCATTCCTCTGCTGGAGTCCATTGAGGACATTCAGGGCCTGGACCTTGATTCCCTGTGCGGAGGCAAAACCAGTGTGGGCACGGGCGGCATGTATTCCAAATTGCTCTCCGCCCGTCGCGCGGCGCAGTTGGGAGTGCCCACTCTCATTCTGCCCGGTCGCGAACCCGGCATTCTGGATCGCGCCTTCGGCGGAGAGCTTGCGGGCACCTGGGTGCGCCCCGCCGGCCGCCACGTGTCGCGCCGCAAGTATTGGCTGGCCTATCAGTCCGAACCTCAGGGGCTGGTGAGGGTGGACGAAGGCGCTGCTCTGGCCTTGTGCGAACAGGGGCGCAGCCTCTTGCCCGGCGGCGTGCGGGCCGTGGAAGGCGGCTTCGGTCCCGGCGCCCTGGTCCGGGTTTTCGCCGGAGAACGCCTGTTGGGAGTGGGGCTTTCCAACTATTCCGCCGCCGATCTGCGCCGCATCATGGGGCTTAAGCGACATGAGGTGGCCGCCGTTCTGGGCGACGCCCATTACCCCGAAGTCATCCACCGCGACAACCTGCTGCTCGACGCCGCCGTATGAAACGGCGGCTGTAAAGGCGGGCGGAGTTTCCGGTTCGGCCCAAGGCGGATTCGGTCGATTCGCTTATGCGTCCGCTTCCATAGGGCGGGCCCGTTCGCCGTCGTCTTCATCGGAGATGCAATAGCCGCCCTTGGCTGTTTTTTTAGCTTTATACAGGGTGAAGTCCGCGCACTGAAGCAACTCGTCGTAGGCCACATCTGCGGATTCGATCCAGGCTATGCCCGCCGAAATGGCGATGGCGCGGCGTGTTCCGTCGGGCAGGCTCAGGCTGTGTCGATTCAGTTTGAGATAAAAGCTGTCCATAGCCTCCCGCACGTCCGCGCGGGAGGTGAAGCCGTGCAGGAACAACATGAATTCGTCGCCCGAGCGGCGCCCCGCGATGCAGTGACCGGGACAAAATTCATTCAACAGCGCGGCTGTGGTGCGGATGTAAATATCGCCCCAGGCGTGACCAAAGTTGTCGTTAAGGGGTTTCAGATAATCGAGATCGAGCATGGCCAGCGCGCAGACGCCGGATAAGCCGTTTTCAAGCGCGGCGATGACGCGGCGGCGGAAGGCCTCGCGGTTGTAAAGTCTGGTCAGCGAATCGAAATCCCGGTCAAAGCGGATTTTCTTTTTTTCATGGATTTCCGCGCTGACATCCATGACCACTCCCAGAGTGGCGCCGCCGGCGGAAGCCATATTGATGCGCACCCATTTGACCGGGGCGTCCTGAATTTTGTAAACATACTCCTCTTCGGGTTCGGGGCGGCTCATGAGGATGCCCAGTCGCCGCACGAACAGATCTTTATCCCGGTACAGTTCTTCGGCTTCCTGTTCATTCAGGGACAGGATGCGCCACAGGCCGTCGGTGGCGAACACGCGCGGGTCGTCCTCCCGATATTCAAACGCGCCGATGGGCACATTGACCATTTCGATAATGGCGGACATTTTGACCGTGGAATCCAGTAGTCGGCGGTTTGCCTCCTTGATGGCCCCGGCCAGTTCGTCGATTTCGCGCAGGCCCGTTTTGCCGAGAGAGGCGGCGCTGCCCGGCCGGTTGGCGCGCACCCGCCGGGCCAGGTCCACAATGGGCCGGGTCACATGGTAACTGCCCGCAAAGCCGCAGGCCATGCCCAACGCCAGCGAAGCCAGAAAAGACCAGAGCAAAATGCGTTGCAGCGCCAGCGTGAATTCCAGCAAATTATCGCGAGGCACCAGCCCGATGAGGCTCCATTCCTCTTCGGCGAACGGCGTATTGGGAGCGTAAAGTTCCAGGGACTGCGCGGAGGCGTAATACGGTTCGCCCGTCACCGCATCGGTAAGCAGGGATGGGGTGTCGGACGAGTCGTCCGGCAGCGGGGCGCCGGACTGAACAAAGTGGTTCAGCGCGGCGTTGCTCGCGAGGATGGGCCGGACGGCCTCATCTCGGGACGGCCGGAATCCGAGCAGAAAGCTGGGGTCGCTCGGAGCGCGGTAACCCACGGCGGGCAGGGCCCTCTGCAAGTAATAGAGGGAAATTTCCACCCCCATCACGCCGCGGATCACGCCGTCGGCGTCCGGCAGGGGCGTGGTGAAGGTGATGATGGGGATGTCCGGCGGAGTCAGCCTGAAGGGGGGGCTCCAGTAGCCCAGCAGGGCGGGGTCCACCCCTTGCTGTGCTTGAGTCATCGGTTTGTTGTAAAAAGGTTGATCGGTCTGCGCGCGGGGCATGCGGCTTTTCCAGATTTTATCGAGAGGGATGCGCCAATCCGTCGAAACGGCGGACGGACCGGCCACCAGGTACAAATCCAGATTGTCGTCGTCGTTGAGAGTGGGGTCGTAATCGCGCAGGTACAGCGAGGAATGATCCGGCGCTCCGGCATTGTCGAGTATGATGAACGCCCCCGATGCCGTGGTGGCGCGCAGCATGCCGACGAGCAGCGGCATGGCCCCGGTCAAAAAACGCTCTTCCCGTTCGGCGTCGCCCTGAGCGGCGGCCGCGAGCGGCGGCAACATCTCCGCGAACTGGTCGGCGTAGGGGTACAGCGAGGACCAGCGGCTGGTCATCTCGCTCTGCAGATAATTGCGTGGGGTGATCACTTTCTGGGTCAGGGAGGCAAACGCGTCCTCCCGGGTGCGGCTCAACAGACCTCCGGCCGCCAGCGCGCCGATAAGCAGTACGGATTGCCCGAACAAGAGCACGGTCATGAACAGCGTCAGCCGCAGCAGGATGGAATTACGATCCCAGGGAATACGCTTCATCGTGCCCCCGGCCTTGACTACTGTCCGAGAGCCGCGGCGGATTCCCTCCGCAGTCGCTCATACCATTGCTCAAACGCTCGTTCCGAAAGCAGATCGGCCACCGCCGTTTCCTCGGATTCGCCCGCGGCCGTTCTCTGTTTTCGTTCCTCAAGCGCCTCTTGGGCCAATTTCGGCAACAGAGTATTCCAACGTTCGCGCAGCGCGTAGCTGCCCGCAAAAGGGCGGGTGCCGGTCAGGCGCATATCGTTCAGCATAGCCAGCGAGGTGCGCAGAGAACAAGCGACGGCAGGTTGTGTCGACGTTACTGCGGAATCCGGAAGAGCGTCCAGAATACGTTCCTCATTCAAGGCGGCTTTGGCCGGGGGGAGATAGCCTGTCAGCGCCGCGAAGGGCAAATTTTGGTCCGGCGCGGTCAGCCAGAGCAGAAAACGGGCGGCGGCTCGTTCGCGTTCCGGCGTGCTTTTGACCACGCATAGTCCGGCTCCTTGCAACATCGCGTACGGCTCGCCTTCTTTGAAGCGAGGATAGGGCAATACGTCGCAGTCGATGGGGCGGGCCGCGCCGCCTTCCGATACTTCGACCGGGAAATAGCCGGCCCCCGCCGACGAACCGATATAGGCGACAATGGCGCCCGTACGGGCGTCGTCCGAGCAGAACGGTCCTACCTGGGCGTACCAGCCTCGCACAAACGGCGCGTGATAGGTATCCCACAGGGCTCGAGCCAGACGGGGCGTCAGGGTGGGCTCGGCCCGCCCGTTTCGAAGGGCATAGGGCATTTCCCCCAATTGCCAGGCCGTCACCAAAATGAAGTTGGCCGGAGAGTCCAGGCGGAAAAAGGCTCGACCGCCGGACCATTCATGGTAGCGTCCGGCTGTGCGCACGACGCCTTCCCAGGTGGCGAGTTCGTCCAAAGTCGCGCCGGTGGCGGCGGCGAAGGCGTCCCAATCCGTGCGGTTGAGGAACAGGTTTTCGGTGGATTTGGCCACGGGAAATATAACCAGGCCGTTATCCGGACCCATGCGGCCGTCTTCCAGAAATTCCGGACGGTAAGCGGCCTGTTCGGCGGGGGTGAGGTACGGCTCCAGATTGGCGAGGGCTGTCAGCTCCGCCACACGAAAGGCGCTGTCGGGATAGGCGGCGAAGATGTCGGGCATGTTTGGAGCGCCCAAGTCCCCGCGGGCCGCCCGGAACACCATGTCGGCCAGGCTGGCGATGTCGCCCTGGGAGTGAGGCTCGATGACGATGCCCAGGCGCGCGCCTTCAGTGGTGTTGAACCGGGCCGCCAGATCGTGAAAGGCTCGTTGGGTCAGGCCGCTGTAATAGTGCCATACGGTCAGGGTGAGGGGGCGGGACGTCGATGTGGCAGGCTTGGGCGTTGCGCGCAGAAGAATAAAACCTGCGATACAGGCCAGAGCAAAACCGGCAGCCACCAGCAAGCTGAGTCCACGGAGCGGCTCAGGAATTTTCATGAGGGACTCTCTTCAAACGAAAAAACGGGGGAGAAGGGTGGCCGGCGGACAAAGGCGGGGCTGAACGACCCGGACCCCCCGGTCGGCCGTTATGAAGAAAGATGTCTCTCTCTCTCTCTCTCTTAAAGGCCGCGAGAGCGGGAAAGCGCAAGTGAAGCGGGCAGAGCGACAGAACCATGGAACGCCTTTTATGAATGAGGATAAAGGGGAGAGGGGGAAGGGCGAACCTGACCGTCCCCGCCCATGATCGGGGACGTGTGAAAGACTATAGGTCGGATAAAGCAAAAAGTCGAGGTGCTCCGTAATATGGTTTGACACGATCGGGAAAAATTTGTCATCGTATAGTGTGAATATGCGTAAGTAAAAGAATCTTATTTCGTACATCATATTCAAATATATAGATGCAACATGCGGCGAAAATGCAATATTTTCGCCGCATGTACGTCATGGAAAACTAATTTTGCAGGTAGTTTTTGGGTGACGAAACCGTGTGCCTTGGACGAATATGCTTATAACGATAAATGTCTTCAGGAACGGTACATCGCAACGGAAGGGGTTATTTTTCCAGAACGTCACGGTAGGCGTCGGCCGTAAGCAAGGCTTCGACATCGGCCACGGCGTCGGGTTTGACGCGAAGCATCCAGGCTTTGTCGTAGCAAGCCACGTTGACCAGGGCGGGCGTGGCGTCCAGCGCCTCATTGACGGCCGTGATCTCGCCCGCTACGGGCATATACAATGTATTGACGGACTTGATGGATTCCACGGTACCGAAACCGTCGCCCGCGCCGAAACGAACCCCGGCGGAGGGCAGATCCACAAAAACCACTTCGCCCAATTGATCCTGGGCGAAGTCGCTGATCCCGACCGCAAATTCCTCACCGTCCGGCTTGATCCAAACGTGTTCGTCCGTATAACGACGATCGTCCGGCAACTGGATTTCAGACAAAGCTTTCATAAAATCTCCCGTCCGGTTCGCGGCTCGCCGCGACCGTTTTTTGCAGCGTTGGAATCGTCGACCGGGGCCGACGATTCCGGCCCGCCTTGCGGCGGGCCGTTGCGTCAGATCATGTGGGCGGCTTCAAAGACGCCTTCGGCCAGGGTGGGGTGGGCGTGGATGGTTTCGGCCAGGTCCCGCGCCGTGGCCCCCATGTGCAGGGCCAGCGCCGCCTCCGCGATGAGGTCCGTGGCATGGGCTCCGGCGATGTGCGCCCCCAGCAGCTTGCCCGTGGCCTTGTCCGCCACCAGCTTGAACACTCCGGGCAGTTCGCCCATGGCTTGCGCCTTGCCCAGTTCGCGGAACTGGAACAGGCCCACGGCTACGTCTGTTCCGGCGGCTTTGGCCTGAGCTTCGGTCAGGCCCACGTCTCCCACTTCAGGTGAACTGAAGATGCCCGAGGGCACCACGTCGTAACTGACGGCCCGTTTTGCGCCCAGGCAGTTCGCGGCCGCAATATGCCCCTCGGCCACGGCCATGTGGGCCAGCATGATGCGCGCCGGTCCCAATACGTCGCCGATGGCGTATACGCCCGGCACGTTGGTTTCCAGGCATTCGTCGGCCACGATATAACCGCGGCTGTCGGTAGCGATGCCCGCCTCGGCCAGTCCCAGGCCTTCGGTGTTGGGAGTCCGGCCCACGGTTACAAACACCGCGTCGGCTTCCAAACAAGCTTCCTTTTTGGCCGATTCGGGGATGGATTCAGGCGGCAGAAAGGGGGAGGGGCCCAACCGGGCCTTGACCACGCCGTTTTCCACCACAGTGGAGTTCACCGTGCGGCACAATTCCACGGCGATACCCTTTTTTTTCATTTCCCGCAGCAGAAGTTTGCTCATTTCTTCGTCCACGGAGGGCACGGGCAACAGGCGGGACTGACCCTCCACCACCGTGACATGGCTGCCGAAGGAGCGGAAGATGAACGCCAGTTCGGTACCCACCACCCCGCCGCCCACAACCAGGAGCCGGGCGGGCACATGATCTATTTCCAATGCGTCGTCGCTGGTCAGGATGTGGGTATGATCGATGGGCAGAGAGGGGACATTGAGGGTGTTCGAGCCCGTGGCGATGACGACCTTGTCGCCGGGCACATTTTCCACCGAGCCGTCGTCCAGGGCGACTTCGACCAGCGAGGCGTCGATGACCCGGCCGCGTCCGCGCACCAGCCTGACTTTGAGTCTGGCGCAGGTTTTTTCCAGCCCGCCGCGCAAGGTTTCAATCACCTTGCGTTTGCGGGCCACGACGGCGGGCATGTCGACCCGGGCGTCGCCCGCGCCGCTCAGGCCGAATTCAGCCGCCCGGCGGATGGTTTCCAGGGCTTCGGCCGAGGATTTGAGGGTTTTGGTGGGAATGCAGCCGCAGTTCAGGCAGGTGCCGCCCATCCGGGCGGATTCCACCAGCGTGACTTCCGCTCCGGCTTTGGCGGCTTCAAAGGCGGCGGTGTAGCCGCCGGGGCCCGCGCCGATGATGGTGATGCGCGTGGACATGCTCAATCCTTGTATTCGGGGTGCAGGTTATAGGCCATTTCAACGCCTTCGTGCAGCGAGCCGGTAATCAGGCAGCCCTGCTTCATGATTTTCGCCACTCGCTCGAAGGTGGGAGCGTCTTCTCCGGGCAGGGTGACGGCGGCGTCGATAGTGATTTTTTTGACGCGTCCCTGTCCCAGATCATTGGGCCCCACTTCCAGGGTGGCGGTGGCGGTGGCGTTTTCGTATTTTACCCCGCGCGCGTCGAGGGAGCCGAGCAGAGCGGACATATAGCAGAATACGGCGGCGCTGCCCAAAAGTTGTTTGGCCGTCCCTCCGCGTTGATTTTCGGGTACGCCGGTGTTGTCGATCACAATTTTGGGCAGGGCGGCTCCGCCGGTTTCAATGGTATGCACGTCGCCTTGGCGGGAGTAGGAAATGGTCATATTCATAACAGAGGGCTCCTTTGTGCAGAATGTGAACAAGGTTGGGGAACAACTGTCGGCCGGGCCGTTGGTTCCTGTGGATGACGCGGCGGCTCCGAAAATACGGCCGGGGCTCCGCGCGGCCCTGATTGGAGGACAAAATCCGTCTTTCGACGAAGTCCTGAGTGATATATAGACGTATGAGAGGAATAAGGCAAGAGTGTTACTTTTATAGTGATTGTTTTCACATAATGACGATGCTTTCTTTATTAACCCCAGCGGCCCGCCTGGACAGGATGTCGGCTATCCCTTATGACAACACCAGGCTAAAGCCCAAGGAGAATCGTCATGCTGGACTTGTTGCGCGCCTGGGATCTGGCGCAGGAAGACCTTTTGATTTTTGCCCCTGAGGATCCCCTGGCCTCGGCTGTGGAAAAACTGCTCGCTCGCATGGAGGCAGGCGGGGGCACGCCATGCGGCATTGTGCAGGACGCCAACGGTCGCTTTCTGGGCACGCTTTCCACCCATCGGGCCTTGCGGGCCATAGGGCAGGCCATTCAGACCGTGGGCGCTTTTGAGGCGTCGCCCCAGGTGGATACGGACCGGGCCGTCCACGCCGTGTGTCGCATGGTGGGGGGACATACCGTGGCCGATCACATGTATACCAAATCTCTCCAGGTACCTCCGAGCATGCCGCTGCACGAGATATTGCGTCGCTTTGCGGACAGCATGGGGCATTTCGCCGTGGTCGTCGAGGCGGGCAAGGCGCTGGGGTTGTTGGAATTGGACGACATCTTCAAAACTTTTGCCCAGGAAATGCTCAGCGATAAACCCACGCCCATCTGAGCCGGGTCGGGCCGCTTCGCATTTCGGCCCGACCAAGTCGCGCGGCCGGTCCGACGTACGCTGCGCCGTCCGATTCGGTGTTCCGGCCCGCCTTATGCCCTCAAGCCCGATGCCGTGCGGCCCCGAGCCGGGAATGGAGACGAAAACGAAAAGACGATGCGCCGATCCGAAGCGGTGGTTTTCCGAATATCAATAACAAAGGCGGCCTGTTCGAAGACCGCCTTTGTGTTTTTTTTGTACAGCGTCGGGGCGTTCAGCTCTTGCGCATTTCGGCCACCAGGTCGCTCAGGTCGTGGGCCTGGCGGGCCAGCTCGGTCACATTGGCGGCGGCGCTGCGCATGGCTTCGGCCGTCTGGCCTGAAATGTCGCTTACCGTAGTGATCGAACGGGTGATTTCCTCACTGGCGGCGGACTGCTCTTCACTGGCGGCGGCGATGCTGCGCACCTGATCCGCCGTGTCGTCGGCCATGCTCACGATTTCCCCCAGAGCCTGGCCGGACTGAGTGGCCAGAGCGGTGGCGCGGTCTATGCTTTCCACAGCGGTATCCAACTGACGCGTGCTCTGGTCCACGCTGTCCTGAATATTTTTGATGGCGGCGGCCACATCGGAAGTGGAGGCCATGGTTTTTTCAGCCAGGTTGCGTACCTCGTCGGCCACCACGGCGAAGCCCCGCCCGGCGTCGCCCGCCCGGGCGGCCTCAATGGCCGCGTTCAGCGCCAGGAGGTTGGTCTGGTCCGCGATGTCCGAAATGACGTTCATAATCCGGGTGATGGACTGGGCGTTTTCGCTCAGTTTGGTCATGTCGCGGCGCAGAGTTTCAGACTGGGTTTTGACTTCCTGAATGCTGGCCACGGCGCTTTGCACCACCTGGGCGCCGGCTGTGGCCTTTTCACGCGTGCCGGTGGAAAATTCGGACGCCTTGCTCGCGTTTTTGGCCACCTCCATAACGGTGGAGTTCATTTCCTCCATGGCGGTGGCCGTCTCGGTCACCCGCGCGGCCTGTTCGTCCGCGCCCCGGCCCGCCTGCTCAATCTGGGCCGCCAGTTGTTCGGAAGCTTCGCTCGCCACATTGACCACTTCCTGCAGATGTTCGGCAATGGCCAAAATGCTGTCCCGACGGGCTTCGGCCTCGCGCCCGGCCTCTTGGGCGGCGGCAGTGGCTTCCTGCGCCTTGGCCGATTCGGCCCGGGCCAGGTTCGACTGTTCCCGCGCCTCGTCGATATTGGTTTTCAGCATGGCGACCATCTTGATGATATTGGAGTAGACGCCGTGGGCGGGGGTGCCGTCGTCCACGTCAAAGTCGCCCCCGGCCACGCGGTCGGCCACATGGGCCAGTTCGCCGGGGTCTTTGCCGAGCTGGTTCATGACGCTGCGGCTGAGGAACAGGGTGACGAGCGCGCCCACCACCAATGCCAGGCCGCAGATGGCGATGATCAGGAAGTCGGCCGAGGCGTTGGCCTCCTGTACGCTGGCGGTGGCCAGGGACGAAAGGGTGTCGGCCTGCTGCTTGAGTGTTTCCAGTTGAGCGGACAGCTCCGCCTGAACGGCGCCCGTGACGCTCAATTGCTTGGTATAGGTCAGCAGGCTCTGTTCATAGGCGTGAACGCTGGCGATAACCGTTTTCATCAAGGCGCGGCTGGATTCCGCCACCAGTTTTTCGTACTGGGCTTCAAGCCGGGTCTGAATGCCGTCCAGGGCGGTGTGGAACGCGTTCAGGCTTTCTTCGGGGCTAAAAAGGTTCAGTTGGGCGGCGTCCGTGCGCAGACGGTTGAGGGACAATCGGATGTTGAGGATTTCCATGAGATTGCCCACAATCTGACCTTCGCCGCCCGTATAGCCCATCTCATTGACGTCCGGCACGTATTCCCGGGCCATGCGGGCCACCTCTTCCTCCAGGGCGTCATAGGGCTCTGCTGTTTTAAGGAAGAGCGCGTCGGCGGTTCCGGACAGGGTCCGCACTTCGGCCTGCTGCCGGACCAGAGCGGCCAGTTTGTCCTTCAGCCCGGCGACGGAATCGGCGCACTGTTCCACCTGAGCTTTGCGCTGGGGGTTTATCATATAGGGCAACGCGGCGCGAAACGCCTGCTCGCCCTGATTGACAAAGGCCAGCACCTGGTCCGCCTGTCGGGCGTCGCCCGACTGGGCGTAGCGCAGGTACATGCCCTGGCATTCCTCAACGGCCGATTTTCCCTTTTCGATATACGCGGATTGCACCGCGTATTTGTTCATGTTGTCGGTGGAAAAATAGGCCGCCGCGCCGAGAACGGCCGTCAGCGCGAGCAAAGCGGAGCACGACAAAAGAATTTTGGTGCGTAGCTGCATGGTGGAGTACCCCCTGTGTGTCCGAACGGAAAAAGACACCGCGCAAAAAAAATACCGCTGTATCCCCAAAATAACAGCGGAATAGCACCTATCTAATAGTATTTTTTTATTTTGACAAGTCGACCCGGCGCCAAGGCCGATTTGAACGCCGGGCTGAAGTATGGTTCCGCGAGCGGCCGCCGCGCAGGCCCCCTCCGTGGAGGGGGCCTGCGCCGACTCGGCGCGTTATTAGTCGGAACGGCTCACGGCCATCCAGCCCGTCAGGCAGACAAGGCCCACGACCAGGCTGATGACACCGGTGGCGGTGATGAAGCTGCTCCACGGCAGAGAGCACAAAAACATGGCAAAACTGCCGCAAAGCAGGGCGACGCTGCCGACGAGCGAAGCCACCGTGCCGGTGTCTGTGTCCATTTGGTTCATCATCAGCATGGTGGAAGGCGGCCGGACGGCGCTGCCGCAGAAGGTGATGGGCAGGTAGAGGGCCGCAAAGGCAAAGGGGCCCGCGTTGCCGAAAATCAGAAGCAGAACTCCGGCCACGGCGGGGATGAGAAAGTTGGCCGCAATGTAGGCCCGTCGGGGCAGGTCGCGCAGAAAGCGCGCGTACAGAGCGGGGCCGAGCATGGATACGGCGGCGTTGGCCGCGAAAAAGTAACTGTAGGCCTGGGGGCTGACGCCGAAGTTATCCTCGAACACATAGGCCGACGCGGCCAGATAGGCCATGAAGGGCATGCTCGACAACGAAAAGATAATCAGCAGCGAGCGGAAACGGGCGTGCCGCAGGACTACGGTCACCCGGCCCAGACTATGCAGAGCGGAGCCCGGCGTGGGGTCGGTCAGAGTTTCGCGCAGGGCGAAGCTCAGGGCCAGAGCTGCGACGCCGCACACGGTCAACGCCCAGAAAATCCCCCTCCACGAGGTGACGGTCAGCAGCAGGCCGCCGAGCACCGGGGCCAGCATGGGAGCCAGCACGATCATGGTCTGAATCAGGGTCAGCACGTTTTCCATGGCGCGGCCCCGGAATGAATCCTTGACCACGGTCAGGGACACGGCGCTGATGGCGCCGCTGCCCAGAGCCTGGAAGCAACGCCCGGCGATGAGCTGATATACCGAATCGGACAGGGCCGAGCCGATACTGGCCAGGATGTAGATGACAAGACCCGCCAGCAAAATGGGGCGACGGCCGTATTTGTCGCTGAACGGCCCCCATACCAGCATGGACAGGGAGTAGAGCAGCATGAAGCAGCTCAGGGTAAGGTTGGTGAGTTCGGGGGATGCGTGGAAAAATTGCCCCATGCTCGGCAGGGCGGGCAGGTAAAGATCGGTGGACAGAGGAACGAAGGCGCTCAGAAAGGCAAGATAGGCGATAAGCGCTTTGGGGCCCAGCGCGAAGGCGGAGACAGTTGAAGATGAAGTGGACATGATTCCCTCAGGGCGCGCTCCGCAAGCGGCCGCGCCGTGCGATGAGGGTGACCCTGAACAGGGGGGAGAGCCCTAAAAAGGCTCCGGGGACGAGATCGACCGTTCCCGGTCGGGAACGATGGGCGATCTATAGGCAAGCATTCGGGAATGGTCAAGGTTCTTTATTTTTGAAAAAGAGTCCGGGGCTTGTGCGCCGCCCCGATTAGACGTATAATTATCGGATTCACAACGAAAAATAGCACGAGGAATACAATCCATGCCCGCGCAGAATCCTTCCAATGCCTTGGAAACTCGTCCCATTTCCAAGCTGCTTATCGGCTATTCCCTGCCGGCCATCATCGGCATGACCGTCACGTCTTTGTACAATATCATCGACAGCATCTATATCGGGCACGGGGTGGGGCCTCTGGCCATTTCCGGTCTGGCCGTCACCTTCCCGCTTATGAACCTGATCATGGCCATCTGTCTTTTGGTGGCCGTGGGCGGTTCCACGGTCTGTTCCATCGAGCTGGGACGCAAAAATACCGAGGGCGCGGCCCTGGTCATGGGGCATGTCCTGGTGCTGGGGCTGGTGTTTTCCGTCATCTTCGGGGCGCTTTCCCTGTTTTTTCTGCGTCCCATTCTGGCTCTGTTCGGCGCCAGCGCAGAAACCATGCCCTATGCCTACGATTTTATGCAGGTGTTGCTCCTGGGCCTGCCCATCGGGTACACCATGTTGGGGCTCAACAATATCATGCGGGCCACGGGGTACCCCAAAAAGGCCATGCTGACGGCCCTGGTCAGCGTGGCCTGCAATATCATCATCGCTCCCCTGTTCATTTTCGTCTTTCATTGGGGTATCCGGGGCGCTGCCCTGGCCACGGTCTGTTCGCAGTGCGTGGCCCTGACTTGGATAGTGGCCCACTTCTGCAAAAAGGACAGCACCGTCCACTTCACCGCGGGAGTGTACCGGCTGCGCGCGGCCGTGGTGCGCTCCATCCTGTCCATCGGTTTGTCCCCTTTTCTCATGAACGTGTGCGCCTGTGTGGTGGTGATCATCATCAACAACAGCCTGTACCGCTACGGCGGCGACCTGGCCATCGGGGCCTACGGCATCATGAACCGGGTGATCATGCTGTTCGTCATGGTGGTTATGGGGTTGACCCAGGGCATGCAGCCCATCATCGGTTATAACTTCGGGGCGCGCAAACCCCTGCGGGTCCGGCGCACGCTTTTCTACGGGGTGGCTTTGGGCAGCGCAGTGACCACGCTCGGTTTCCTGGCCTTCCAGTTCCTGCCCCACGCTCTGGCCTCTCTGTTCACTTCCGATCCTCAATTGACGGAAATGGCCGTCACGGCCCTGCGCCTCGGGGGATTGGTCTTTTTCCTGAACGGAGGACAAATCGTCATCGCGTCTTTCTTTCAGTCCATCGGTATGCCGTCGGTGGCCATCTTCCTGTCTCTGACCCGTCAACTGCTTTTCCTCATCCCCGGCCTCATTATCCTGCCGCGTTTCCTGGGACTGAACGGAGTGTGGGCCAGTCTGCCCGTGGCGGACTGCCTGTCCTTCCTGGTGGCTTTGGGCGTACTGTGGCGCAACTGGAGCAACAAAAACAATCCCTGCGGCGGGTTCGGCGACGAGGCCGACTGTCTGCCGCCCGAGGAAGAGACCGCCTGACGAGAGGGGCCGGAGCTGCGGACTTTCAGCAACTCCGGCGAGTTCAAGGCTTCGGCGTCTTGATGCGTTCCTTGAGCGAATCGTAGATTGGCGGACAGCGCAACCGGTTGGCCGTGGTGTTGGCGATGAGAGCCACGGCCAGAGCGCCCGGCAGACACAGGTCGGCTCCGGACATTTCGATGACCAGGAAGAGGCCGGTCAGCGGCGCGCGTACAGCGGCCGCGAAATATCCCGCCATTCCGAACAGAATGAAGCCGGCCGCCGCGTCCGTGCTCACCAGCCCGGCGGCGGTCAGAATGCGGCCCGCCAGGTCTCCCAGAAGCGCCCCCTGGCACAGCATGGGCATGAGCAGACCGCCCGGAGTGCCGCCGGTGTAGCTGAACAGCGAAAAACCGGCCTTGATCAGAAAGAGCCAGACCAGAGCCGTCACGGTATGAGAGTTCCGCCCCAGGGCGACGATGAGACCGTCGCCGCCGCCGAGGACCTGGGGATACATAAAAGCCAGCGCTCCGGCCGCCAACAGAGGCGGCAGGGTGCGCCACCCCCGCGGCAAGGGGGAATGGGCGGCTTCCGCGTCTTTGAGGCTCAATAGCCCTTTATTGTACGCCACGCCCAGTCCGCCCAGCAGCACCCCCAGCGGGAGCAGCGTCCACGCTTCGGTCAGGATGGGAGGACGGAAATCCGCGAAGGGGAACAGCTTGCCCAGGCCGAAGCCGTGGACGCACACCATCTGGGCGGCAAAGGCCGCGGCCAGGGCGGTGACGATATTCACGGCGCTGCGGCGGCTTTTCATTTCCTCAAAAGCGAAGAGCATGCCCGCGGCGGGAGCGCCGAACGCGGCGGCCAGGCCGGCCGCCGCTCCGGCCACCAGTGCCGGATTGTTGCGCAGCCGCGTTTCTCCGCGCAGGCGGCCGATGAGCACGCCCAGGGCGCCACCCATCTGGATGCTGGGCCCTTCCCGCCCCAGAGACAACCCGGCGGTTACGGACAGCCAACTGCCCGCGAACTTGGCCGCCAGCACGCGGGGCCAGACGGCGGGGGGCACGGGCAACCTGCCCGCCAGAGACAGTTCAATCTGGGGTATGCCGCTGCCGGGGATGAGGGGCACGGCCCGCGTCAGACGGCCGAGAATCCAGGCCACGACCACCAGAACCGCGAACCAGAGCGGCACTATCCACCAGTGCTCCCGCGCCTCCCCGAACCAGACCGGAAGCTGTGTGAACACGGCGTCGTGGGCGCGGCGAAAGCCGCCCACCACCAGTCCCGCACTCAAGCCCACGGCTACTCCCTCCAGCGCGTGGGCCGCCACGTGGACCGAAGTCCGTGCGCCATGATGCCGTCTGTTCATCGTATGGACTCCGTCGGCCCTTTTCCGGGGCCGGGAATGAAAGGCGAGGTGAGAAAATATCGCATTTTGCCGGAGCAAAGAGAAAGGCAGGATAAAATGGAGGCAACGGCGCGTCCATGAGAAGGAGGCGCGCGGATGGGCGGAATGAAACGGGCATGCACGAACAAGGCCGCCGCTCTTTGAACGGCGGCCTTGTTCGTGCGGCGCTTCTTCAATGGCAAAACGTTCTAGGCCGTTTTCGGTTTGAACATGCTCTTCCGACTGCGGAGCGAGCGGTCGCCGCGAAGGCATAAGCGCCATTCCTTGGCGCTGTCGGATGCCGAAGCGGGCGCGTCTTAAATTTTAACATTGTAAAATTTTTAAGGTTGATTTGTTCTAGTCGAACAGCGCGCGCAAGCGCCGGGCGGCGGCCGCCGGGTCCGGGGCCGAGCACAGTTCGGACACCACGGCCAGCCCGTGGGCTCCGGCCCGCACCACAGCGGCCGCATTGTCGGCGTGAATGCCGCCTATGGCCACCAGGGGCAGGCGCGAGCGGGTCCGCGCCCAAGCCAGACCGTCCAATCCCCAAGGGGGAGCGGTGTCGGTTTTGGTGGGCGTGGCGAACACCGGGCTCACGCCCAGATAATCCACGTCTTCCGTTTGAGCCGCTTCCAACTCCGCCCGGTTTTCCACGGACAAGCCGACGATGGCGTCGGGACCGAGCAGGGCGCGGGCGTCCGCCGGGGGCAGGTCGCTTTGCCCCACATGCACGCCCGCCGCGCCCGCGGCGAGGGCAATGTCCGCCCGGTCGTTGATAAGCACAGGCACGCCCAGGGGATGCAACTCCCGCACCAGCAGGCGGGCCAGTTCCAGAAATTCGCGCGAGTCCGCGTTTTTTTCGCGCAACTGCACCAACGTGGCGCCGCCGCGTACGGCCGCCCGCGCCACGTCTTCCAGGGGACGCCCCAGGCACAATCCCCGATCCGTCACCAGATAAACGCGGTAATCGGCGCGTCGCCGCCAGTTCATATCGGCCATGACGCGTCGGTCAGGCCCGGCGCACGCGGGCTGCCGCGTCCCGAGGGTCGAGGTTGTAGAGGGCGTCGAGAAACAGGGGAAGGAAGGAGCCGGGCCCCTGGGCTGTCGCGGCGGCTTTTTCCCCGGCCGAGGCCATGACCGCCATGCCCGCCACGGCGCCCGCCAGGGGAGAGGAAGCCACGGCCACATGAGCGGCGGTGACGGCGGTGGCGGAACAGCCCATGCCGGTGACCAAGGTCATCAGGGGCGAACCTCCGCGTACGAGCCATGCTGAATCGCCGTCGGTGATCAGATCTTCTTCGCCGCTGACGCTGACCACGCAGTGAAGACGGGCGGCCAGATCGCGGGCGGCCGTTTCGGCCTCGTGACTGGCGCGGGTGCTGTCCACGCCCTTGGTGGTCGCTTCGTCGCCGGTGAGGTGCGGAGACAGGGCCATGATTTCCGAAGCGTTGCCGCGCACCACGGCGGGGCGCGTTTCGTTGAGCAGGGTGAGCGCGGTTTCGGTGCGCAGGCGCGACGCACCCGCGCCCACCGGGTCGAGCACCACGGGCACCCGGCGTCGCCCGGCCAGTTCGCCCGCCTGGCGCATGGACGCGATCCAGGCCTTGTCCAGCGTGCCGATATTGAGCACCAGAGCCGAGGCGATGGACAGCAGGTCGTCCAGTTCCTCGGGCTCGTGGGCCATCAGGGGCGAGGCTCCGGCGGCCAGCAGCGCATTGGCCGTCACCTGCATAACCACGAAGTTGGTGATGTTGTGGACAAGAGGGGATTTTTGCCGCACGGCTTCCACGGCGGCGAGCACTTGATCTTGCATGAGGCACTCCGTAACGGACGGTTTACAGACCGCGTCGCCGGGCGGCGAGGCGATCCGTCCCCGTGAGGGGAGGGTGGAACGGGGTCGGATTCAGCGTCCTGTGGCTGCCAAGGCGGGGCGGCGTTGGCGGAGGGCGACGGCCGGAAACCGTCAAGCCGCCCTTTAGCGCCGGATGACGATAAGGTCTTCCAGCGCGCGCTTGGGCACCCAATGCACGCCGTGATCGTCGCGGAAATAGGCGGTGTCGCCGTGTTCATCCAGGGGGGCGATCTGACGGTCTTCGGCCGGAACGCCCAGGGCCAGCACCAGTTTGGGGTCCAGGTCGGCGGGCGCGTCGAGCAGTTTGCGCAGGGCGGGCTTGTTGAACGCCCCCACCATACAGCAGGCCAGCCCCGAGGCGTTGGCTGCCAGGTTGACGCTTTGGGCCGCGATGCCCACGTCCATCAATCCGAAAGCATCCAGCTTTTCCGGACCGAGAACGACGATGTAGCCGCCGGGCTGTTGCTCGACCGTGGGCCGCTGTTCCGGCTTGAACGCGCCGCCCAGGGTGAGCAGGCCGAATACTTCCCGCCGCGCGGCCGGCTCGGTCACGATGGCGTAGCGCAGCGCCTGGGCGTTGCGGGCGTTGGGGCTGAGCCGGGCCATGTCGACCAGATCGGCCAGTATGCCTTCGGTCAGGCCCACGGAGCTTTGAAAGCGGCGACAGGTGCGGGAAGTGACGATGAGTTCGGTCAAGGTCATGGCGGGACTCCTGTGGGTTGGAGGAAAAAACGTCATGCGGCGGAGCGCAGACGCAGAGCGCCTAAAGCCAGCAGGGCGCTCATGGTCCGGCTCATGGGCAGACCCACCACGGTGGACCACGAACCTTCGATGCGTTCCGCCAAAAAGGCGCCCTTGCCCTGAATGCCGTAAGCTCCGGCTTTATCCAAAGGTTCGCCCGTGGCCACATAGGAACGCAACAGGGCTTCGGGCCAGGAAGCGAAGGTGACGCGCGCGCTGTCCGCGAAACACAGCGGTTCGGCGTCAGCCGGGTGCAGGCAACAGGCGGTGACGACGGTGTGGGTGTTCCCCGCCAGTCGGGTCAGCATGGCCAGGGCATGTTCCTCGGAGCTGGGCTTGCCCAGAATGTCGCCGTCCAGTACCACAATAGTGTCGGCGGCCAGCACCAGGGGCGCGGTTCCGGCGGTCGGAACGCCGGACGCCAGCCTGTCCAGCGCGTAACGGGCCTTGTGCCCGGCCACGCGCAGAGCGAAGGCGGCGGGGTCTTCATGCGCGACGGGCGCGGGTTCGGGACCCTCGGCCGCAAGTACGGTGAACTCCAGTCCCTGATCGCGCAGAAACATCTGGCGACGCGGGGACGAGGAGGCCAATATCAAAGGACGAACATGTTCAAAGGGAGAGCGCATGCCGTTCTGATACGCCGGGCATGGGCCGCTGTCCAGTTCGGCCGCCTAGCTGCGCAACTTATTCGGCCTGCGGGTTTCACGCCTCCATCGGAGCCTATACGCCGCCCGTGAATCGCGGCTGCTCCGATGTCGCGGCGCTCTTAGCCGTCAGCGCGAAGCGCGTTACGGATAAGCAGAGCAGAGACAGTTTCGCTTCGCTTGACTCCGGGAGCCTTTTCAATCTGAAAACGCGTTGGGGGGGCGTATGCGCCGGGCCTGTCGAACGGGCGCCGTCGGCGCTCGCAACAACCGTTCCGGGCCCTAACGCAAATTCCGGGTCGGTGCGGCGCATACCGCCGCATAGAGAGAGGAGACTTTATTCCAGCCGATCCCTGATATTGCTCCACAGCGCCCGGACTCGCCGTACGGCGGGCCTGTCCTTCCAGCCCGGCACCCTGCGTCGGTGCAGATGGCGGTCGCCCCGACCGGTGAGAATCCAGACCGGCGCGATGCCTTCCATATACGCCAGATACAACAGCCACGAAGCCGGGATACGGCGCAGGCGGACCGTTTCCGACACATCTTCGGGCGTGCAGTCCAGAAAAGCGGCCAGTCGCTTTTGATCGGACGCGCCGCACACATCGGCCAGGCGCTCCCATGCCTGATCGAAATGTTCGTCGGGCACGCCCTGGATTTGGAGCCGGTGATAGGTGCCCAGTAGGGACCGCACCGCGGTGGCGTATTTGGACCGGAACGCGGCCGAATCGCGATCCGGGCCGCCCGGCCTCCGGCTGTCCGCCGCGCGCCGCAGGCGGTGCCACTCCGTCAGCATACGCAGTTCCAACCACGGCGGAACAACGTTCATATTACCTCCTTAGAGCGTTTTGCCCTTGAAAATATTGCGGGCCGGGCCCCTGTGTTCCGGCCTGCGGGTTTCACGCCTCCATCGGAGCTATACGCCGCCCGTGAATCGCGGCTGCTCCGATGTCGCGGCGCCCTTAGCCGTCAGCGCGAAGCGCGTTACGGATAAGGAGAGCAGAGATGAGGCTCGCTTCGCTCGCCCCCTGGAGCATTTTCAGCTCGAAAATGCTCCAGGGGGCGATTTTGAAGCAGCGACGGACCGGAGCTATGCCCGACCGCATGCTTCCGGATGACAGGGCGGACCCTTCTTATACGTCTGCCCTGTTTCGGATGAAGAGACGCGCAGGCTATGGGGAAGGAAACCAATCCGTCTTTACGCCGCATATATCGCCGTCGCGGAACGAAGCGCCTTCCCGCCCCGTCCTCATGCAAGCCCACGGAGCGATGGGAGGAGCGGCATGACCGGTTTTCGCACGCGACATGCGATCCGCCGAAGTTTCGTCGGAGGCGGGCCTCCGGCGCGCGAACAGGCGCGGAAACACGTCCGACTTGACCATATTTTCCGAATTCCTTGGGGGTAAAGTATATTTGGTTTTAGAGCCGGGCGGACTCCCATTCAGATATGGCGGACGCATCCTGCGTACCCGCCCTGAAGACGCTGCTGCACCCTCGGTTTCGTGATTTTTTGCGGCAAGCGGACCGACCTCTGAAGCCCTTCCGACGTTTTGCTCGGGGGCGATCTTTTGTGGCGGGCATAAGCGAATGCCTCTCTACGGCTGGACACGGGCCACGCTATGGCTTATGGGCAGAACGAGAGACCGAACGCTTCGTTTCCGCCGTAGCGAACGCGTAAGCGCGAGCGCTGCGGGCGCCGGGAGAGCGTCCGCGTCGGAACGGTTCGGCGCGATGGTAGGAAAAGGGGATGGCATGGCGTACTTTCGCAGGCTCGGCGCGCAGTTGGCCGCGCTTCAGGAATTGCTGAAACGCGAGGACAACTGGTTGATCATGATTAACGCCGATCCCGACGCCATGGCCGGGGCTATGGCGTTCCAGCGCTTGATCCGCCACCGGGTGCACACGGTGACCATCGCGCGCATCAATGAAGTGACCAGACCGGACAATCTGTCCATGATCCGCTACCTGCGTATCCCTCTGGTACGCTGGCAGCCCGTTCTTGCCCGGGGATTTCAGCGCTTTGCCATTGTGGATTCCCAGCCGTCCCACAACGTGGCCTTCGACGATGTGGATTTTTCGGTGATCATCGATCACCATCCTCCGGCCGAGCCGCCCTACGCCGCGCCTTTTCAGGAAATACGCCCCGAATACGGGGCCACCAGCACCCTGATGACGGAATATTTATACAACTCCGGCATCCGGCCCGGTCGTCGGCTGGCCACGGCCCTGCAATACGGCATACGCACCGACACCAACACCTTCGGCCGTCACAGTTCGGAAGTGGATTTGCGGGCCTATCACCACCTTTCCCGCTTTGGAGACACGGTATTGCTCAACCGTATTATGCGCAGCGAATACCTGCCCGAATGGCTGCCGTATTTTTCCCGCGCCTTCGATACGCTGCGCCCGTGCGGACGGGGGCATTACACTTCGCTGGAAGTGGTGGAGAGCCCCGATCTTCTGGTGGTGGTGGCCGATTTTTTTCTTAAGGTGCACGGCCTGCGCTGGGTGGCGGTATGCGGCGTATACAAAGGCACGGTGGTGGTTATTTTCCGGGGCGGGTTCGGCGGGGTGGATCTGGGTTGGCTGGCGTCCACGGCCTTTGGCGACGTGGGGTCGGCGGGCGGACACCGCAGCATGGCCCGGGCGGAATTTCCGGCCGAGGCTTTGGGCGCGGAAAGTCTGGATGTCTTTACTTATCGTCGGATACGGGCGGCCGCGTCGGCCCATCGGAATCGGCCCGACGCGGCGTCCGCCGTCGCGTCCTCCGGCGACGACGCGACTCCCGCGTCCCTGCTCGCCGCTCCGCCGCCCACCGGCAGCAAAGGCGACCCCGTCAACGGCGGCAAGGGAGAGAGCGGAGACGACGGGAAAAAAACATCCGATCCCGCATAAAAGAGTTGACAGCCCGGCGCGGTCCGTTTTACACAACACGCACGTTTTTTCTCAACCTACGGTTCATCATGCGACACTCTCTCTTCCACACCTCCGAAACCCTGTATGCAAGCGGCAGCTTTGGCTACGGCTTGTTTTTTTATTTTTATGGGTTCGGCCAGCCTGTGGTCATGGAGTGAGCGAAGTCGCAGCACAGTTTCTATCGTTCAACCAGAGGCCACAGGCTCCGCCGCCTGTGGCCTTTTTTCGTGACAGGGCCCGGGCGGAGCGGCGGTCCCGCAACGCAAGGAAGGGCATTATGCATCTCGGTAAAAAAGTTCGTCTGGAACGTATTTTCAATCGCGAAACCAATCGTGCCATCGTAGTGCCCATGGATCACGGGGTTTCCGTGGGGCCTTTGGACGGCATTATCGACATGCGGGAAACCGTGTCGGACATGGCCGAGGGCGGAGCCGACGCCGTGCTGATGCACAAGGGCCTGGTCCGTTGCGGACACCGCACCGTGGGGCGTGATTTGGGGCTTATCGTTCATCTCTCCGCCTCCACTTCTCTGACGCCCATGGCCAACAGCAAAACATTGGTGGCCAGCGTGGAGGAAGCCATACGTCTGGGCGCGGACGCGGTGTCCGTCCATGTCAATTTGGGCGATGAAAACGAGCGCGACATGCTCGCTCAACTGGGGCGCGTGGCGGAATCGGCGGATAACTGGGGCATGCCTCTGCTGGCTATGATGTACGGACGCGGCCCCAACATCCGCAACAGTTATGATCCCGCCGTGGTGGCGCATTGCGCTCGGGTGGGGGTGGAACTGGGCGCGGATGTGGTCAAGGTGCCCTACACCGGCGATGTGGACAGCTTCGCCCGCGTGGTGGACAGTTGCTGCGTGCCCGTGGTCATTGCGGGCGGCCCCAAGACGGATACCACCCGCGAGTTTCTGCAGATGGTGTACGATTCCCTGCAGGCGGGCGGCGCGGGTTTGTCCGTGGGTCGCAATATTTTCCAGCATCCCCGCCGGGTGCTGCTTCTGCAGGCCCTGCGCGGCGTCGTGCATGAGAATTGGACCGTGGCCCAGGCCTTGGAAGTGGTGGGGGAATAAATGCGAACCCTGTATTTTCGTAGCGTCCCTTTCGTCAAGGAAGACGTCACTCTGGCCCTGGAGTCGGGCGTGGACGGCGTGCTGGTGGAGGAGGAGCGCGTGGCGTCGGTGGCCGCTCTGGCCCTGTGCGATGCGCGGGCCGATTCCTCCATGTCCGTGATTCGGCTGGACGCCAAGGCCGACGAGGAAGAGGTCGCCCGCCGTCTGGCCGCCGGGGAGGATGTGGTGCTGGCCCGGGGGTGGGAGATTATTCCGGTGGAAAATCTTTTGGCTCATCCTGATCGGCGCGTGTCGGACCGGGTGGCGGTGGAAGTCGGTTCGCTGGACGAAGCCCGTCTGGCGGCGGGCATTCTGGAGCGGGGCGTAGCCACGCTGGTCCTGACGCCTGAGGCTCTGCCCGACCTGAAAGCCATTGTGGCCGAGGTCAAGACGGCGCAGGGCGCCATGTCCCTGGTTCCGGCCCGGATCACGGCCGTGCGCCCCGTAGGACTGGGGCACAGGGTATGCGTGGATACCCTGTCGGTGCTGAAACGGGGCCAGGGGATGCTGGTCGGCAATTCCAGCGCTTTTACATTCCTGGTTCATGCCGAAACCGAGCGTAACGAATATGTGGCGGCCCGGCCGTTTCGCGTCAATGCGGGCGGAGTGCACGCCTATGCGCTGATGCCCGGCGACCGCACCCGCTATCTGGAAGAACTGCGCTCCGGCGACGAGGTGTTGGTGGTGGAAGCCGACGGGACTACCAGCCTGGCCGTGATCGGTCGGGTCAAAGTGGAAGTGCGGCCCATGCTCTATGTGGAAGCCGATTTGAGACCGAGCGGCGAGAGCGGCGGCATGTTCCTCCAGAACGCCGAAACCATACGTCTGGTGCGGCCTGACGGATCGCCGGTCAGCGTGGTCGAACTGAAGCCCGGCGACGAAGTGCTGTGCCACGTCGATCAGGCCGGACGGCATTTCGGCATGCGTATTGCCGAAGCCATTCAGGAACAGTAAGCCGGGCGGAGACAGCAGCCATGAACAGGGACGGACAGGACGAAAGGGGCCGGAGGGGCGGACAGGAATCGCCGGAGGCTGGAATTCGGGCGGTATCCCCGCGCGAGGCGGGGGCAGACGCGGATGCGGACACGCAGGCCCGCTTGTCCGCCCTGAGGCGGGATATCAACGCCGTGGACGAGGAATTGCTGACGCTGCTGAATCGCCGGGCTGAACTCAGCGTGCGGGTGGGCGAATGCAAGCGGAGCGGCGGACGCTCCCTGGCGGTGTTCCAGCCTCGGCGCGAACGCGAGATACTGGACGGCTTGCATCGGCGTAACGAAGCTATGGGCGGTATGTTGCCCCGCCAGGCCGTGGAGCATGTCTGGCGCGAAATTTTTTCTTCCTCGCGGGCGCTGCAGCAGTCGGTGCGGGTGGCTTTTCTGGGGCCTGAGGGCACTTTTTCCCATCTGGCCGCGCTGGAATGCCTGGGGCACAGCGCCGACATGCGGCCCGTGGACGACTTTCACACCGTGTTCCGCGAGGTGGCCGACGCCCGCTGCGAACTGGGGCTGATTCCCCTGGAAAATACTCTGCACGGCACGGTGGGGCAAAATTTCGATTTGTTCGCCGAGCACGCGGTGCATATCGTGGGCGAACACTATAGCCGCATTACCCATTGCCTGATGAGCGCCGAAGCGGATTTGGGCCTTGTGCGCCGGGTATACTCCCATCCTCAGCCTTTGGGCCAGTGCGCCGGGTGGTTGCGCGCCCATCTGCCGGGCGCGCCCCTGCTGCCCGAGGAATCCACGGCGACGGCCGCGCGCCGGGCGGCGGGCGAGGCGGGCGCGGCGGCCATAGGCCACCCCGGTCTGGCCGCCATGCTGGGCCTGCATGTTCTGGCCGCGCCTTTGGAGGATGCCTCCGGCAACTGGACCCGGTTTGTGCTTATCGCGCCGGGGGGACCGGAGGCCGCAACGGTCCGGACGGCCTCGGATCTGCCGGACCAGGGGCTCAAAACCTCGCTTTTGTTCACCGTGCCCCACAGACCGGGGTCGCTGGCCGCTGTGCTGGACGTGTTGGCTCGGGGCGGCGTCAACATGACCAAACTCGAATCCCGCCCCCTGCGCGGCGCGGCCTGGCAGTATGTATTTTTTGTGGACATCGGGTGCGATCTGTTGCGTCCCGTCCACCAAGACACCATGAACGCCCTGACGGCAGCCTGCCAGTCGGTACGGGTGCTCGGCGTGTATCCCCAGAGCGAGCCGCATTGACGACTCATGGCGTCCCGTCGCTCCACTCGTTTTCTTTATCCACGGAATTTCTTGACTTAAATTATGATTTCCCCCTAGTGTGGGGCATACGGAGACGGAACTCGGAGCGGCATCCGACCGCTTTGAGGGACGGCACAACATTTGCATTAGCCTTGATGAGAAAATGCGGGAGCCAAATTCCCGTCGGCGCGGAGAGCCGCTTTTGAGGCCGCGCCCAGTCTTGTCGAGGATTTCGGATTATGAACAAATACCTGACCGGAACTGCCGTCGCGCTGGCCTTTATGGGGTTGGGCGCGTTGATGGCGGGCTTTGTGCCCGGTCCCGGCTCCCGCGCGCCCGAGTGGCGGGGGCGGATGGTCGCCAGTCCGACCGAGGCCCGGTTGCCCCTGAGCTTCGTGGTGCTGCGACCGGCGGACCGCATGAGCCTCAGCCGCGTCCCGGAAGAACCGGCCGCCGCGCTTGATGCCGCTTCGCTTGGCGACGAGGGAACGGCCTCTCCGCTGTATCTGGACGGATGGACTGTCGGTATTGTGACGGAACACGGCCCGACCGCGGCCTCTGCACCTCGCGGCCCGGCGCCGGGGGCGATGCCGCCGCGACGGCCGCTTCCCTCGTTGATTGCGGTTTTCGGCGGCGAGCCGGGGCTGACGTCGGCGGTCCCGGCGGGCGAGGGAGAAGCCCTGACCCCCGACGGTGTGCCCCTGCGTTGGGTGAGGCAGGGGCCCGGTCCCGGCGGTCCGGTATGCGCTCTGCCGTCGTTGCCGACCTTGGAACTGCCCGAATCCGTATTGCCTGAACCGGGCTTCCGATCTCTGTCCATGTCCGCCCGAGCCTCCCGTTATCGGGAAACAGCGGAACGTTACGCCCGTAAATTCGGGCTTGATACGTCGCTGGTGCTGGCCATCATGCAGGTCGAAAGCGGCTTTAACCCCTCGCTGATCAGTTCGCGGGACGCCCACGGCCTGATGCAGGTGGTGCCCGCCACGGCGGGAGACGAAGTGCACCGCTGGTTGGGGCGCAGCGGTTTGCCGACGGCATCGGAACTGCTCAATCCCGACAACAATATCCGCTACGGCACGTCGTATCTTCATCTTCTGCGCACCCGCCACCTGGAAGGCATACGCGATCCCCAAAGCCTGGAATATTGCGTCATCGCCGCGTACAACGGCGGGTCCGGCGCGGTGTTGCGCCACTTCGGCCGCACGCGCGAAGAGGCCTTTGCCGCCATCAACGAACTAAGCCCTCAGGAAGTGTTGACCCGTCTGACCGAATCTTTCCCCGCGCGGGAGACCCGGTCCTTTGTGAACAAGGTGTTGAACACCCGGGCCATGTTTCTCGCGCACGGCGGGGTGGTGGCGTCGGCCGAAGCAAAACGCGTTTCCGCCCCGACCGCATCCGTCGCCCCTTCCTTGTCCGAGTCGCGTGTCGAGGTGGAAAAAAGACAGCGCGCCCAGCTTGAAGCCATGCGCCGTTGGTCCGAACGCGCCGAAGCGCCCGCGGCCGCCGTGCCGCGCGGATAGGGTTGTTCGCCGCGTTCGGGGGCGCCGCGCCGTGTCCTTGCCCTATGCCGGGAGCCGTCAATCTGTCATTGCCCGAAAACGCAAAACAGGATACTTCCCCTCTACCGGCCAAGATCGCCCCGCCTCCGTTACGGAACAGCCGGGGCGCACGTCAATTCACGGCACAATATGGAGATATCATGAAGCGCACTATTCTTGCGGCGGCTCTGGCTTCCCTGACTTTGATCGTCCTCGTGGGCTCGCGCGGAGCGGCCCTGGCGGCGGACGCCGTCAAACCTCAGTTCGGCGTGGTGAACGCCGCCGCATTGTACCAGGACAGCGTGGCCGGCAAGGCCGGCGTGGCTCGGCTGGAAAAACTCCAGAACGACGCCATGGCCAAGCTGGAAGCCATGCAGGCCGATCTCAAGAAAGCCCAGGACGGCAAGGACGACGCCGCGGCCGAGCGTCTTCAGGTGGAAATGCAGGGCGCGGTCTATGCCTTCCAGAACGCTCTGTCCGCCGAACAGGAAAATGTGGTATCCAACATCCAGGCCGCTCTGGAAAAGAGCCTGGAACAGTATCGCACCGAACACGGCCTGTTCGGCATCTTCAGCAGCGAGACCATGTTGTCCTACAGCCCGGAAGCGGATGTGACCGAAGGCGTTATGGCCTTGTTCAACAAGCAGAAGGTGGACTTCGGTCCCGAACCCAAGCTGGAGGTGCCCGCCGCCCCCGCCAAGCCGGACGCGCTGGCTCCGGCCGAGGCCACGGCCCCGGCGGCCGAGCCGACCAAGAAGTAAGGATTTTCTTTTACGTGCCGCGACGGCCGGAACGCCCTGGGCGTTCCGGCCGTCGTCGGTTGGAGCATTGCAAAAATGAACATGCTCCGAGAGCGCGGCTGCGTCCGTCTTGCCGCTTCGGTCGCTTCCCGGTATAACCGGAGCGCGACCGAAATTTCGGCGCGTGACGGGCGCTTTTTTCGGGAAGC
Organism: uncultured Desulfovibrio sp.; assembly: GCA_900541395.1. GTDB lineage: Bacteria > Desulfobacterota > Desulfovibrionia > Desulfovibrionales > Desulfovibrionaceae > Mailhella > Mailhella merdigallinarum. Next base: position 56,373 of record UQJT01000002.1, read on the forward strand.
GCGAGAAGCGTCGGACGGAATGGCGGACAAACGTCGTCCGGCCCCGCGCGGGAGCTGAGCATGTGCGGAATCATCGGATACAGCGGGCATAGACCGGCCGTTCCCCTGGTGGTGGAAGGGCTGCATCGGTTGGCCTACAGAGGCTATGACTCTTCGGGCGTGGCCTATGAACAGGCGGGCAGGCTGCGCGTGATCCGGGCGCCGGGCAAACTGAACGCCCTGGAAGATAAATTGGCCTGCGAGCCCAACCTACTCGCCACCACGGGCATCGGCCACACTCGTTGGGCCACCCACGGCCTGCCCGTGGAACGCAACGCCCATCCACAGGTGGACGATGGCGAGTCGCTGGCGCTGGTCCATAACGGCATCATCGAGAATTTTCAGGAGATTAAGGCGGAATTGGAGGCCGAAGGCTGCTCCTTCCGTTCGGATACCGATACTGAAGCTCTGGCCTGTCTCATTGCCCGGGAGCGTCGAAGCGCGCCCTCCCTGCTGGAGGCGTTCGCCCGCGCTCTGCGTCGGGCGCGCGGGGCGTATGCCGTGGCTATGGTGGCCCTGGAAGAGCCCGGCGTTGTCTACGCGGCTCGTCTGTCCGCTCCTCTGCTGTTGGGCGTGGGCGCCGGGGAATGTTTTGTGGCTTCGGATATTCCGGCTTTTCTGCCCTATACCCGCGAGGTGGTCTTTCTGGAAGACGGCGAAGTGGCCCGCATCAAAAACGCCGAATGGGAAGTTCTGCGCCTGGCCGATCTGGCCCCGGTTGCCAAGATGACGCATCATATCGCCTGGGACATGCAGGCCGCGGCCAAGGACGGCTATAAGCACTTCATGCTCAAGGAAATCATGGAGCAGCCCCGCGTCGTGGCCGACTGCCTGAGCGGCCGTGTGGACGGCGGCCGTGTGTTGCTGCCCGAACTGGACGGCCTGCCGATACCCGGACGCCTGCGTGTGGTGGCCTGCGGCACGTCGTACAATGCGGGTTTGTGGGCGCGGCATTTGCTGGAGGGGCGGGGCGGGGTGCCCACCGAAGTGGAAATAGCTTCCGAGTTTCGTTACCGCGATCCTCTTTTGGGGCCGGATGAAACCGTGTTGGTGATCAGTCAGTCCGGCGAGACGGCCGATACTCTGGCGGCCCTGCGCCTGGCCCGGTCCAAAGGATGCCCCGTCATCGGGTTGTGCAATGTGCTGGGCTCGTCCATCGCCCGTGAGGCCGACGCCGTCGTCTACACTCAGGCCGGTCCGGAAATCAGCGTGGCTTCCACCAAGGCCATGTGCAGCCAGATGACGCTTTTGACGCTGCTGGCTCTGTATTACGGGCAGCGCCGGGGCGTGGCGGGGGGAACGGAAGCCGCCGCCCTGCTGGATGCTCTGACCGGAGTGCCCGCCCTGCTTAAAGATACCTTGCCCGCCCTGCGCGATACCGCCGGACGCCTGGCCCGAGCTTTCGCCGGAGCGCGCAGCTTCTTTTATCTGGGACGCGGACCGGCCTACGCTCTGGCCCTGGAAGGAGCGCTCAAGCTCAAGGAACTGTCCTACATCCACGCCGAAGGGTATGCGGCGGGCGAGATGAAGCACGGGCCTATCGCCCTGGTGGACCCCGAGTTTCCCACTTTTGTTCTGGCCCTGGACGACGAGTTGCTGCCCAAGGTGTTGTCCAACATCGTGCAGGTTCAGGCCCGTCAGGGCAAGGTTATCGCTCTCATGCAACGGCGATCCGTCGATGCGGCGGATGAAGCCCTTCCCATCCCCGACGTGAATGAACCCTGGCTGTTGCCTTCCGCTCATCCTCTGGCGGCGGCCTTTCTGGCTCTGCCGGCGCTTCAGCTTTTCAGTTACGAAATGGCCGATTACCTGGGTAAGGACGTGGATCAGCCCCGGAATCTCGCCAAGAGCGTGACAGTGGAATAAGTCTTTGCCCGCCGGAGGCGCGGGCATAGCCGCTTGTTGTCGGAGTCCGTCGTTCGGCCATGTGGAACATGAACGCTCTTAGAGCGGATTACTTTAACATTATACAATGTTAAAGTTTAAGACACGCCCGCTTCGGCATCCGACAGCACCGATGAATGGCGTTTATGCCTTCGCGACGACCGCCCGCTTCGCAGTCGGAAGAGCATGCTCAAGCCGAAAATGCTCTAAGCGGATTTTCGGCAGAAAATCCAAGATGCTTTTTACAAGCCTTGCCGTTCCGGAATGGAGATGAAAAGCGAAAATCAGGGGATGGGCGGCGCTTGTTTTTTTCCGTAAAAAGCAATGACGAAGAGATGGTGGACGGAGCAGGTGACTCGTCGCCCGGCGGACAACGCCCGCCCGGCGCGCGGACGCTCTGCTCCGTCCGGGGTGGGGCGGCGGCCCGTCCGTGTCCGTTCCGGGTTTTGCAAGGCTGTCGCGGAAGCGTGGGATGCGCGACGCGGAATCGCCAAAGACGACCATCGGGACGGGGGTGGGCGTCAGCGGGCGCGCGTCAGTCGAAAGCTGGTAATTTCCGAAGGCGTGAACAGGCGCACGGCCACATAGCTCCACAGGCCGGTGCCGTTGCTCACGTAAAGCTTCATGCGATCCACGCGGTACAGGCCCGATACGTAACCGCTGTTGGCCCGGGCGATGATCTGCCTGACACCCGGCATCAGGCCGCCGTGGGTGTGGCCCGACAGTTGCAGGTCCACGCCCCGATCGGCGGCGTCGACAGCCCGGCCCGGGCGGTGACGGAGCAGAACGCGGGGCGCTCCGGCCGGGCTGCCTGTCAGGGCCTTGTCCAGATTGGGAGCGGCGTCGTCCAGTCCGGCCAGGACCAGGGGGGCTCCGTCCCGGGTCAGAACAACGTGGCTGTTGCGCAGCAGGTGCCCCGCGGACGCATAGAACCGGACCCAAGCCCCGACGCCCTGATAGGATTCGTGGTTGCCCAGGGCGTAAAACACGCCGTCCGTGGCGCGCAGATCGAGCAGAGGGGCCAGATCGGCGGCGATGATCTCCGGAGCTGCTTCGCCCGTATCGCCGGTGACCGTCACCACATCGGGGTGCAGGGCATTGACCCGTTTCACCAGGGCCGCCAGCCAGGAGGCGTCGAAGATGGTGCCCAGGTGCAGATCCGTCAATTGCACGATGTGGAAGTTTTCCAGGGAAGCGGGGAGGTTTCGGATAGGGATGTCCACTTCCCGCACTTCGGGGATGCGTACGGTGTTCCAGAAGGCCATGCCGCCCAGAAGCAGGCCGACCACGGCCACCAGCGCGGATGTTTTGCGCGCGACCAGCAGCCGCAGAGGCGCGCGCGTGAACAGGGCTGCGGGCAGGGCGGCGGCGGTCAGGAGCAGGCGCGCCGCTTGGAGCAGCATAAGCAGAATGGCGCAGGCGGTGCACAGGCAGACCAGGCGGATGGCCCAGGTGGGCAGGGCCAGGCCCAGGCTGCGCAAGGGGTTCATGGCCAGCAGCATACCCGTGCCGGTAAGGCAGATCAGTCCCAGTCCGAGTTTGAGAACGCGCCGACCGGGCAGCGAAAGGACAAGCCACGCCAGGGCCAGGCTTCCGGCCAGTCCCGCCAAGGCCAGCAGGGTGCGAAAGCCCACGGTGTACATCAGGTTCAGGAAAAAAACGCTGAGGTCGGGCATGACTCGTCCCTGGAATCGAACAAAATTGGTCCCGGCTCAGAACGCGCTGTCCGGCGCGGCCGACCGGGCAAAGCACGAAACCAGGATGGCCCCGGCCTGAGCCACGTTCAGTGAATCGAAGTCACGCAGGAAAGGCACGGCCAGGTCCGCCTCGCAGCGTTTGAGCACTCCGGGCCGTACGCCTTTGTCCTCGTTGCCCAACACCAGCATGGCAGGCAGGCGCAGAGGGGCGTGGAGCGCGTTGAGGCTGTCCGCCGACTTGCGGGCGGCATAGACGGCGAAGCCCGCCTCGGCGGCCTCGTCCACGGCGCGGGCCAGATTGACCACCTGGGCCACGGGCAGGCGTTCCAACGCTCCGGCCGCCGCGCGGCGGGCGCCGGGTCCGAGAAAGGCGCTGTTGTGTCTGGGCAGCACCAGGCCCGCGCCGCCCAAGGCGTACAGGGTACGGGCCAGGGTACCCGCGTTGCCGGGGTCCTGAACCTGATCCAGGGCCACCAGCAGGGGCAGGGGCGCGCCCGCGGCCCGCGCCAACAGTTCGGGCCAGGGCAGAACCGCGCCGTCGCGCAGTCGGGCGACCACGCCCTGATGGGCGGCGCGTCCGGCCAGGCGGGCCAGGGCGTCATCGGGCACCAGAGAAAAACGCACCCCCGCCGCCCGGCAGGCGTCCAGCACGCGGCCGCTTTCGCCGCCGGCGCGACCTTTGCGCACGTATACGGCGTCCACCCGGTCGGGGTCGCATTTCAGCAATTCCAGCACCGGCTTCAGGCCGGGCAACAAATTTTTTTGCTCGTCGGAATTTCCAGGCATATCAAAATGATTTCCATAAAATCTAACATGTGGAAAAGTCCAGACTTTTTCTGGAGCATTGAGCGCAACGGTTTTTCGGGGTAATACTGGACAACTGCCGCGTACGCCCCGTGGGTCGCCGCATCGCGGACCTTTATGGTCGCGACCGGACTGTCCGTCCGATGAGTGGTATCCTGCTTCGGGCGAGGGCGCAAGCGCGGGGTCGCCGCGCCGGGGCGGCGGGTCCGGTATTTTTCAGGCGTGAACCGTAGTTTGAGGGAACAGAGCATGAGCGATCGTCTTTCCACCTTCCGTCCGAAGGGCGCCGCGTTGCGGCTGGCGCTGTGCGTATGCTGCGCGTTGCTGCTGGCGGGCTGCGGCACCGCCAAACTGGACGTTCCCGAGGCCCCGCTGGCCGTCAATACTCCCACGGACGAGGAAATGCTCGAATCGTACCGCCTGGCTTTGCAGGACGACGGCAGGCCCCTGTCCGATGTGGAAATGCGGGCTCTGCTTTCCACCGGAGAAGTGGACCGGGGGTTGAGCACGGAAGAAATGCGGGAAGTGCAGGTATACTTCAAGCACTACGTGCATTCGGCCCGACCGGTGGTGGAACGATTCATCCGGCGCGGCCAGCCCTATATCGATTATACGCGCCGGGTTTTCCGCGAACGCGGGTTGCCCGAAGAGCTTGCGTATCTGGCTTTTGTGGAAAGCGGTTACAATCCGGTGGCGGTGTCGCGCTCCAACGCCGTGGGCATGTGGCAGTTCATGGCTCCCACGGGGCGTCAGTACGGCCTGCAACAAGATTGGTGGATGGACGAGCGCCGCGACCCCTACCGCTCCACGCGGGCGGCCGCCGAGTATCTGGCCAAACTGTACGGCGATTTCGGAGACTGGCATTTGGCCGTGGCCGCCTACAACGCCGGAGAAGGCAAAATAGGCCGCGCCCTGGAAGGCACGCAGACCGACACCTTTTTCGCCCTGTGCCGCAATAACGCTCTTTTGGACGACAAGGCGCAGTTGAAGGAGGAAACGCGCCAGTACGTGCCCCGCTTTCTGGCCATGTGCAAAATTATGCGCAACGCCGATGTGCTGGGGTTCCGCCCGGCGGAAATGGCCGAGGATGAGCGGGTTCTGCTTCCGGCCGTGGAGCTGAGCGCGCGGCCCGGCACCGATCTGGCCGCCCTGGCGACCAAGCTGGGCATGAGTTGGGATGAGTTTGCGGCTTATAATCCCGCCTTTCGGCGCTACATCACCCCGCCCGATCGTTATGTTTCAGTGTACGTGCCCCGTTACGCCCAGGCTCAGGCTTCCCTTTTGTTGCGCGACGCGTCCCTGTCCGGTTCGGGATGGACCACGTATACCGTGGCCAAGGGCGACAGCATGAGCCGCATCAGCAAACGCACCGGGGTGCCGGTTACCGTTCTGCGTCAGTTGAACCGCAAGAGCGAGCCGCTCAAAGCCGGAGCCAAACTGCGCATTCCGGGCCGGGCCGGTGCCACGTTGGTGGCTTCGACTCCGGCCAAGCCCGCTTCCGGCAAGGCCCGGTCCTCCACCCGGACGGCTCCGGCCACAGCGACCGCCACAAAGCACAAAGTTCAGTCCGGCGATACCTTGGGCGCGCTGGCCCTGCGGTACGGGGTCAGCGTGGCGGCCCTGAGCGCGGCCAATCCACAGTTGAAGGACCCCCGGTCGATGCGGGTGGGACAGGTGCTGAACGTGCCCGGAACCTCGGCCCCGGCCGCCGCTCGAACCGTGGCCCGGGCGCCCGCCGAGACGACTCCGGCGCCCTCCGTCACAAAACACAAGGTTCAGTCCGGCGACACTCTGGCCTCCTTGGCCCGACGCTATAAGGTCGGCATAGATGCTCTGAGCGCGGCCAATCCGCAGCTTAAAGATCCCCATTCTCTGCGCGTGGGCCAGACCTTGACCGTTCCCGCGCCGGGAACAACGGTGGCCAAGGCGACTTCCGGAAAAACCCCGACCACCTACAAGGTGCAGCCCGGCGATACCATGTGGGCCATAGCCCGTAAATTCAATATTCCGCCCGCCGAGTTGCTGGCTCTCAACAATATGGAAGACGCCAGCCGCCTGCGCCCCGGCGATTTTGTCCGTGTGGCGCGCCATTAGAGCGTTTTGCCGTTGGAAACATCCGTCGGCCGGATACTATGTCCCGATCCGCGTGTTTCACGCCTGAAGCCGGAGTGTTGTTCCGCAAGCGCACCTCGACTGCGTTTCGGCATAAACGTCTGCAGGCTCGCTATGCTTGCCGACAGTCGCCAACCATGCGACGACGCCGGAGAGGAGGCTGCCCTCCGCCCGGTGTTGAGCATGTCGCGGCGGTCGACGAGAGCGCTTTACTTGAGTTCCTTTTTCAGGATACAAATGAAAAACCGTATTGGACGGAAAAACGACAACAATCAAGGAAGATGATATGAAAAAATGGAAAGTGCTCGCCGTGGCGGCCGCCTGTCTGGCCGCCTTTGCGCTGACGACGCCGCCGGACGCCGACGCCGCCCGCCTGGGCGGGGGCCGGAGCTTCGGCGGCTCGTCGAGTATGAGCCGTCCCGCGCCCATGCCGCGCACTCCCTCGGGTTCCACCTTCCAACAGCAGCCCGGTTCGACCCTGAATCGTCAGGCCACGGCCGGCGCGGCCACGGCGTCGCGCTTCGGCGGTATGGGCGGCCTGTTCGGCGGCCTGCTGGCGGGCAGCCTGCTCGGTTCATTGTTTATGGGCCACGGTTTTGCCGGAGGCGGCGGCCTGCTCGACATCGTCATTATCGGTTTGGTGATCTATTTTGTGGTACGCTTTCTGCGTCGCCGCCGCGACACCTCGCCGGACGCGCAAAATCCTTATGCGGGCCGCACAGATGCCGGCTACGGCAATCCCACGTACGGCAATACGGGCCGGCCTCACGCGGGCGCGGGCTCGGCCTGGGACAACCTGCGCAGCGCCGGAGCGGCCGCGACGCGCAACTACGACGAACCGCAGAGCGACGCCATCCCGGCTGATTTTGACCGTGAGGAATTTTTGCGCGGAGCCAAAATGGCCTATGTACGGATGCAGGAATCATGGGACAAGCGTGATCTGGACGATATCGCCCAGTTCGCCACCTCCGCCGTTCTGGACGTGCTCAGAACTCAATTGGCCGAGGAACCCACGCCGACCACCACGGAACTGCTGATGGTCAACGCCTCGCTTATGGAAGTGCGGAACGAGGGCGACAAACAGCGCGCCGCCGTGTTTTTCGACGTGCTTATGCGCGAAGACCCTCGGGCGGCCCAGCCCGAACAGGTGCGCGAAGTATGGCACTTTGTCCGCCCCCTGGACGGTTCCGAATCCTGGCGTCTGGACGGCATTCAGCAGGTGGCGTGATGTTGATCTTCTCTGGAAAGCGGGGGAGGGCCTGCCTCCCCTGAGCCTGTCGGCACGGAAGGGTGCCTTTTGATCAGTATGGGCCGCGCCGCCTTTGAATCGATGCGCTATGCCGACATGACGGCATGATGCGGGGGCAAAGGCGGCGCGGCCCGTATAATACGGGGCCGGGGGAATTATTCCCCCCTGGTTTATTCTTCGTCATTCATCGGGCGGCCGGGATGACCGGCCGAAGCCTTGTGCAGGGCCTGTAGGGCGACACGGGCCTCTTCCCAAGAGGGTTCGGCAAACACGGTGTCGCGGGAAGGGACGACGTTCACCACGCGGGCCTCGCCGTCGTTTCCGGCGGGGGTAACCCGGACCGGCGTTCGTCCGTCGCCCGCCTCGGCGGCCCGACAGGCTTTGGGGGAATAAGAGGCCACCAGGGCCGCGGCCGCCAAAGTGGCCTCCTCGGTCCAGGGAGAGCGTTCCGGAGCCGCGCTGCGGCCCAAAGCCAGGGGACCGGGAAAGCCCGCCGCCTTGAACAGCCGATCGCCGGGCCGCGCCAGTCCGGCAAAGGCTTCGTTGTCGGCCTGGTTGCGCCCCACGGACAGCCACCAGTCCCCGTGCCACAACTGACGGCCCACGTTGGACAGCCGATAGTCGGCCGCGCCGGGCCGGGCCAGACGGGTGAGCAGGGGCCAGTAGCGGCGGGCGTTTTCCTTTTCCGTCAGCATGCAGCCTCCGGCCGGGGTGGGGATGTCCGTAATGCCCATCCGGGCGGCCAGTTCCAGTTGATCCTTGCGGCCCCGCCCGGAAATGCCGAGCAGGCGCGAACGATCCACCAGTCCGGATTCTTCGGCGTCGGTGGGGTCAAGACGCAGGGCGCACAGAGGACGCAGCAGCAGATCGCGGACACCGGCATCCCGACGGATGACGTTCAGCGTGTCGCGTCGCTGCGACATGGGCCTCTGGCCCAGTACCTCGCCCGACGCGATGAAGCGCGCCCCGTGGCGGTCCATGCGTTCCCGCGCCCGGCGCATCATGAGTATCTTGCAGTCCACGCAGGGGTTGAGCACGCTGCCGTAGCCGTAGACCGGCCCGGCAGCCAGCAGGGCCGCGTAATCGTCCCCGACGTCCACGATCTCGATATCCAGACCGTAGACCTTTTCCCAATGGCGGACGCGGCCCGGTTTGCCGAAAAAGGGCGAGACAAAGTGCAGACATTTGATGCTCAGCCCCTGGTCCGTAAGCAGACGGGCGGCCAGGATGCTGTCCAGTCCGCCGGAAAAAAGGGCGATGCCGTCGTAATGTTTCATGCCCCGTGTGATAGCCGGTCGGCGCGTCTCCCGCAAGAGGCGCTCCGTCCGCGCGCCCCGTGGATCGAGGCCTGCGGCGCTATGCATAAAATAAGGGATTATGCGTTGTTATTGATAAAATCCCTTGCCGTGACGACTCCGGAGCGTTATATTTCTTCGGAGTTCGTCGACCAGATCGACATTCCGGAAAATCGCAAGTGGAGCGGAGCGTGCCGCGCTGTCGTTGCGGCTGATTTTACTGTGTTTTATACCCGTTGCGCATGTCGCCGTCGGCGGCGCGCCGTGAAGCGGAGGCTGCCGTCGGACCGCCTGCGCCGGAAGCGGCTCCGCTTCTTGCCCCGGTTCATGCCTTTTGCTAATGTCACCCGATTCCATCCGCAGGGAGTATCCTTAAAATGGCGAAAAAGCCTGTTGTTTCACCGGAAGAAGCGCGCCGCGAGGCGCTGAAAACCGCCCTCGGCACCATCGAGCGCAAGTACGGCCAGGGCGCGGTCATGAAACTTTCGGATAACGCGCACGTTCGCGTGCCGGTCATTCCCACAGGGTCCATCGGTCTTGACCTGGCTCTGGGCATAGGGGGCATCCCGCGCGGCCGCGTGACCGAAATTTACGGTCCCGAATCGTCGGGCAAAACCACTCTGACGCTGCACATCATTGCCGAATGCCAGAAGCTGGGCGGCACAGCGGCCTTTGTGGACGCCGAACACGCCCTGGATATCAGCTACGCCGCCCGTCTGGGCGTCAAAACCGACGAGTTGCTTATCTCCCAGCCCGATCACGGCGAACAGGCTCTGGACATCGCGGATATGCTGGTCCGTTCCGGCGCGGTGGACCTGGTGGTGATCGACTCGGTGGCGGCCCTCATCCCTCAGGCCGAACTGGAAGGCGCTATGGGCGAAACCCAGGTGGGCGGCCATGCTCGCCTGATGTCCCACGCCATGCGCAAGCTGACCGGCACCATCCACAAATCGCGCACCTCGGTCATCTTCATCAACCAGATACGCATGAAGATCGGCCAAATGGGCTACGGCAGCCCCGAAACCACCACCGGCGGCAACGCCCTCAAGTTCTACAGCTCGGTACGCATGGATATCCGGCGCGTGCAGACTTTGAAAGACAAGGACGAGGCCTACGGTTCTCTGACCAGGGTCAAGGTGGTCAAAAACAAGATGGCTCCTCCCTTCCGCGAAGCCAAGTTCGACATCGTGTGGGGCATGGGGATTTCCCGCTCCGGCGAAGTTCTGGACCTGGCCGTGGAGGCGGGCATCGTCGACAAAAGCGGCGCCTGGTTCGCCTACGGGTCGGAAAAGCTGGGCATGGGCCGCGAGAACGTGCGGGCCATGCTGACCGAAAATGTGGAGCTGCGCGAGGAAATCGAGCGCAAGGTCATCGAACATCTGGGCATGGACGGCGGCGTTCCGGCGCCTTCCGCGCCCGAAACGTCCGACGCGGGCTTCCTCGACGATGGAGAGGAGGGCGCTTTGCCCCCGTTGTCCGACGCAGCGGATCAGGACTTCTAAATATCGCCATTACGGCGGACGCTCCTCCGGGGCGTCCGTCTTGGGCGCCGTTTCGCGCGCCCACCCCGCCGACCCTTCAGGAGACGCCATGCTCACCGCCAAGGAAATCCGTCGCAAATTTCTGGAATTCTTCAAGCAGAACGGCCATACCGTGGTCCCTTCGTCGTCCCTTGTGCCCCGCGACGATCCCTCCCTGCTGTTCACCAACGCGGGCATGGTCCAGTTCAAGAAGCTCTACCAGGGGCTGGAAAAGCGCTCCTACGTGCGTGCGGCCACTTCGCAGAAATGTCTGCGTGTCAGCGGCAAGCACAACGACCTGGAAAACGTGGGCCGTACCGCGCGTCACCACACCTTTTTCGAAATGCTGGGCAACTTCTCCTTCGGCGATTACTTCAAGGAAGACGCCATCCGTTTCGCCTGGACCTTCGTCACCCGGGAACTGAAGCTGCCTGAGGATCGCCTGTACGTTACCGTGTTCCGCGACGACGACGAGGCGGCCGCTCTATGGCGGAAAGTGGCGGGACTTTCGCCCGACCGCATCTTCCGCATGGACGAAAAAGACAACTTCTGGACTATGGGCGATACCGGTCCCTGCGGTCCGTGCTCGGAAATTTATGTGGACCAGGGCGAGGACATGGCCTGCGGCCCCGACTGCGGCATCGGCAAGTGCGACTGCGATCGCTTTCTGGAAATCTGGAACCTGGTATTTACCCAGTACGATCAGCAGCCCGACGGCGTCCGCCTGCCCCTGGAACACCCCAACATCGACACCGGCATGGGCCTCGAACGCGTGGCCGCCGTGTGCCAGGGCAAGCGCTCCAACTTCGACTGCGACCTGTTTCTGGATATTATCAACTATACGGCCTCGGTGGCGGGCGTGGCATACAGCCACAGCGAGCCCGACACCAACGACGTGGACACGGCCCTGCGCGTCATAGCCGACCACAGCCGTTCGGCGGCCTTCCTTATCGCCGACGGCATTTTGCCTTCCAACGAGGGCCGGGGCTACGTGCTGCGTCGCCTTATCCGCCGCGCCCTGCGTTTCGGCACCCTGATGGGGCTGCACGAGGCCTTTTTGTACAAGAGCGTGGGCAAGGTCATCGAGGTCATGGGCGACGATTACCCCGAATTGCGGGCCCGCGCCGACTTCATCGCTCGTGTGGTGCATGAGGAGGAGGAACGTTTCCGCCTGACCCTGGATAAAGGGTTGGCCCTGCTGGAGGACGAACTCGCCCGCCTGGCCGCCGACGGCCGGAGCACGGTGCCCGGCGAAGTGGCCTTCCGTCTCTACGATACCTACGGTTTCCCGCTGGATATCGTGACCGACGTGGCGGGCAAGCGGGGTTTCGCCGTGGACGAAGCGGGCTTCGCGGACCATATGCAGGAGCAGAAGAAGCGGGCGCGCGCCGCCTGGAAAGGGTCCGGCGAAAAGGACCTGGCTTCCCGTTTCCAGGCTCTGCTGGACGAAGGAATCCGTTCGGAATTTTTCGGGTACGAGCGCCTGTGCGGACAAAGCAGGGTGGTGGCCCTGCTGGACGCCGACGCCCTGCCCGTGGATCGGCTGGCCGCGGGCGAAACGGGCTTCGCCGTCACGGGCCGTACTCCCTTCTACGGCGCGTCCGGCGGTCAGACCGGCGATACCGGGCTGTTGGAGGCTCCGGCGGGCAGAGCCGAGGTGATCGATACCTTGAAGCCCGCATCCGATCTCATCGTGCACCAGGTACGGGTCACCGAAGGCGAAGTGCTGCCCGACCAGGAAGTAAGCCTGACCGTGACCGAGGGCGCGCGCACCGCGTCGGCGCGCAATCACACCTCCACCCATCTCCTGCACGCCGCTCTGCGCAAGGTGCTGGGCGACCATGTGCACCAGGCGGGGTCGCTGGTGGCCCCGGATCGTCTGCGCTTCGACTTTACCCATTTTGCGGCCATGACGCCGGAAGAACTGACCGCCGTGGAAACGGAGGTCAACCGTCTTATTTTGGCCGACTTCCCGGTGGGCGTGCGCGAAATGGGTCACGACGAAGCCGTGGCCTTGGGCGCTATGGCCCTGTTCGACGAAAAATACGGCGACGTGGTGCGCGTGGTGTCCGTGGGCAATGAAGGCGAGGACCCGCAGTCCGTGGAACTGTGCGGCGGCACCCATCTGTCCCGCACCGGTCAGGCGGGCAGTTTCGCCATTCTGTCCGAAGCGGGTGTGGCCGCCGGAGTGCGGCGCATCGAAGCCGCCACGGGCTGGAACGCTCTGGCCGTGCTTACCGGGCAGCGGGCCGAACTGGCCGAGCTGGCGGGGCGCCTCAAGGCCCGGCCCGGCGAACTGACCGCCCGCGTGGACGCCCTGCACAAAGAAGTCAAAGCCTTGCGCAAGGAACTGGACAAGACCCGGGCCGGAGCCGGTCAGGAAAACCTTATGGACCGGGCGGTCGACGTCGACGGCGTGCGTCTGCTGGCCGCTTCGGTGGGGACCATGAGCGTCAAGGCCCTGCGCGAACTCATGGACGACGTGCGTTCCAAGCTGCCTTCGGGCGTGGCCTGCCTGGCCGCCGAGGATAACGGCAAGGTGCAGCTTATCCTGTATGTGTCCAAAGACCTGCACGAACGTTTCACCGCGCCTGAACTCATCCGGATTATCGCCCCGGCCGTGGGCGGATCGGGCGGCGGCCGACCCGACATGGCCCAGGCCGGGGGTGCCAATCCCGATGGGGTGGACGAGGCTTTTCGCCTGCTGCGGGAACGCGTGCAGGGGTAGGAAGCGCGCGTCCGCGCGGGCGTCCGACGAACATCCGCGCGGAACGTATCCGGGCGATTGCCCCTGCCGTCGCCGCCCGGAAGAATTTTTCCGGGCGGCGACGGCAGGCGGTTTTACGGGGGCTTACGTTCGGCGCGTCTCCGGAGCGCACGCGGGAGGATATATGCCCACGCTTGACGTGTACTGGGGGGATAATCTTCCGCTGTTGCGGGCCTTGCCTGACGCCTGTTTTGATCTCATCTACGTCGATCCGCCGTTCAATACCGGCCGAAAGCAGCAACGCACGCAACTGATGACCGTGCGCGACGAGGCCGGGGATCGGATAGGCTTCCAGGGCCGCCGCTATAAAAGCATCAAGATGGGGACCCGGGGGTACGACGACGCCTTCGAGGACTTCCCGGCCTTTCTGGAACCGCGTATGCGCGAGGCCGCCCGTGTGCTCAAACCCGACGGCAGTCTTTTCTTTCATATCGATTACCGCGAGGTGCATTACTGCAAAGTCATGCTGGACGGCATCCTCGGGCGCGAATGTTTCATGAACGAAATCATCTGGGCCTATGACTACGGGGCCCGCACCCGTTCGCGCTGGCCCGCCAAGCACGACAATATCCTGTGGTACGCCAAAAACCCCGCGTCCTATACCTTCAACTACGAGGCCATGGACCGCATTCCTTATATGGCCCCGGCTCTGGTGGGCAAGGAAAAAGCCCGTCGGGGCAAGACGCCCACCGACGTATGGTGGCACACCATCGTCAGCCCCAACGGACGCGAAAAAACGGGCTACGCGACCCAGAAGCCCCGGGGCGTCATCGACCGCATCGTGCGCATCCACTCCCGCGAGGGCGACAGCCTGTGCGATTTTTTCGCGGGCAGCGGTACTCTGGGCGCTTCGGCCTGGGAGCTGAACAGAAACTGCGTGCTCATGGACTCCAACCCCGAGGCCTTGCGGGTTATGGAAAAACGCTTCGCAAACCTGCCCGTCGCCTGGCACAACTGGCCGCCCGCGTAACGCGGCCGACTACAGGCCCGTCGCCTCGGCCACGGCCGTCAGATCCGGCACGCACTCCAGCCGGGTGACGATATGGGGCGGCACGGGATATCCGGCGGCTTCCAAACTTTGGGGGGTAATGCGCGCGCGGTTCGCGTCCGTTGGGGCCAGCCCCAGTTTCACCGCGCTTTCCGCGCCGTGGCCGGTGCGCACCAGAAAGGCGGCGGCAAAACCCGCGTTTATCGCGAACAGCAGGTCCTCGGGTTTGTCGCCGACCATATGGCAACGGGCCGGGTTCAGGTTTCGTGCGGCGCGCAGTTCCTCCCACATGCCGGTCCCGGGCTTGCGGCAGGCGCAGCCTTCGCCCGGGCCGTGGGGGCAGAAGCGGACCTCGGCAAACGAGACTCCGTAAGGTCGCAGCAGATCGTCCAGACGGGCCTGGCAGGCCCGAAAGTCCGCCTCCGAAAAATAGCCGCGCCCTATGCCCGACTGATTGGTGACCAGAAACAGACGGACGCCCGCCCGGGCCATACGTTTCAGGGCTTCGCCCACGCCGGGCAGCAAGGCCACGCCGTCCGGATCGCATAAATAATGGCGGTCTTCGATGACCGTGCCGTCGCGGTCCAGAAACAGCGCCTGCGGGACGATGGGATGGGAGAGACGGGACATGGGCGGACTCCTGCGGTTCAAGATGGCGGTGTCCGACCATAGCGGGCCGCGTCCCGCCCGGCAAGCGGCTTCCCGCTTGACGCGGCCCCCGCTTTTTCTCATGGTGACTCATGCTTCTGTACATCCACGTTCCGTTTTGCCGTCGCAAATGCCGTTATTGCGCCTTTTATTCCGAGCCGTTGGCCGGCGGGAGCCTGCCTCTGAACCCGGACGCCGCGCCGGATCACGGGCAGGAGCGCATGCAATTGTGGGTGGACACGCTGCTGATGGAAATGGCCCGGTGGGCGGATCGGCTGGGGCGGCCCGCCGTGCGCACCGTGTTTTTCGGAGGGGGCACGCCCAGCCTGGTGCCGCCGGATATCCTGGGCGCCATCCTGAGCCGCGTCCGCCGCTCCTTTCGGCTGGACGACAACGCCGAAATCAGTATGGAGGCCAACCCGGAATCCCTGACCAGAGCATCGGCCAGGGCCTATATCCGGGCCGGGATCAACCGGGTATCGCTGGGGGTGCAGGCCCTGAACGACGACATGCTGACCTTTTTGGGGCGGCCGCATACGGTCAAGGACGCGGTGCGGGCCTACAACGCCCTGCGCGCGGCCCACTGTCGCAATGTCAGCCTGGACTTCATATGGGGGCTGCCCGGCCAGAGCGTGGCCGCCTGGTTGGGGCAGATAGGCGAAATTGTGCGCCTGCGGCCCGAGCATGTCTCCTGCTACGGCCTGACTCTGGAGCCCGGCACCCCTCTGGCCGCCATGCACGCCGCCGAAGCCTTCACTCTGCCCGCGGAACGGGAGCAGGCCGCCATGTATATGCGCGGCGCGGAGCTTCTGGAGGAAGCGGGGCTGCTCCAGTATGAAATTTCCAATTTTTCCCGTATGGGCTACCAGTGTCGCCACAATATGGGGTACTGGGAGGGGGAGGATTATCTGGGGCTGGGCCCCGGAGCCACCTCCACCCTGGGCGGCCGCCGCTGGACCAACGCCGCCGATCTGGCCGCCTGGGCCGAGGCTGTGCGCCGCCACGCCGTCGCCGCCGATGCCGAGGAACTGACCCTGACGGACCGCGTGCTCGAACTCATCATGCTGCGTCTGCGCACCGCGCGGGGCCTGCGTGTCAAGGCTTACCGCGAATTGACCGGGCGAGACCTGCTGCGTGACCACAAGGACCTGATCCACGCCTTGCACCGCCACGGTCTGATCCGTATCCGCAACGGTTACTTATGGTTGACGCGCAACGGCATGTTGGTTTCCAACAGCATTCTGGAACGCTTTTTTGATTGCGCGCGGGAACGGCTGACCGAAGGCGGCCCGGCGGTCCGGTCCGCCGTGACCGAGGCTCGAAGGGCCGAGGGGCAAGTCGGCGAGACTTCGGAGTCGAATGGGTGTTAAAGGATTCCACCTTTGAAAATATCGACGGAGTCGAACGTGAGACTTTGTCGCGACGCCGGAGCGGTCGCTGTTTTTCGGCGGCGTCAAGCGACGGTGGAGGCGTGAATTTGAGAGGGCGGAACATCACATCCGGCCATGGACAATTCCAAAGCGAAATTCCCCTCAGGGAGGAGCGGCCGTGCGGACGGCTGGCCCCCAGTCCCACGGGGCCGCTGCACCTGGGCAACGCCTGGGCTTTTCTTCTGGCTTGGCTGGCGGCCAGGGCCGAAGGCGGTCGGGTCGTCCTGCGCATGGAGGACATCGATCCGGCCCGTTCCCGGCCGGAATGGGCCGGAGCCATATGCCGCGACCTGCGTTGGCTGGGACTGGATTGGGATGAGGGGCCGGATGCGGGATGCGGCATGGCCGACGCCGGACCGCACGCTCCCTACAGGCAAAGCCGGGCCGGGCGCTTGTATGAGCGGGCCTTCGCCGTATTGGACGCGGCAGGCCGCGTGTACCCTTGTTACTGCACGCGCAAGGAACTGCGCGCTCTGGCCGGGGCGCCGCACGGAGCGGCTGACGGTCTGGGGGACGCCGGGGCCTTTTATCCCGGCACCTGCCGCCGCCTGAGCCCGGCCGAACGGCGGGAGCGCGAGCGGGCCGGACGGCATTCGGCCTGGCGGCTGGCCTGCCCCGAGGGGGCGACGGAGTCGTTCGACGACGCTGTGTTGGGGCCGCAGCATTTTACTTTGGCCGAATGCGGCGGCGATTTCGCGTTGCGTCGTTCGGACGGGGTATGGGCCTATCAGTTGGCCGTGGTGGTGGACGACGCCCGCATGGGAGTAACGCAGGTGGTACGCGGGGAGGACATCCTGCTGTCCACGCCGCGCCAGTTGTTGTTGTTCCGCCTGTTGGGGGAGCGCCCGCCGCGCTACGCCCATATCCCCCTGCTGCACGACGCGGCGGGCGAACGCCTGGCCAAGCGCCACCACAGCCTGAGCCTGGGAGCGTTGCGTGAAGCCGGGGTACGGCCCGAGGCCGTCACCGCTTGGCTGGCCCGCGCGGCGGGTCTGGGGGAAGGCGTTCCGGCCGATCTGGCCGTCCGCCTGCGGAGGGAAGGAAAATTTCCGTGGGAGCGTCTGCCCCGGACGGGGCTGCGCCTGTCGGACAACGTGGCCGAAGCCCTGCGCCGGGGCGACGCGCCCTTGCCTGAGCCCCTGCCCGCGTGTAAAAATACATAGCGCCGGGGCAACCAACTCATTGCTCGAAGGCGGTCCGTGTTCCATGCGTCGGAGGCAGAGCGCCGCCCGGCGATAAAGGCTTTCTCTCCGGCTTCGGTAACTGCAACCTTCAGGAGTCCGCCATGTCTTCCCTTGCCGCCGTGTTTACCTCGGAACGCCTGGCCGAACTGTTTCCGCCGGAACGCACCGATGCCTTTTTCGAGGCTCTGTTCGGCGGAGCCGAGGAGGGCGCTTACGATATCCGCCTTGCTTTTACTCGCGGAACGGAACGCCGTCTGGACTTCGTGTTCGAGCTGCACCAACGGGGCGATGCCTGCCTGGCCTGCAATCTGACCCACGGTCTGCCTCAGGTGTTTGCCCGACATCCGGTCATCGATACGGCCGGGCTGGCCGCCGTCCTCGCTTCTCTGGCGGGGTGGCCCGAAGGGGGCTTCCGCTGGGAACTGGAACGCACCGAGGAAGTGTCCGATGCGCTGCATGTGGTGCCTCTTGTGCTGACCCGCGCGGATTAGGGTATTTTTCCCTTTGAAAATGCCCGCGGGGTCGAGCGGACCAAAGCTCCGTCACGACGCCGGAGCAGCCGCAATGTCGGCGGCCGTCGGCAAGTCCATAGTCGATTATGCCGGAGAACGCATCCGGGGGATGCAGCGTCATGGGCTTGATCTGTTTGCCTTGTCGGCTGTTTTGTGTTGAATTCACGGCGCGAAATATGTTTTTTGAGGTACGGTATGGGAGATTATCCCTTGGGTCGGGCCACCGTCTATGACGACTTGTCCGGTAGCCCCGCCTGGATGCACGAGGTTCTGAACGCAGGCCATATCGGACTGTGGACTATTATTCTGGAACCGACCACGGGTGAAGGGCAGATGCTGGCCAACGACGCCATGCTTCGGCTGTTGGGGTTGGACGAGCATCCTTCGCCGACCGCGTGCTATGCCCATTGGTTTTCCCGTATCGCTCCCGAGGCCGTGACCGTGGTTCTGGAAACCGTGCGGGCCATGACCGTCACCGGCCGACTGCATGAAGTGGAATATGCCTGGCATCATCCCCTCCGGGGCTGGATTGACGTGCGTTGCGGCGGCAAATGCACCACGCCCGAAGGGGACTCCCGCATTCGTCTGAACGGCTACCATCAGGAAATCACCGAATTGCAGACCGCGCGCCGTTCACTGCGGGACAACCTCTCCCGGCTGGAAACGGCCTGCCGGATCGGACAATTGGGCGTATTTGAAGTGACGGAAAAGAACGGGGAGCTTTGCCTGACGGCCAACACCATCTTTGCGGATCAGTTTGCTGTGGACTTGGCGCGGCCGCTGGGCGAATTGCTGCCCATCCTGCACGCCCGACTGGAAAAGTACGAGGCCGCCGCGTGGGCCCCGCTGGAAAACGCGCGCAACTGGAAACCGGGCAACCGCAGTCGTCTGGAATTCGGCTATATCCATCCCGACCGGGGCGCGGGCCGCTATATGGTTGAATGGGAATGTGTGAAGCATGTCGACGACATGCGGGTGGTGGGCTTCACCCGCGATGTGACCAGCGCCCGGCTTTACGAACGGTCTTTGCGCGAGGCCAAAGAGAGCGCCGAAGCCGCCAACCGGGCCAAAAGCTCATTTTTGGCCAACATGAGCCACGAAATACGCACCCCCATGAGCGGGCTCATCGGTTTATGTTCGCTTTTGGAGCGTACTGCGCTTGACGAGCGTCAGAGCGGTTATGTGGCCAAGTTGGACGCTCTGGCTCAGTCCATGCTGGGCATACTTAATGATATTCTTGATCTTTCCAAGATTGAGGCCGACCGCCTGGACTTGGAACAGACGCCTTTTCGTCTGGAGCAGACTCTGGAATTGGTGAGCGTCGTGGCTCAGACCAAGGCCGAACAAAAGGGGTTGAGCTTCCGCCTGAAACGCGGGGAAAATACGCCCGGCTGGCTGGTGGGCGACGCCCTGCGCCTGCGCCAGATTTTAAGCAATCTGTGCGACAACGCGGTCAAATTCACGGCCCGGGGCGATGTGGAACTGGTCGTGCGGGTGCTGGAGCGCGACGCGCATCGAGTTCTCATGGAGTTTGTGGTGCGGGATCAGGGCATAGGTATGGACAAAGCTACCGTGGCTCGTTTGTTCCAGCCTTTCACACAGGCCGACGTCTCCACTTCGCGCACCTTTGGCGGCACGGGCCTGGGGCTGGCCATCAGCCGCCGCCTGGCCCGTATGATGGGCGGCGACGTTACGGTGGAGTCCCGACCGGAACGGGGCAGCACATTCCGGGTGACGCTGCCTTTTCCGCTGGCCGCCGGTCTGGAGCAGAATGAGGAGCGCAGGTCGGAGCCCGCGCACAATGTGGCGGGTATGCGGGTCCTGGTGGCGGAGGACAACGGCATCAATCAGGAGATCATCGCGGATTTGCTGAAGCTGCTGGGCGTGGAATGCGTGCTGGCTTCCGATGGACGGGAGGCTTTGCGGTTTTTTGCCGAACAGGGGCCTTTCGACTTGGTGCTCATGGATGTGCAGATGCCCGGCATGGACGGGTACGCCGCCGCCCGCCACCTGCGCGGCGACGGTATCCCCGGCGGAGCCGAAGTTCCCATTTTGGCCCTGACGGCCAACGCCATGCGCGGCGACATGGAGAAAAGCCTGGCCTCGGGTATGAACGGGCATTTGACCAAGCCCGTGGACCTGGACGATTTGGCCCGCGCCCTCTCCGCCTGGCGACGGGACGAAAACGAAGACGTCGAACGGAATTAATATTCCGCGTTCGTCCGCTCCGCCGTCACCCGGATATTCCGATCGAAGCGGCGACGCAGCAGTTTGCCGGTACGCTCCACTTCTTCCAATTCCATTCGTCCCCGATCGCCGCGCAACAACAGGCGTAGTTCCGGTTTGCCGCCGCCCGGGCGAGGCGCGGCGAAATGAGCGTGGAGTACCAGACCGGCATGGCTTTTATCCATGCGTTCGGCCAGAGTCAGAAACAGGGAAAGCAGGCGCACGGCCGCCTTCGATTCCTTGTCCAGATTGCGGTATTCGGGATAGCGTCGCGTGGGCCGCTTGCGGTGGAAGAAGGCCGTGGCCGCCATGATTTCGATTTCCCGATCCGTAAAGCCCAAAAGTTCGGTATGGCGGATCAGGTAATGCGCATGCATGTGATGGGCGGTGAAGGATAGAAAAATGCCGATATCGTGCAGCAGGGCCGCGTAGTACAACAGTTCGCGCAGGCCGGGAGCGGCCGCGTGCAGGCCCTGGGCGCGGGCGCTGTCGAACAGTTCCAGAGCCAGGGCCGCCACGTGGCGGGCATGTTCTTCCTCGAAACGGCAGAAGCGGGCCAGACCGAGCACGCCTGCTTCCCGCGTCGACAGATGCGGCGGGGCGCCCGCCGGGGACAGGGCCAGACCCCGCCGCCGCAGGTAATCGATGAGAATGCCGTGCTGCAGGCTGCGGCCGCTGACGCGCACTTCAGTCAGGCCCAGTTCTTCCATGATGGTCTGAAGCACGGCGGCTCCGGCCACGATGACGTCGGCTCGGTCGGGATTGATGCCCGGCAGCTTGCGACGTTCTTCCAGGCCGCGCGCGCATAGTTCGCGCACTACCCGCAACAGATCGTCGTATGTCAGGGCGCGGCGCGAAAATTTGGCCCGCAGATCGGCCCGGGCGGCATCTTCGTCTTCCTCCTTGCCCGCGTCCCGCCGTCGGAAGGCGGCGGCCATTTCAGCCAGATTTTGAGCTGTGCCCGAACTGGCCACGGCTTCGACGATGTCGAATCCCCGGATACGCTGCAAAGCGTGCACGGCCTCGCGCCGTACAATGTTTTGCAACGCGGCGTAACGATCTGCGGATACGGGGCCGTCGTCTTTGCCGAAAAACCGGTTGGTCAGGCGCACGCAGCCCAGGCGCAGCGAGTCGAGGTTGCGGAATTCGGCGGAATCGCCCACGATAAGCTCGGTGCTGCCGCCGCCGATATCGATGAACAGGCGCGGCCGATCCGTGGTCTCCAGGCCGCCGGATACGCCCAGATAGATGAGTCGGGCTTCCTCCTGGCCGGATACGGCGGTCATGACCAGGCCGGTTTTTTCTCGAACCCGGCGCAGAAAATCCGCGCCGTTGTCCGCGTCGCGCACGGCGGCCGTGGCTATGGCCGTCACCTCCCGCGTCCCGTATACCGCGCACATATCGGCCAGGCCGCGCAGTACGTCCAGGGCCCGGCGCATGGCGTCCTCACGCAGGCGTTTACGGGCGAAAGACCCGGCTCCCAGCCGGATCATGTGCTTGACCTGGTTGAGCACCCGGTAAGAGCCGTCGGCCCGTACCCGGACCAGCATCAGGCGCACCGAGTTGCTGCCCAGGTCGATGACGCCCGTCACCCATTCCGACGGCCGTTCTTCAGCCGGGCTTTGTTGCCGGTCGCCTTCGGACGCGGCAGACGCGCTTACAGGGGCAGACATGTGAGTTCCAGATCCCGTTTGAAAACATAACGGAAGAGTTCGCCCTTTTTCAGAGCGCGTCCCAGTTCCGGGGCTGCGTCGACCGCCGGAGCCCCGCACAGGCAGTGCAAGCGCACCGTGTGTTTGCCCACGTGGGCGTCCACATCGTCGATCAGTCCGGTGTGAGTATAGTCCAGGCCGTCCGCCACGCGCAGCAGGGCGGCGCAGCGGCGTACGGCCCGGCGATCATGCCGGGACAGGGCCGCAAAACGCCGGTGGCGTTTGGTGGGCATCGCCCGGCGGTGATAGCGGGCCAGCAGAGCTATCAGAGGACGATCCTCGGGAAGCAGGTCCAGATTCAGATCGCTGATGATGAGCCGCATACCGGCTTTATGATGCCCTCTGCGTCCTTCGGCCAGCCCTATGTCGTGCAGGCGGGCGGCTTCGTGCAGTCGGCGGCCCCAAACCTCGTCCAACCCGTGCAGAGAGGCCAGGACGGCGAACAGGCGGTCGGCCAAGCGGGCCACCTGTTCGCCGTGGGCCAGCAGGGCCGCCATGTCCGGCGTTTCGGGCAGAGCCGCGTCGGGGGTCGGGATAGGTTCGGGATCGGCGGAAAGGGAAGCGGGATTCATGCGTGCGCTCCTGTATCGGATGAGCCGGAATTCGGCGCTGAGGCCGAGGCTCCGTCGTTGTCCGGGGGGGTGAGAAGATCGGGCCGGGCGGCCATCAGGGCCTGGGAGTCGACGGCCGGGTTACGGCCCGGCCTCAGCCGGACGTAAGTTCCGTCGGCCTTCAGTTTCCAGGCCTGGACGTTGTCGGCCAGGTGGGTTTCGAGAATGCCGTGGATAAGGTTGCGCAAACCGGGGTCGAGGATGGGCGTCAACACTTCCACCCGACGGTCGAGGTTGCGGGGCATGAGGTCGGCGCTGCCTATGTACAGGCATGGGTCGCCGCCGTTGCGGAACCAGAACGCGCGCGAGTGTTCCAGAAAGCGCCCTACCACGGACGTGACTTCGATGGCGTCGCTCAGTCCCTTGAGGCCGGGGCGCAGGCAGCAGATGCCGCGGATCTGAAGGCGGACGCGCACTCCGCTTGCGGAGGCGCGGTACAGGGCGCGGATAATGGCCTTATCCACCAGTTGATTGCATTTGAGGATGATTTCACCGCCGCCCTGGCGTTCATGCAGCACGATTTCACGCTCGATGAGGTCCAGCAGGCAATCGCGCATGGACAACGGCGAAACGAGCAGGGCGCGGTACTGGGCGCGCTGGGCGTAACCGGTCATGACGTTGAACAGATCGGTGACGTCGGCTCCGATATCGGGCGCGGCGGTCAACAGGCCCATATCGGTATAGGTTTTGGCCGTGGACGGATTGTAATTCCCCGTGCCGATATGCACGTAACGTCGCATGCCGTCCGCCTCGCGCCGCACCACCAGGCAGAGTTTGGCGTGAATTTTCATGCCCACCAGGCCGTACACCACGTTGACTCCGGCCTTTTCCAGTTCCTCGGCCCAGGTGATGTTGCGTTCCTCGTCGAAACGAGCCTTGAGTTCCACCACGGCCGTCACCTGTTTGTGCCGCCGCCGGGCCTCGATGAGGGCCCGCACCACGGGCGAATCGTTGCCTACCCGGTACAGAGTCTGCTTGATGGCGATGACGCCGGGGTCCTCGCTGGCGGCCCGGATGAAGTCCAGCACCGGGGTAAAACTTTCATAGGGATGGTAGAGAAACACATCGCGGCGGGCGATGCGGGCGAACAGTTCCCCACTTTGAAGACCGGGGGGCGTATGGGGATGATGGGGCTCGTCCTTGAGGCCCGGTCGGTCGATGCCGTACAGGGCCATAAGGTCGGAAAAGGCCTGCGGCCCCTTGATACGGTAAATCTGGAACGGCTGCACATCCAGGTGACGGGTAAGAAAGGCCGTCAGTTCGGCGGGCATGCGGTGGGCGATTTCCAGGCGCACCACATCGCCGAAACGGCGTTGTTCGACCAGGTCCTTGACCGCCTCCAAGAGGTCGTCGGCCTCGTCTTCCTCGATTTCCACATCCGTGTTGCGGGTGATGCGGAACAGTCCCTCGCTGACCACGGTGTAACCGGGAAACAGACTGGCCAGATGTTCGCGGATCACATCCTCCAGCAGCAGGATGTCGTCGTCCCGTACATTGGCGCTGAAGCCCAACGAGGCGTAGGTCTTGGCTTCCTTGTTGCGGGGGATGAACACAAAGCGCGACAGATTGCCCGGACATTTCAGGCGGGCGAAACGGGTTACCCCCAGATCGTCCTTCAGTTGAACCAGAAAGTTGAGCGAAATATTGGAAATGGTGGGAAAGGGATGGGCCGGATCAATGGCCTGAGGGGTGAGCACCGGATAGATTTCGTTTTGAAAATAGCCGTCCAGAATGCGCTTTTGTTTTTGCGAAAGTTCCTTGTAACGCACCAGACGCACGCCTCGTTCCCGCAACTGGGGGGCCAGCTTTTTGCGCCAATGGTCCTGGGCGCGCTCCAGCAGTTGGAGCGCGCGCCGCCGTATTTCCGCCAGTTGTCGGGCCGGGCTCATGCCGTCCGGGGCGGTGGCGGCGACGCCGTTGCGGTACTGATGCAGGATATTGGCCACCCGCACCATGAAAAATTCGTCCAGATTGTTGTGGAAAATAGCCAGGAACTTGACTTGTTCCAAAAGAGGACGGCGGGGGTCCGTGGCTTCTTCCAGCACCCGGGCGTTGAAATCCAGCCAGTTGATTTCCCGGTTGATATAGAAATCGGGGCAGGTCAGTTCACGCTTTTCCTCATCGGTACAGCGCGCTTCCGGTCCGGAAGTTTTGGGCGCGGACGTTTTGGCCTTGGGCACGGGTGACCTCCTTCAGGTGGGCGACCTCAGCATAAACCGTGCGAAGCAAGAGGTTAACCGAAGACAAGGGAGAGAGTGCGACAATATCATGTCTGTCGGGCGACAAACTCGTGACGGCCATACGGCCCTCGGGGGCCGAAGAGCCGACCTTCCCTCCCGTCTCGACCATTTCAACCGGGGCGCAACGCCGGATGCGGGTCACCGATGAAAGGAACGGAAGCGGAGCCGGAAACGCGGGGGCTGCGCCGGGAGACTTTCGGTCAGAGTCGGGCGGTCGGTTGCGCGGGGCTCGGCGCGTTGTTCGCGTCCGGCTTGTCCGTCGGATGTTGAAGCCCGCCGTCGGCGCTTGCTCCGTTTCCTTCCTCCGTGGGAGCGGCCTGGTCGCGGATATGCACGTCAAGCTGCGGGAAAGAGATTTCGATGTCGTGCTCCGCATACAGTTCGTTGATGCGCAGACGGATGTCGGTCATGGTGGTCATGCCGTGATCGATGTTGGCCACCCAGTAGCGCAACAGCAGGTTGAGCGAACTGGCCGCAAAATCGGTAAAGAAAACCAGAGGCTCAGGGTAGCGGAGCACTTTGGGATGCTCCAGGGCGGCCTGGGTGAGCAGCTTCATGGCCAGGGCCATATCCGACCCGTAGGCCACGCCCACCGCCACCTCGCGTCGGACCATACGACCGTTGTGGGTCCAGTTGGTGAAGGTGTTGGACAAAAACTGCGAGTTGGGGATGAACACCGTGGCGTTATCGAAAGTTTCCACCTGGGTGGAGCGGATATTCACCCGGCGTACCGTGCCCGTAATGTTCGATACCTCCACCACGTCGCCCTCACGGATAATCTGGCCGAAAATAACCATGAGGCCGCTGATGAAGTTCTGCACGATGTTCTGCATGCCGAACCCCACGCCGACGCTGAGGCCCCCGGCCACCACGGTCAGACTGGTCAGGCTGAAGCCCAGCGAACTGAGCACGTACAGGGCGAACAGGGCCCACAGAAAATAGGTGTAGGCGGTCTGAAAAGGGCCCACCAGGGTCGAATCCAGTTGCACGCCCTGGCGGCGGATACCGTCCAGAAAGGTACGGCCCACGGTGATCAGCGAACGCGTCAGGTAGAAGGCGATGAAGATGCTTACCACCTGGATGGCGTTGAAGGACACCGCGCCCACGTTGAAGCCCATGCTCGCCACGTGCTGGAGCAGATAGGCTCCGCCCGGGTAGGCCAGAATCCACAAGGTGGGGGCCAGGGTGGCCACCAACAGCGCGGCGGGCAGGACGAGGGCCAGCAGCAGACCGGCCGCGATGCCCCGGCCGCCTTCCTTGGGCAGATACTGGTCCACCATGTTGCCTACCCGCACCAGGGCCACGTCCTGCTGGACGCATACGGCCAGCGCCGTATAGAGCATGCACAACAGGATGGACAAGCGGGCAAAGCCGAACAGGGTGAGCAACAGGCTGAGCCAGCCCACCACGGTGAAGCCCTGGAGCAGCAGCCTGGGCAGGCCTTCCTCCGGCTTGGGCAGGGTGTGCAGGCGGCGCAGGATGAAAGCCTGGGCCGTCAGCCAGGCCGCCGCCAGAAACAGGGGAAAGGGATCGAAATACAAAAGCACCATTCCCACCAGCATGGGCAGAAACATGGGCCACAGGGGCGATAGGCGCGACTGATCCGGATGACCGAAGGCGTGCAGATCCCAGGCCAGGGTCATCTGGCCCCAGCATAGGCTCATGGTGCCGAATGAGGCCACAATCTGGTACATCTTGCCGTTGCTCCAGGCCGCGTAGTGCAAACCGAGCCCCAGGATGAGCCAGAAGGCGCTGTTGCGCACGATGCGCAGCCAGCCGTCGCGTATCGGATCGGGCGCGCGGGCCGCCGCCCGACGCGACAGATAGAGCAGGACAGCCAGCGGAGCCATGACCACTATCACGCGCACCAGCACAAACAGCCATTCCTGCCAGGTCTGGGGGATTTCCGTGCTCAGACGCAAGGACAACACTTCGTCGATGGTTTGCAGACGGGTCAGTTCCGCCGACCAACTGGCCGGATCGAACAGCTTGCCCGCCGCCGACAGATAGTAGTCGCGCCACAGGGTGGGCATGGCCTTCTGCATCCGTTCCTGCTGAGCTTCCATGTCGGCGCGCAGGGAGCGGGCCGGAGCCAGGGAGCGGGCGACGGTGGTCTGAAGCTGGGTGATTTTCCGGCGGGTGGCGTCCAGATCGGCGCGGAAGCGCTGCATGGCGGCCCCGGCGGGGTCTGTGGCGTCGACCTCCAGAGCGGTCAGTTCGTCCAGGCGGCCGGTGAGGGCGGCCAGGGCATCTTCCAGAGGGGCTGTTTGGCTGTCCAGACGTTCAAGCAGACGACGCGTGCGTTCGGTCACCACAGTCAGCTCGGCGGGCATGCTGCGGCTGACCTGGGCTATGGCGGCCAGTTTGCGGAATTCCTCGTCAATGTCGTTGACGCTCTTGTTCAGGGCGGCGCCGAGACCGGGCAGTCGGGCCAGCAGATCGTCCGCCTTGGCGCGGATGTCGGCCAGGTCCTGCAGGTTTCCCTGCATAAGGCTGTCCCACACGCTTTGCACCGTTTCCACGGAGGCCTGTTCCGAAGCGGCGGCTGCGGAATTCGCGACCGAAACCGCCGGAGCGGCGTCGGCCGCGGTCGCAAGGCCCGGCCGCGCGACGGCCGAGAAAAAAAGCAGAAGGCACGGAACAAGCAGCGATCGGCGCATAACGTTTCCTTGACGGCGGACTGCGGACGGGGGGGAACGGCAATCGCGTCCGCCCGGCCCAGAATAGACCGGCCGCGCGGAAAGCGCTGTGATAAAAACGCCCCGGACTTATTGGCCGGACAGGGAAAAGGTCAGATAGACGTTTTGTTCCTTGCCCTCGGGGGGCAGGGTGATGACGCCCGGTTGCAGCAGGGCGCGGAGCACGGCGGCGTCAAAGGCGCTGGAGCCGGAGGGTTTTTCCATCTTGTATTCGGCCAGGGTGCCGTCGGGTTGAACCAGCAGACGCACGGTGGCGCTGTATTCACCCTTGAGCCCCTCGGGCAGAGTGATATAGGGCCGGGCGTTGTCCATCAGTGTGTCGGCGTAGGATTTGGGCGGAGTCTGGTCGGAGGCCGGAGCCGCGGGGGCGCCGGCGCCTCCGTCGTCGTAGACGAAGGTCAGAGCCACTTCGGCCGGAGCGGCGTAAGGCGCGGGCGGAAAGATGCCGGCTTTGGCCACGGCCATGCACACCGCGTCGTCCACGTTGGGATTGCCCGAACTTTTGCGCAGTTCGCAGGAAAACGGTCTGCCGTCGTTGGTGATGCGCACGATGACCGATGTGGAGCCCGTGGCGCCTGCGGGTCTGGTCCAGTTGGCAAGGATGATGTCCATCACTTGAGCGCCGTATCCCCCGTTGGTGTCGGCGCTGACCGCAACGGCGAAGGCGGGCGCGGCCGTCAGGCAACTCACGACGAGCGCCGGCGCAAGGAGATGAAGGGGCTGAAGCGTCGGGAACATAGTGTGGCCTCCGGATGAAGGGATGTGCTGAGCCCCACCTTACACGTTTTGGGGGGCACGGGGCAAGTCCCGATGGCGGGCGCGCCGAGGCGCCCGTGGTTTGCGGTCTGGATAGGGGCTCAGCGCCCTCCCATATCCTGAGTATTGAAGGTGATGATCAGTTCCTGCTGTTCGGGCGTGGGAGGCGGAGGCAACTGCTTGGCGCGGAGCACGGCGTTGACCGCCGAGGCGTCCACATCGTTGCGTCCGGACGAGCGCACGATCCGGCAGTCCTGAATATGGCCCGAAGCGTCCTGTACGATACGCACCTGCACCACCAGATTTTCGCGTGAATATGTGGGCAGGCTCCAATGGGATTGAACCAGCAGCATGACCTGCCCGACATAGACGTCATACAGGCCGCCTCCGCCGGGCCCGTCGCCCACGCCTCCGCCTCCGCCCACGCCGACGCGGCCGTCCTGTTTTTCCAGATCGGCCAGGGCGCGCGAGGCGGCCGAGCCTCCGCCGCTCTGCTTTTGCAGGTCGGCCAGGGCACTGGCCGCGGCCGAACCGCCCGACGAGGCCGGTTTTTTGGGCGTGGCCGCTTTGTCCGGCTGCTTGGGCGGCTTGGGAGTCTCGGGCTTGGGTTGTTCCTTCGGCTCTTCCTGCTTCGGTTCGTCCCGGGGGGGCGGAGGAGGTTCTTGCCGGGGTTCTTCCGGTTTGGGCTGCTCGGGCGGAGTTTCAGGCTTTTTTTCCGGTTCCCGGGGAGGTTGCGGCTGCGGATCGGGTTGTTTGGGCGCTTCTTTTTCCCGGTCGGGCTGCTCGGCCTCGGCTATTTCCACCGGCCGCGAGGGCAGGACCGGTTGGGGCGCCTGAGGCGCGTCCTGCCGGGTGGGAAGAGGCGGTTGCGGCACGGAGACGGGCTGTTCGGCCGGAAGCGCGGTGGGCACGGACGCCGGTTGAGGAACGGGCGCGGCCTGAGGAGGAGCGGCGGCGTCCGTGGAGGGCGCCGCCAGTTCCGGCGCCGTCCGACGAGCGTCCGGAACGGCGGGAGCGGCCAGGGTGGCCGGCGCGCCGGGTTCGGTCGTAGCCGGCGGGCGCGGTCCCAGTACGGCCGAGGCCAGATTTTCTCCGCCGGGGTCGCCCATGACCAGGCTTACCTGGTAGACCGGCCGCGTGAGATCCGCCGGGGGCTCGCCGTCGGGCCAGAACAGCGCGACGGCCAGCACGGTCAGGTGGAGCAGGAAGGAAAGAAGAAAACTGCCGATGCGCATAAAGATCCGGAAAGGGACGGGACGGACGGAAAACCCGGTTTACCGGGCGGCCGGAGTTTCGCCGGACGCCGATTCGTTGTCGGGCAGAGCGATGACGCCAAGTCGGTCGATGCCCGCCGCCTTGACCCGGCCCATAACGTCCACCACCACGCCGTAGGGCACGCTTTGGTCGGCCCTGAGGAACAGAGCCCGGCCTTTGTCGCGCACCAGCAGGCCGAGCCGGGTTTCCAGCTCGTCCGGGCGCACCTCGTACTTGTCGAGGAACATGGTGCCGTCACGGTTGATGGTCAGCACCAGATGATCGGAATCCGTGGGCAGTGTATCCACCTGCTTGGTCTGGGGCAGATCCACGTCCAGACCCTGGTCCATCATGGGGGCCGTGACCATGAAAATGATGAGCAAAACCAGCATGACATCCACGAACGGCGTCACATTGATTTCGGAAACAAAGCCTTTTTTGCCGACGGAAGCGCCCATGTCGCGGTCCTAGTAGGAGGAGTCCGCCGCGCGGGGCGTTCCGCGCTGGACGTTGATTTCGCGCTGGACACGGTTCAGGAAGGCCCCCGCGAAGTTGACCAGCAGGGTTTCTATGCCGCCCAGTCTGCCCAGAAACAGATTGTAGGCGATGGTGGCCGGAATCGCCACCGCCAAGCCGATGGCCGTGGCGATCAGGGCCTCGGAGATGCCGGGGGCCACGGTGGCCAGCGAGGCGGACTTCATGAGGCCGATGGCGTGAAACGAATTCATAATGCCCCATACCGTGCCGAACAGGCCGATGAAGGGGGCGGTGTTGGCGGCCGTAGCCAGGACCGAGAGCGAACGGTTGAGACGGCCGAGCTCCATGCCGACGCCCTGGTGCAGGGCGCGGCGCACGTTGTCCACCACCACTTCCTCGGAGGCTCCGGCCTCTTTGGAACGGTTGAATTCCAACACGCCCTGCTGAGCCACGGCGTACAGAGGGGACGAGGGGTCGCCGCCCAGGCTCTGCACCGCCTGGCGCAGGTCGCGGGCGTTCTCGAACCGCTCCAGGCCTTCCGATGCCTTGCCGTGGGCTGAATGCAGAGTGACCCATTTACCGATGATGATGGCCCAGCTGTAGATGGACAGGCAGACGAGCAGTCCCATGATCAGCTTGACCAGCAAGGTCGCGTTGAGGAAAAGGGAAAAAACGCTGTATTCCATGAATGCTCCGAAATAGGGCCGAAAGGAAAGCCGCCGGTGTTCCGACGCGTTATGTTTTCCTGTCCGTCATAAGCGCGGGCGGCCTTGGATGCAACGAAAAAATAGGGCACAAAAATATTGCAAAGTGTTGCCGGAGCCCTGTCCATGCCTTCCCGACGTGGACAGGCAACCCACTTTACGCTATGAGAAAAACGGCTTCAGGCCTCTTGTGTCCGGGGTTTTCCGCGCCGGAGACGGTCCGCCCGCCGCGCGCGATCGGGGTTGTTTTCAGCCGTCGGCGGCTTCGGTCGCATTGATTTCGCCAACGTTCAGCATTCTTCGCCAAGGGAGACTCTCATGGTTTGGTATCGTCTTTGCGCCGCGGCTCTTGCAGGCGCGTTGCTCGCCCCCCTGCCCGCGCGGGCCGCCACCTATACTATGGATGAAGCTGTACGCCAGGCGCTGGAGTCCAACCCCGGCGTGGAAAGTTCGCGGCAGTCCGTGGACGCCGCCGAGTCCGGCCGCAAGGCCGCCCGCAGCTCCTTCGGGCCCAGCGTGAGTTCGACATACTCTTACACCCGCTACAACGAAGACCGCCCTTCGCGGCATGAGCACAATGCCTACGCCTGGTCGGTGGGCGCCTCGCAGCCGCTGTTCACCGGCTTCAATCTGCTCAACACCTATCAAAAAGCCGCTCTGCAGAAAGACAACCAGGTTCTGCAACTGGACAACACCCGGCTGAACATCGTGGCCCAGGTGCAGGCCCAGTTTCTGGCCTATCTCAAGGCCCAGGAGAACATCCGCAGTACCGAACGCTCGCTGGAGCGCGCCCGCGCTCAGTTGGCCCTGGCCCGGGCCTCCTACAACGTGGGGGCGCGTCCCCGGTTGGATGTGCTCCAGGCCGAACTGGACGTGACCCGCACCGAAGCCACGCTGATCCAGAATGAAAACGCGCGCGATATTTATCGCGCCCAACTCAATACTCTGCTCAACCTGCCCGTGGACGCTCCCACCGACTACGTGGGCGATTTGCAGACCGTTCCCTTTGATCTGGGCCTGGAAGAGTGTCTGGAACTGGCCTTCCGTCAGCGGCCGGATTTGCTGATGGCCCAAAAATCCGTGGAAATTGCGGAAAAGGACCTGGGCATCACCCGCAGTTCGTTCTACCCCAAACTTTCGGCAGCCCTCAACTGGAGCACCTCGGGCAGCCGCGCCGACGCGGCGGGCAGCCGTTACTCCCCCACGGGCTACAGCGAATGGCAGGCGGGGCTGACCGCCACCTGGGATCTTTTCACATCGGGGAAGCGCTGGTTCAACACCAAGCAGGCCGCATCCCAGATCGCCGCTCTGGAAGCGCAGTTGCAAGCGGCCTTCAACGATTCCGCCTACGAGGTCAAGTCGTACCTGCTCAACGCCCAGGATGCCAAGCGCATGATCGCGGTGGCCGAACGCTCGGTGGCCAGCGCCCAGGAGTCGTACAACGACGCCAAGATGCGCTATGAACTGCAACTGGGCACCAACCTCGATCTGCTCACCGCCCAGTCCGATCTGGCCACGGCCGAACTGTCGCTTATTTCGGCCAAAACGGATTATCTCACCGCTCTGTCTCGTCTGTACGTGGCCATCGGGGAAATCCATCCCGGTCTTGACCGCCAGGGTGAACCTGCCGTGCGGCCCGCGTCCGCGGATTGAGCGTCGTCGGCCGGGATGCGGGGTCGGATATGCGTGAAGCGGATATCCTCGCTCGGAACCGGCGGGCCTGGGAACGCCTGGCGGCAAAGGGCTGCGCGTGGACGCGGCCCGTGGGGCCGGAATTGGTGAGCGCAGCCCGGAGGGGAGGCCTGGACGCGGTGCGACTGACGCCCACCCGTTCTTTGCCCGCAGGCTGGCTGCCCTCTTCGCTGGCCGGGGCGCGCGTGCTGTGCCTGGCCTGTGGGGGCGGGCAGCAGGCCCCCCTGATGGCGGCGGCGGGCGCGGACGTTACCGTGCTCGATCTGACGCCCGCGCAGTTGGAGCGCGACCGGCTGGTGGCGGAACGCGAAGGGCTGCGCCTGCGCCTGGAGCAAGGGCATATGGGGGATTTGTCCCGTTTTGCGGACGCAAGTTTCGATCTGGTCTTCAACCCGGTGTCCGTCACCTATATTCCCGACGCTCTGCCCGTGTTCCGCGAATGTTTCCGGGTGCTCGCTCCCGGCGGCGGTCTGCTGTTCGCGGCGCCCCATCCGCATATCTATATCTTCCACGGCGGAGATTGGGACAGAGGCGTGCTGCGGGTGGCCAACCGTCTGCCTTTCTCTTCTCTGGACGAGCGGGGGGAAGAGGGGAGCGCCGCGGAGCGCGACGACCGACCCGTGGAGCACAGCCATACTCTGGAAGCTCTTATCGGCGGCCAACTGGCCGCAGGGTTCCGCATCACGGGCTTTTACGAGGATGTGGACGGCCCGGACTCGGATGACCCTCTATGCGCCTACTGCCCCAAATACTTCGCCACCAAAGCCCTGAAGCATTCCGTTTCGGCGGCCGATTGACCGCTTCAGGCGCGAAACCTGCGGGTGTGGAACAGGGTACTGGTCGGCGGCGGATATTTTCAATCGCGGCATGCTTTGGGCGGGAAGGGAGCGTGAGACGAAGAAGCCTTGCGGATGGCGGCGGTATGGGTGCCCTATTCCCGGGGGCGCGCCCCGATGATGTTGGGCAGGGGGCTGCGGCCGTCCTCGCCTCCCAGAAACAACGAAGCGGCGTTGCGTCCGGCCCAGGTGGCGTTGCGTCCGGGCAGGCGCAGCGTCATGGCTGCCTGACTGCCGCCCTCCACATAGATGGCGGCGCGCAGGCGCAGGTCGGGGTGGGCGTTGAGCACGTCGACAAAGCGATGGACGCTGACGGCTTCGCGGCAGTGCAGGAACAGAATATTGCCGTCCTCATCCTGGGCCACGGCGGCCACGGCATGGACGGGGCCGTTCTCGGGCCAGACCTGCGCTCCGCCCGGGCCGAACAGGCGGAAGTTTTGAACCGCCACGTCGTAATCGGGCAGCAACGTTTCCCAATCGTCCACGGAACGATCCAGCACGGCGGCCGCCGGCAAGCCCTCCCGACGGGGGCCGCATACGAAAAAACCGCCGTAGCGGGACGCGATGCGGCTGTTGTTGAGGTCCTTTCCACGACGCATATATCCGGTGTTGGTTTTGCCGTCGGGCAGGTACATGCCCGCGTTGACGGCCGCCGTCAAATTCAGGGTTTCGGCCCATTTTTCTATACTGAGGGCGGTCGGGCCGTCCCAGACGACGCTGTGCAGTGAAAATTCATAATGATCGGGGTCCAGACGCAACGCCGTCACCCGCACGGGAACCTGGCCCTCCTCGGGCTCGACCAGAAACGCCAGATCCAGGCCGTCCGCCAGGTTGGCCCAGTTCAGAGCGTGGCCCGCTTCGGTTTCCGCGGTCTCCGGCGACGAAAGTTCTCCGGCCGCCGCGTCTTGCGGCGGGAGCAGCGGGGGCTGAGCGGCCGACAGAGTCAGCGACAACAGCAGGATGCGCCAGTATTTCCACATGGTTCTCCTATACGCCGGAATGCGGGCGGGGCGCAAGCGTTGTCCGATCCGACGGCAGAGCAGACGTATGTTGTGCGGCTGCCCTGACGGCGCTGCGAATGCAGCGCCCCGGACTGATGGCAAACCCCGCGTCATGGAGTAGTCGTCGGCGACGCGCGGAGCATGAGAGGGCGCGCGTCGCTCGTCCCGCATAGGGGGCACGATGCCTATCCGAACGGCCAATGACGAATGCCGAATAAACCGCGGCCCGTCGTTGACGGCATCCCCTTTGCGGTGGAAAAAGACTTTCCGGCCGCCCTGCCGCTTCCGGACGGGCGTTTTCCGTTGCCGTTCTCATTCCCCGTCGGGGGGCTTTTCGGGAGTCCGTCCGTGCCCGCGCATATAGCCTTGCTGGTTCTTTTTGCGGCTCTGCTGCATGCCACGTGGAACACCATTGTCAAAGGCGGCGAAAACAAACTGTACGAGTCGGCCCTGAACGCCCTGGGCGGCGGCCTGGGAGCCTTGTGTCTCGTGCCCTTTCTGTCTTTTCCGGCCTCGGCGGCCTGGCCTTTTCTGGGCCTGTCCTGCTGTTGCCATCTCGCCTATTACGTCAGCATAGCCGAGGTTTATAAGGTCGTCGATCTGTCCGTGGGCTATACCATTATGCGCGGCAGCGCGCCGCTGTTCACTGCCGTGGCTATGGTTTCGCTCGGGACCTCTCTGTCGCCGGCAGGCTGGGGCGGCCTGCTGGCCATTTGTTCCGGCATTGCCTGCCTGGCCTTGCAGGGGGGACCGTCCCGACTGGGTCGTCACGGCCTGTGGTTGGTCCTGCGCACGGCTTTTATCATTATGGGCTATACCTTGTCGGACGGTTTCGGCGGGCAGAGAAGCGGCGACAGCGTCGGTTACGCCTGCTGGATTTTCGTGCTCAACATCTTCCCGCTGCATGCCGTGGTTCTGGCCCGGTCCGGCCGGGATTATCTGCGCTACGCGCGCAAACGGGCGTTGCCGAGCCTCGGCGGAGGTCTGTGCGGGTTGGGGTCTTACGGCATCGCCATCTGGGCCATGAGCGCGGCTCCCATCGCCCTGGTCGCCGCCCTGCGCGAAACCTCGGTGGTCTTCGGCATGCTGTTGGCCGTTCTGTTCCTGGGGGAACGTTTTTCGCGTCTGCGCGCGGCGGCCGTGGCCCTGGTGGCGGCGGGCGCCATGCTGCTCAAGGCGGGGTAGCCTTCAAGCCGTCGGACAAAGCCCGGGGCGGAGGCCTGAGATGCGACCGCCGCGGGTAAAAGCGGAAAGCGGCTTGACGTATCAAGTTATTCGGATATACTGAATTATGGCCGTCCGTCGCGGCGGTCCCGCCATCCGCAGGAGAGAGGAGATACTTCATGAAGATTCGCCAGGCCCTGGAAGCGCGCAAAGGTCCTTTTTATTCCCTCGAATTTTTCCCGCCCAAGGACCCGGCGGAGTGGCCCGCTTTTTTCGGCATTGTGGAGCGCCTCAAATCGCTCGATCCTCTTTTCGCGTCGGTGACGTGCGGAGCGGGCGGGTCCACGCGGTCCTATACCCTGGATATAGCCTCGCGCCTCAAGCGTGATTACGGGTTGGAACCCATGCCGCACCTGACCTGCGTGGGAGCCACGGCGGGCAGTCTGGCCGGGGCGCTGGACGGTTTTCGGGAGGCGGGCATCGACAACGTCATGGCTCTGCGCGGCGACAAGCCGCGCGATGCCGGACCGGACTGGAACGAGGGAGCTTTCCGTCACGCCGAGGATTTGGTGCGCTTCACGCGGGAGGAACGGCCCGGTTTCGGCGTGGGAGTGGCCGCCTACCCCGCTCCGCATCCCGAATCCCCCAGTTTTCGCAGCGACCGGGACCACCTTGTGCATAAAATCAGGGCCGGGGCCGACCTGGTGGTGACGCAACTCTTTTTCGACAGTCGTGAGTATTTCGCCCTGGCGGACCATCTGCACGAACATGGAGTGGATGCGCCGATTATCCCCGGCGTGCTGCCCATCCAAAGCCTGGCCTCCATCCGGCGCACCCTGTCCATGTGCGGAGCCAACATCCCCGGCAAGCTGTATCTGCAACTGGAGGAAGCCCACGACAAAGGCGGCACCGAAGCCGTCAAGGAAGCGGGTCTGGCGTTTGCCGTGGATCAGATCAGGCGTTTGCTCGACGGCGGGGCGCCGGGCGTGCACCTGTATACGCTCAATCGCGCCGAACTGTGCCTGCGCATTGCCGACGAGGTGGGACGCCTGTAACGGTCGTCTCTGCCCCCGGCCCCCGCGATCCGCTTCGGCACGCCGCTCGAGGCCGCTTTTCAAGACGAGCCCGGCTGCCGCCCGCCGGACTTGACGCGCCAGCGTAATTGACTTACGCCCATTACTTTGCAACACGGCGTAGTTGCGGTCGCGCGACGCCCGATTTCTTTTTCCGGACGGAGAATTTCCCGTGAGCAACCAGACGAAAGCACGCAAACCGGTCAAACTTGCCACCCAGTCGGATCATGCCGCCTATTTCATGCCCATGCTGGAAAGCTTCGCCGAACACGGCGAATTGAACGAGGTGATCAAAAACTGCGTGGTCAAGTCCTGCGAGCTGCTCGACGCGGGCGTTCCTCTGTTCCCCAACGATTTCGACAAACGGGACGACGCGGGCGCCGTACGCGCCGAGTACGAAGCGTGCAGCGCCGAGGAGTTGGAGTCCGTGGACGCCCGCTTCTCCCTGGCCGGGCGCATGGTTTCGTCACGCTCTTTCGGCAAGGTCATCTTTTTTCATCTGCAGGATCGCAGCGGCCGCATCCAGTGCTATGCCGAACGTGCCGCCCTGGGCGACGACGCCTTCAAGGTGTTCAAAAAGCTCGATGTGGGCGATATCGTAGGCGTCACGGGCGCTCTGTTCCGCACGAAAACGGGCGAACTCACCCTCAAGTGCGATTCGGTGCGGCTTTTGTCCAAGTCCTTTCGCCCCCTGCCCGACAAGCATTACGGTCTGACCAACGTGGAGCTGCGCTATCGTCAGCGCTACGTGGACCTCATCGTCAATCCCCGGGCCCGCGACATTTTCCGCAAGCGCTCGCGCATCGTGCGCGAATTTCGTCGCTTTATGGAACTGCACGGCTTCATGGAAGTGGAAACGCCCATGATGCACCCCCTGGCCGGGGGCGCCGCGGCCCGTCCCTTTGTGACCCATCACAACGCGCTGGACATCGAACTGTACCTGCGCATCGCGCCCGAACTCTATCTCAAGCGACTCATCGTGGGCGGACTGGAAAAGGTATTTGAAATCAACCGGTCGTTCCGCAACGAAGGCACGGATACCCGCCACAACCCCGAATTCACCATGTGCGAATTCTACTGGGCCTACGCCACGTTCCGCGATCTCATGGACTTTACGGAACAACTGTTCGCCCACATCGCGCTTGAAGTGTGCGGGGGCACGGTGATTACCTACCAGGGGCAGGAAATCAATCTTACGCCCGGCTGCTGGCGGCGTCTCACCTTCCACGATTCTCTGGAGGAAGTGGGCGGCCACAAACCCGAGTTCTACAACAACGCTTCGGCGTTGCGTGATTACCTCAAGGCCCGGGGCGAAAAGGAAGTGGACAACGAAGGCCTGGGCAAATTGCAGGCCAAACTGTTCGATCTGGATGTGGAGCCCAAACTCATCCAGCCCACCTTCATCTATTTCTATCCGGCGGAGATTTCCCCCCTGGCCCGGCGCAACGACGACAACCCCGAACTGACGGATCGTTTCGAACTGTTCATTTGCGGCGGCGAAATGGCCAACGCCTTTTCCGAACTCAACGATCCCGTGGATCAGCGCTGTCGCTTCGAGGATCAGATGGCGGCCAAGGCCGCCGGGGACGAGGAAGCCAATCCCCTTGACGAAGATTATCTGCGGGCTTTGGAATACGGCATGCCGCCCACGGCCGGACAGGGCGTGGGGATCGACCGCCTGGTCATGCTGCTGACCGATTCGCCCTCCATCCGCGAAGTGCTGTTCTTCCCCCTGCTCCGGCCGGAAGTCTAGGGGGCCGCCGGATTATGTCCTTTGAACTCTTTATTGCGTCGCGCTACCTGGTATCCCGGCGCAAGCAGACGTTCATTTCGGTCATTTCGCTCATGTCGGTGCTGGGGGTGGCCATAGGGGTGGCCGCGCTGGTGGTGGTCATGGGCGTCTACAACGGTTTTACCACCGACATCCGCGACCGCATCCTGGGCTCCAATTCCCACGTGATGGTTATGGCGTCCGCCCCGTCCGCCTTTGACCCTCCGGATGGAGGAGAGGGCGCGACCCCGTATTTGGACCGGATCAAGGCCGTGCCCGGCGTCAGGGCCGCCACTCCCTATTTGTATACCGAAGTGCTGTTGTCCACCCCGCGCGGGGCCACGGGCCTGGTGTTGCGGGGGATCGATCCGGCCCAGGCGGGCGAGGCGTTGCCTCTGATCCACGATCTGTACGCGGGCGACGCGGCGGAGCTGGCCTCCGGCGAGGGTGCGCCCGGCATCCTGGTGGGCAAGGACCTGGCCGATCGTTTTCAGTTGAAGGTGGGCAGCCGCATCAATCTTATGTCCCCGGCGGGGCAGCGCACCACGGCGGGATTTGCCCCCAAGATCAAGCCGTTCCGGGTGGTGGGCGTCTTCAAGTCGGGCATGACGGATTACGACAGCCGCCTGGCCTACGTGTCCCTGGAGGCCTCACAGGATCTCATGGGGCTGCCTTCGGGACGTATTTCGGGTATTGAGGTTTTCACCCGCGATCCCTATGCCGCTTCCGAGGTGGGGCAGGCCATCGAGGCCGAGTTGGGGCCGCCGTTTTACACCCGCAACTGGATGGAGCTCAACGCCGGATTGTTCGCCGCGCTTCAACTGGAACGTATCGGCATGTTTATCGTACTGGCCATGGTCATCCTGGTGGGGTCTTTCTCCATCATCACCTCGCTGGTCATGCTGGTCATGGAAAAAACACGAGACATAGCCATCCTGATGTCTATGGGGGCCACGGCCCGCGCCATACGTCGCATGTTCATGCTGCAAGGTGCCATCATCGGCGCGGTAGGCACGGGCTTGGGCTATATTCTGGGCCTCAGCCTGGCCTGGCTGCTCAAAAAGTATCAGTTCATCCAACTGCCCGCGGGCGTTTATCCCATGGATAAGCTGCCCATCCTGATCAGCGTGCCCGATACCGTGCTCATCGGCGTCGTCGCCCTGGTCATGTGCTTTCTCGCCACCATTTATCCGGCGCGGCAGGCGGCTCGGCTGGTACCCGCCGAAGCCCTGCGCTACGAGTGATATGAAACGCCGCAAACCAGCCTCCTCCGATATCCAGTACCTGGCGCAGGGCGTGGAAAAAACCGTGACCGGTCCGGCCGGCGCGCTGACCATTTTGCGCGGCGTGGATTTGACGGTGCGGGCCGGGGAATCCCTGGCCGTTGTAGGCGCTTCGGGGTCGGGAAAGTCCACCCTGCTGCACATTTTGGGCGCTCTGGACAGTCCCAGCGCGGGCTCGGTGCTGTTTGAGGGGCGTAATCTGGCCGGGCTGAGCCCCGCCGAGGCAGCCGCCTTCCGCAACCGCGAACTGGGATTCGTGTTCCAGTTCCATCATTTGCTGCCCGAATTCACCACCGTGGAAAACGTGGCCATGCAGGCCATTATCGGCGGCATGGCGAAGGGGCGGGCGCTGCATCTGGCGGAAAGCGCGCTGGAGCGCGTGGGACTTGCCGAGCGGCGTGATCACAGTGTAACAACATTATCCGGCGGCGAACGCCAGCGGGCGGCCATCGCCCGGGCCACGCTGCTGGAACCCAAGGTCCTGCTGGCCGACGAGCCCACGGGCAACCTGGACGGCAACACCGGCGAACTGGTGGTGAACCTGTTGCTGGAGCTGAACCGCAACCTGGGCATGACCTTGGTGGTGGTGACGCACAACCGGGAGTTGGCGGCCCGCATGGGGCGCAGTCTCGAATTGCGATCCGGAGAACTGTATGAACAGAATCCTGTCTAGAGCCCATTGCCTCCTGCAACGCGGAGCTTTCGCCCTGATCCTTCCGGCGTTGAGCCTGTGCCTGTGGGCGGGCGGCGTGTCGGCGGCCCAGGCCGCGCCCGTCGCGGCGGCCAAAAGCCCCACGCTGTTGGTGCTGCCTTTTGCCGTCAACGCGTCTCCGGATCTGGCCCGGCGGATGGAGGCCGACCTGCCCGCTTTGTTGCGTCAGAGATTCTCGGCCGCGGGTTTTCGCGTCCTTTCCGCCGCCGAAACCCGGCGCGTGGCCGGGCAGACCGTCACCCGCGATCCGGCCAAAGCCCGCTCCCTGGCCAAAAGCGCGCGGGCGGACTACGCCGTGTTCGGTTCTTTCAGTCAGGTGGGCGACAGCTTCAGTCTGGACGTGCGCCTGGTGGACGCGACGGCTCCGGCCGTGCGTCCCTATTACGCGGAAAAGGCGACGGTGCTCGAACTTCCCGCCGCCCTGGACGAACTGGCGGAGCAGGCCTTTGCCGGAGCCACGAACAAGGATTCCCTGGCCGATATTCAGATTCGGGGCCTGCGCCTGATCGACCCCGATCGTGTGCTGGTACGGCTGAATACCCGCAAGGGCGACGCCGTCAATGTGGACGATATCGACGAGGATGTGCGCCGCGTCTGGGATATGGGATATTTCAGCGATGTGTCCGCCGATATTGAGGAAAGCGGACAAGGTAAGGTTCTGGTGTTCACCGTGGCGGAAAAGCCCCGTATCGACGATGTGCGCGTGGAGGGGTCCGACGCGGTGAAAATCGGGGACATCACCGAGGCCATGAGTTCCCGCACCGGCACAGTGCTCAACGAAAAACTGCTGGCCGACGATCTCCAGAAAATTGCCGAACTGTACCGGAAAAAAGGGTATTACCTGGCCGAGGTTTCCTACCAGGTGCTGCCCCGTCCCGACGGCGCGTCGGCCGCCCTGATCCTCAATGTCGACGAGGGCAACAAGCTGTATATCAAGGCCGTGGACATCGAAGGCCTTCAGGACGTGCGGCGCAAGGATCTGGAAGGTTACCTGGCCCTAAAGAAACGGTCTCTGCTGTCATGGTTCACCGGGTCGGGAGTGCTTAAGGAAGACCTGTTGGACCGTGACGCCCAGGCCATCCAGGCCTATCTGGTCAACCAGGGGTATATCGACGCTCAGGTTTCCGCGCCGGAAGTGCAATATGAAGACGATGGGATACGCGTCATCTACCGCGTGCGCGAAGGAGCCCGCTACAAGCTGGGCGAAATCGGCTTCCGGGGCGATCTCATCGATACCGAAGAGCGTCTGCTCGATCTGATCAGGCTCGACGAGCAGAAGGAAAAGAATCAGTACTTCTCGCTGGAAACCATGCAGGAAGACGTCAGGCGGCTGACCGATCTGTACGCCGATTACGGCTATGCTTTCGCCGACGTGACGGTGGATACCGACACCCACCCCGAGGAAGGCGTGGTCGACATCTATTATCAGCTTACCCCCAAAGACAAGGTGTACGTGCGCCGGGTAGAGCTGGAAGGCAACACCAAAACCCGCGACAACGTGATTCTGCGCGAATTGCGTTTGGCCGACGGGCAGCAGTTCAGCGGCGAAAAACTGCGCCGCTCCACCGAACGCCTGGACAAACTTCGTTACTTTGAGGAAGTGAACCCGCAACTGGTGCCCACCGGCGTGCCCGGCGAGGTGGACCTGAAGGTGGGGGTCAAGGAGGCCAACACCGGCATGCTCAGCGCCGGGTTCGGTTACTCCACCTACGACAAGTTCGGGGTGTCGGCGGGTATCCGCGAATCCAATCTGTTCGGACGCGGGTACCAGCTCGGCCTGCAGGGCTATTTCTCCGGGCGCGAAAGCTCGCTGGATATGTCCTTCATCAATCCTCGCCTGTACAACACCGACCTCGGCCTCGGGATCAACGTTTATGCCATCGACGAGGAGTGGACGGAGTTCGACAAGCGCACCGTGGGGTCTCAGATACGTTTCAGTTACCCCCTCGGCGAATACACCTTGCTCAGTTGGGGATACCGGCTGGATTTCTATCAGTTGAGCAATATGTCGAAGTGGGCCGCTCCCTCCATTCGTGACTACGAGGGCGACAACTGGGCCAGCGTGCTCAGCGCGGGCGTCAGCCGCGACACCACCAACAGCGCCACCAATCCCACGCGCGGCACCAAGTCCAGTATTTTTGTGGACTATGGGGGCGGCGGCCTCGGCGGCGACGACAACTTTGTCAAACCCATTGTGGAGTGGGGCTTCTTTTACGGCCTCAACGAAACCAATGTGCTCCACGCCCGCGCCGCGGCCGGGGCGGTATACCGCAACTCCAGCAAAATCGTTCCCGCCTTTGAACGCTTCTACCTGGGGGGGATGAACAGCCTGCGCGGCTACTCGTTGGAAGACGTATCCCCGCGCGATCCCAAAACCGGGGAAAGCATCGGGTCGGACCGCATGGGCTACGCCAACTTTGAATATATCTGGGCCTTCAAGCCCGATATGGGCCTCTCGTTGGTGCCGTTCTTCGACGTGGGCGTAAGTACCGACTCCAAGTATCAGGATTTCTTTGACAAAGTATATTACTCCGCGGGGCTTGAATTGCGTTGGCGCTCGCCGATGGGAGATTTACGCTTTGCTTACGGCTTCCCGCTGGCCAAGAATGTGGACGGTAAAAAGCGCAGCGGCGGTCGCTTTGAGTTTTCTATGGGACAGGCCTTCTAGCACTGCATAACGCAAAATACTTCGTATTTTGTGGCAAGAACATTCGCCGAAAAACGCGG
Organism: uncultured Desulfovibrio sp.; assembly: GCA_900541395.1. GTDB lineage: Bacteria > Desulfobacterota > Desulfovibrionia > Desulfovibrionales > Desulfovibrionaceae > Mailhella > Mailhella merdigallinarum. Next base: position 99,440 of record UQJT01000002.1, read on the forward strand.
TTTTCGGCTCATTCACGGCGGCTGCGCCGCCGTGTCATGCTTCCGCATGGCGGCTGGTGCACCGAAATTTTAGAGCGGTTTGCTGTTGAAAAGAGCAAGCGCTCTGGCGGCCGCGGGAGCGGACGCCCGCGCCGAATGAGTCTGAAAACCACGCTTTTCAGGCGAAATGACGGCAGCGCCGCTTTTGAAATTGGACAATTTCAAAAGCAAAATGCTCTAGATGTTTCGGTGTACCAGCATGTTTTATTAAAAATATCGCCGCCCGAGGTACAGTTTCTGCTTCGGAGGTTTCCGCCTCCGGCGTCGCGGCGCCCCAGGCCGTCGGCATGAAGCGCTTTACGGATAAGGAGAGCGGAAGTCCCGCCTTACCGACTCCGTAAAGCATTTCAATGGCAAAATGCTCTAAAGAACCGGATTGAGCCGGGACATCAAAGGGCGCTCTCCTTAAGGAGAGCGCCCTTTGATGGTTACGCTTGATTTTCGACCTTGAAACGCACTCGCAGCACGCCGCCTTCCACGGCATCCCATTGGTGCGACACCCAGACAAAGCGACCGCATTCGGCCGTGTTGGCCACGTGTTCGCCGATGCAGGGGCAGGCGTCGGCCGGATCGGCCGGGTCGCCCACGTACACAATGCGCAGGGTATCGCCCGCGCTGTCGGGCAGGCGGGACAGATTGAAGCGCCGCGCCGCCTCGTCACGAGGCATGGGCAATGCCGTCACGTCCAGATGTCGGGCCAGTACGGCGTTGACTTCGGCCTCCACGGCGCGAACGTCCTCATCCGTCAGATCATGCGGAAAGTGGAAGTCCACCTTGGATTTTTTGGGATTGATGTGGGTGGAAAAACAGCGGGGGCAGCCGTAACGGCGCATCATGACGCCGTTGAGCACGTGTTCGGCGCTGTGCATGCGGGGATCGTAGTCTTTGGACATGGCATTTCCTTGGAGGGGCTGGTGCAAGAGAACGGAGGCCGGGCGCGCGGAATCGAGACGACCCGGACGGGGACCGAAAAGAATTAGCCCTTCCGGCCCCTGTCGGCAAGAGCGTCCGTTTTGGCGGGGGCCGATTTTTCGTCGGATGGCGTCGGTCCATATCGGAAAAAGCAAGGCGGCGCTTATCCCGTCTGTTTCATATCGGAAGAAGCGGATAGGAAGTACGCGTCAAGCGGCGTTTTCGCTTGACGGAAATTTTTAACAAGGCTATTTTGCCAAAAAACCAAGGAATGAAGGATGGAACGGCGTAAACGGTATATCGCGGCCCAGGCCCGTATTTTCAAGGCATTGGGACATCCCAGCCGTCTGCTCATGGTTGATGCCCTGCGCGAGGGTGAAAAATGCGTGTGCGAGCTTCAGGCTTTGGTGGGGGATGATATGTCCACCATCTCCAAGCACCTGGCCGTGTTGCGAGAGGCGGGCGTCGTATCTGCGGAAAAGCGAGGGACCAGCATCTATTACCGTCTGACTCTGTGTTGTCTGGACACTTTTTTGCAGTGCACCGGAGAACTGGTGGAACGGCGCGCGCTCTCTCAGATGGAAATGCTGGACCAGGCGTAATTTTTTTTCGACTCTTTATTGGCTTATTTGCCAAAAAGACAAATAATGAGGATGAAGCCATGTCTCCATGCCGCCCCGATCTAGCTGTGAAAGAGGCCGACGCTCCGCGCTCCGCACCGTATTGCGGGCAATGCTCAGCGTCACCGCGCGCGTCGGGCGTGAGCAAAGTACGGTATGCGGTTTTGGGCTTGAGCGCCTTTGCCCTGTGGGGAGCGGCCTATAGCGGGCTTGTCCCTTTTGCGCATTGGGTCGCTTTTGAACTGTTGGCCCTTGATGCTGCCGCTCCGGCGGGGGAGGCCGTTCGATTCTTTGTCTACGACACGGCCAAGATACTGTTGCTGCTGGTATTCATGGTCTACGTCGTCGGGTGGTTGCGGGCCGGGATGCGCGTCGAGCGGGTTCGGGACTATCTGGCCGGGCGCGGGCGCGGTATCGGCTATGCGTTGGGGGCGGGGTTCGGGGCGGTTACGCCCTTTTGTTCCTGTTCCAGCATTCCCCTGTTTATGGGGTTCATCATGGCCCGTATTCCCTTGGGCGTCACTCTGGCATTTCTGATTACCTCGCCCCTGGTCAATGAAATCGCCGTAGTCCTGTTGTGGGGGCTGTTGGGCTGGAAGTTCACCCTGCTGTATGTGACGGTGGGCATCCTCGCGGGCATGGTCGGCGGGCTGCTCATGGATGCGCTGCATGCGGAACGCTGGTTGCAACCCTTTGTCCTGGGGGCCGTGAGCGGCGAGCCCGCCCCGGTTTTGGCCGGAATGGGCGAAAGCCCCCGTCCGGGGCTGGAAGAACGGCACGCGTTCGCCTGGTCCGAAACCCGCGCCGTATTTCGCAGGGTCTGGCGTTGGGTGGTGCTGGGGGTGGGCCTGGGCGCGCTGCTGCATGGGTACGTGCCGCAGGAATGGCTGACGGAGCATCTGGGAGCCGGTCAGTGGTGGTCGGTGCCGTTGGCCGTGGCCGTGGGCATTCCCCTGTATACCAATGTCACGGGGATTGTGCCGGTGATGGAAAGTCTGCTGCTCAAGGGGGTACCCCTGGGCACGACGTTGGCCTTCTGTATGAGTACCGTGGCGGCCAGTCTGCCGGAAGCGCTTATGCTCAAGCAGGTCATGCGCTGGAAGCTGTTGGGCGTTTTTCTGGGAATATTGTTGATTTTTTTTACGTTGACGGGTTGGCTGTTCAATATGTCGTTATTCCGTATAGGGTAAGAAAGTTTAGAATAAAAAGGGGGAACTATGGTGATAAAGGTTCTCGGCCCCGGTTGCGCCAAATGCAAAGAGGCGGAAACCGTGGTTAAGGATGCCGTGCAGGCGGCGGGCGGCGTGGTTTCGATGGAAAAGATAACGGATTTTCGGGAGATAATGGCCCTCGGGGTTCTGTCCACGCCCGCCGTTGTGATCGACGGCAAAATCATGTGCTCCGGCCGTGTTCCCTCCCGGGGCGAGGTGTTGAACTGGATCGGCCCGGAGGCGGTTCCGGATTGAAAAAACGGCCGCCCTTGGCAGCCGGAGCGGGCCGGGGTAAGGTGGACCTCACACCACTTCGGGAGGCGGCATGATTCGGGCGGACCTGCATAACCACACCTGGTATTCCCACGGCGCGGCCACTACTGTCGAGATGTTCGCGGCGGCGCAAAAAACGGACCTGGAGTGGTTCGGTTTTTCCGAGCATTCCCCGCTGCCCTCGGGGTATGCCTGCGGCCTGTACCGCCACGGCGATCTGAGCGGAGTGTTTCCGGAATACGCCCGTGAAGTTATGGAACTGCGGCGTACGGCCACGCGGCCCAAGGTGCTGTTCGGCATGGAACTGGACTGGATTCCGTCCCGGCGGGACTTCATGGAGACGCTGGTGGCCGCGTATCCCTTCGACTACGTCATCGGCGGCCTGCACTACCTGGGCCTGTTCAGCATCGGTTCGGGCGACTGGAACGACGGCGAGACCGCCCGTTTTGCCCGCTATGACGCTTATTATGAAGAGATGGCGGACATGGCCGCCTCCGGGCTGGTGGATGTAGTGGCTCATCCCGATTTTATCAAGCTGCATTCGTTCGACAGCTTCCACCGCTGGCTGAAAAAACCGGAAAGTCTGCGTCGGGTGGAACGCGCCCTGATGGCTATGGTCGACGCGGGCGTGGCTATGGAACTATCGTCCGCCGGGCTGCGTCGGGCCTATCGCGAAGCCCATCCCGCCCCCGCCATTCTGAAGCTGGCCGCCGCGGCGGGCGTAACCGTCACCTTTGGTTCGGATTCCCATGCCGCGGATACCATCGGGAGCGAGTTCCATGTCCTGGAGGCCGCCGCCCGTGCTCACGGCTTCCACGAACATCTGATTTTCGATCGTCGTCGTCCCGTCGCCATATCCTTTTGAATGAGGCTGCTTTTTTCGGTTGGCTCTATCGCCGTATTTGAAACGGAAAAACGCCAGGTTAAGGCGCCGAAGGCGCAAGCGTAGCCGACGCTGGTCGAAGCCTGCCTTCGGCCCGTGTGGAACACGGGTCGCCTTTGGGGCAACATTGGTTAAAAAAAAAATCGATCGTGAACCGGCAGCCCTTCAGATAAGTCCCTCCGGAAAAAGCTCTTTGGAACGGGCTCTAGAGCGGTTTGCTGTTGAAAACGGCAACCGCTCCGGCGGCCGCGGGAGCGGCCGCCCGCGCCGAATGAGCCTGAAAACCACGCTTTTCAGGCGAAATGACGGCAGCGCCGCTTTTGAAATGGGACAATTTCAAAAGCAAAATGCTCTAGGTCGAAAGCGCCTGATTATCGTGTCGTCTCGCCGCATCCTGGGGCACAGTAGAGGGCAGGAGACGACGGCATATGAAAGCGTTTTACAAAGATCGATTTCAAAACAAGGTGATGCTGATCACCGGCGCGGCCCGGGGTATAGGCCGGGCCACGGCCCTGCGGGCCGCCCGTGAAGGAGCCCGTCTGGCCCTGGTGGACAAACGGGAGGTCGAGGGCCTGGAAACCCTGGCCGAGGTGCGCGCCGCCGGGGGCGAGGCCGTGTTCATGCAGCTCGACCTGTCCGTGGAGGAGAGCGCATCCCTTATGGTCCGGCAGACTGCGGCCCGTTTCGGCCGTTTGGATATTGCCGTGAATAACGCCGGGATGCGGGGCGATTTGCTTCCTGCTCATGAACTGACTCGGGAAGACATGGAACGCTGTCTGACCGACAATTTTCTCAGTGTTTTTTACGCCTGTAAATATGAGCTGCGTCAGTTCCTGCAGCAGGGCGACGGCGGAGTCATCGTCAACAACGGATCCATCGGCGGGCTGACCGGCTTGCCGGGCAATCCCGCCTACGTGGCGGCCAAGCACGCGGTCAACGGCCTGACCAAAAGCCTGGCCGTTGACTACGCCTCGCACGATATTCGCGTCAATTCGGTCAACCCGGCGGCCACGCACACCCCCATGTTCGAGGAATCCGCCGTCCTGGCCCGCCGCCGTATGGAAGAGACCGCCCGTGAGGGTGTGGACCCCCGCATCGTGCCCCATGCCGGAACTCTCAAGCACAAAACTCTGCTGGGCCGGGAACTGACAGCCGAGGAGCAGGCCGCCTCCATCCTTTTCCTCGCCTCGGACGATGCCTCTCATATGACCGGCTCCGTCGTGGCCACCGACGGCGGCTGGACGGCGTTTTAGAGCATTTTCGGCTTGAACATGTCTTCCGACAGCGGAGCGGGCGGTCGCCGCGAAGGCATAAGCGCCATTCCTTGGCGCTGTTGGGGGCTGAAGCGAGCGTGTCTCAAACTTTAAATTGTACAATGTTAAAGTTAATCTGCTCTAGAGCGGTTTGCTGTTGAAAACGGCAACCGCTCCGGCGGCCGCGGAAGCGGCCGCCCGCGCCGAATGAGCCTGAAAACCACGCTTTTCAGGCGAAATGACGGCAGCGCCGCTTTTGAAATTGGACAATTTCAAAAGCAAAATGCTCTAGATAAAAGTGGGGCGCCGCCCCGCACCCCGCCGGGGAGCATAATGTTCCCCGGACCCCATTATAAAGCCGCGCGGGCTTTGAGACGCGATTGGCCGTCGATGACGGCAACCCGTTGCGTCTCAAGGCCCGCGCGGCTCGATAAAAAGTGCAGGAGGAATAATTCCCCTTGCTCAGCCTGATGACAAACCCCGCTTTGCGGCGTTTGTGCCGTCAAGCCGCAAAGCGGCTTGACGAGAAGGCGCGAAAATCGCTCGTTTAACGGCGCGTCCAAACCGCGACCTACTCGCAATTTTCGAGGCTGCCGACTTTATCGGCAGCCTCGGGGAAGGCGGAGCCTCCCCCTTCACGTTTCAGATGGTGTCGAGCTTGATTTCGGTGACGGAATTGTCTTCAGCGTGCAGCACGTGCACGGCACAGCCCAGTCACGGGTCAAAGGCCCGGATGAGTCTACCGACGTTGACGGGGCTGCCTGTTTCGGGCACGGCCACGCCGATGAGAGCCTGTTCCACGGGACCGCGATTGCCCATGTCGTCGCGGGGGCAGCAGTTCCACAGAGTGGCGGGCAGAATCTGGTAATTGTCGATTTTGCCGCCCTTGATGCTGGTGTAGTGCAGGAGCGAACCACGGGGCGCTTCGGTAAAGGCGAAGCCTTCGCCTTCCTGGGGCACTTCAAAGCTGGTATAGGTGTCGCCGTCGGGCTCCACTTCGGTCAGCCACTGCTGCACGGCCTTGACCACCACGTAGGCTTCCTCGGCGCGGGCCAGATGGCGGCCCATGATGGAGAACACGAAACGTTCGCCCAGGTCGCGGGTGGTATTGGCCGTAATGCCGAAGTATTCCTTGGCCAATTTTTTGCCCACCGGGGACAGTTCGGTATTGTTGACCCACATCCGGGCGTGGGGCCCCACTTCCATGGCGTGGCCGTCGTAACGGGGAGCCTTGGAAAAGCTGTAGGCGTCGGGCTTGTCCAGATCGACCACGGTGTCGCCCTCGGTGAACAGGCGGCCGGTGGTGTCGTCGGCGAACCACGAGTATTTGACGTATTCCACCACCTTCATGGGATCGAAGGGATGGTCCTCGCCGTTGTAGTAGGCGCCGGGCATGAAAATATGCTCCAGCCCTTCGTCGTTGAGGGGGAATACGCCCATGCACAGAGCCGTGGCGTAGCCGGGCCCCATGTCGCACAGGTCTTTATACTGCGAGGCCACCAGATACACGATGGGCAGATACTTTTCTTCCACAAAGGCGCGCACGCCCTCGAAGCGGGAAGCGTAATCCGCGATCTGTTCCTTGCTGGGCTTGGCCGCCGTGCCCCCGGCCAGAATGCCCTGGACATGGGGCATGCGGCCGCCGAACAGCGCCACCATTTCATGGCAGGTGCGGCGGACGTTGAGGGCTTCGAGATATTCGTCCACGCCCACCGCGTTGATCTTGGCGTCGAGACGCAGATCGGGGTTGGCGTAGCGCGGCACGAAGGGCGCGGCGTCCGGCCCCTGAATGAAGTCCTGCCCCGCCAGATGATAAAAGCTGAGGATATGGGACTGCAGGTAGTTGGCGCCCTGCATGAGATTGCGCGTAATGCGGCCGTTGTGGGGCGGCCGGATATCGGCGGCCTTTTCCAGGGCCATGCTGGAGGCCAGAGCGTGCGACACCGGGCACACGCCGCAGATGCGCTGGGTGATCTGCGAGGCGTCGCGCGGGTCGCGGCCCTTGAGTATGGTCTCGAAGCCGCGGTACATGCCGCCGGTCAGGTGGGCGTCCACCACCTTGCCGCCTTCCACGACCACGGAGGCTTTGAGATGGCCCTCGATACGGGTGACCGGATCGATGGCGATGGTCATTTGCTGGGACATAACATTCCTCCGCTCAATCAGCTTTCATAGAAGGGGGACTGGCCGTCCGGAAAATCGGGCTGAACGCAACCGATGCACACCGCATTTTCGATGCACCAGTTGACTTTGCCGTTCCAGCGCCGGGTGGGGGAGTCGCACATGGAGTTCGGCCCCTTGCAGCCCAGGTCGTAGCGGCAACCGTTTTTGTCGGTGATGACTTCGGCCATGGTGCCTTCGTCGAACAAATAGAGGTAGGGACAATTTTCGTGGGTATTGGCGCCGTAGAAGGGGGTGGGGCGGCCGTCGTCGTCGAGCAGGGGCAACACCTCGGCCAGGCCGTCGGCGAGGCCCTTCTGCTTGATGAAGTCGAGCGCCACCAGCAGAGTGCCCACGATCCAGTCGGGATGGGGCGGACAGCCGGGAATATTGACTACCGGCGTCTGAATGCCTGCGGACTGGAAGAAATCGCGCACGCCCATAGCTCCGGTCACTGAACCGTGAGCGGCCGGGATGCCGCCGTAAGCGGCGCAGGTGCCCACGGCCAGCACGGCGGCGGCGTTAGGTCCCATTTCGCGCAAGGTGCCTTCCAGGGTGAGTTCCTTGTGATCGGCCTCGCCGATCACGCAGTACCGCCCGTCCTGCTCGACGGGAACCGCGCCTTCGACCACCAGAAAGAACTGGCCCTGCTTTTCCCTGGCTACCCTTCTCATATAGTTGATGGCGGGTTCGCCTTCGTCGGCCATGAGGGTGGGGTGGAAGTCGAGGCTGATAATCTGAAGCAGCACGTCGGCAATGGCCGGATGGGTGCTGTTGAGCAGCGACACGGAGCACCCCGTGCAACCCTGTCCCTGCAGCCAGAAGACGGGGGGGCGTTCGCCCGTCAGGGTTTCGGCCAAAGCCTGCCGGACGGCGGGGTGGAACATGCGGGAAATCCCGTAGCCGGCCACCGTGCCCGAACAGAGTTTGACAAAATCGCGCCTGGAGAGACTCATGATGCCTCCTTCGAAAGAGGTATGGACCGCCCCGGCGTCGGCGTCGGGCAATCCTGGTAAGGGATAACATTGCATATTACCCGGCCCGCGTGATTCCTGTCAATGTTATATCGCGCAGACCGGAATACGGGCGCTAAAAAGCGCAAATATCGGCGCGGGCGCCTGCCGCCGAGGATGGTGACGTTTCGATGAACGGGAAGTCGAAGGGAGGTGGCGCGGCCGGGCTCGCCGCGATTTTCTCCGGCGCGGCTGTTGACAGATCGATATGCTATTGGTAATTTTTACTGAAAGGAAATGTCCATACCGGACTGTCCGCCGTTGTCATCAGGAGTTCTCCATGCCTCAGCCCCAGACTCGCATGACGCGTCAGCGCATGATTATTCTGGAAGAGCTGCGCAAGCTGCACACCCATCCCACGGCCGACGAGCTGTATTCCAAGGTGCGCGAGCGCATGCCCCATATCAGCCTCGGCACCGTATATCGCAACCTTGACCTTCTGGCCGCCTCGCACGAGGTGCGCAAACTGGAAACCGCCGGGGCCATGCGCCGTTTCGACGGCAATATCGCGCCCCATCGGCATGTGCGTTGCGTGAACTGCGGCCGCGTGGCCGACGTGCCGGCCGAAATGATCACGGACGGCGAACCCGACGTGACCGGACTGCATGTGGACGGTTTTACCATAAGCGCCGCCCGTGTGGAATACGACGGCCTGTGCGATGAATGCGCCGCCCCGCGCAACTGAAGTTTTTGCAGACTTCGCGCGGGGGGGGGTAAGAGCCTCCTCATGGGGGCTTTTTCCCCCTCCTTGTTTTTACCCCGCCCCCGGCGTAGATTCGGAATGAACGTCGGCTCGTCATGAACCGGCGCGGGCGGACTTCTGCCCCGTTCCACCTCATTATACAGGAGCATCTTCATGAAATCGCTGAAAGGCACCCGTACCGAAAAGAACATCCTCACCGCGTTTGCCGGCGAGTCCCAGGCCCGCAACCGTTATTCCTACTTCGCCGGTCAGGCCAAGAAGGACGGCTACGTCGAAATGGCTCAGGCCTTTGAAGAAATCGCCAATCAGGAGAAAGAACACGCCAAGCGTCTGTTCAAGTTCCTGGAAGGCGGCGACGTGGAAATTTCGGGCTCCTTCCCCGCCGGCGTCATCGCCACCACTCGTGACAATCTGCTGGCCGCCGCCGCCGGTGAAAATCATGAGCACACCGAAATGTATCCTGAGTTCGCCAAGGTGGCCGACGAAGAGGGCTTTGACGAAATCGCCGCCGTCATGCGTAATATCGCCGTGGCCGAAGCCCATCACGAAAAACGCTTCCTGGCCTTCGCCGACGCCATCAAAAACGGCAGCGTGTTCAACTCGCCCGATAAGATTGTGTGGCGTTGCCTGAACTGCGGCTTTATCTACGAAGGCGCGGAAGCCCCGGCCACCTGCCCGGCCTGTGCGCATCCCCAGGCCTATTTCGAGCGTCTGAAGCACGAATAATACTTCTCGATATGACGGGCGGTCGGGCCTTCCCCGACCGCCCGTCATAACGTTTAAGCGAACCCCGTTTTTTACGCGTCCCTTGTCCTTCGGATTCGGAGAGGCAACGGGCGGCCACCTTTGCTCCAAGGAGTACGCCATGTCCGAACCTAAAGATATGTGGCAGTGTCAGACGTCCAATTGCGGCTATATTTACGATCCTGATCGCGGCGATCGCAAGGGACACATCTCCAAGGGCGTCAAGTTCGAAGATTTGCCCGACGATTGGAAGTGTCCGGTGTGCGGCGCGGGCAAAAAGGCGTTCAAGCCCCTCGGCTGAGCGCGTGCCCCTGCCTTCTTCCCGCCCGGCCGGGACGGATTTTTGTCGCCCGTTTCTGAAATGGGCGGGCGGCAAATATCGGTTGCTGCCCCGCATCCTGGAGGCTTTGCCCGCCGGACCCCGGCTGGTGGAGCCTTTTGTCGGTTCGGGGGCGGTCTGGCTCAATGCCCCGCACCCTCATATCCTGGCGGCCGACGTCAACCCCGATCTGGTGGCTTTGTATCGTGTTGTCGAGGGGGAGGGCGAGGCGTTTCTTGCGCGTTGTCGTCCTCTGTTCACACCGGAAACCAACACGCCGGAAGCGTTTTACGCGTTGAGGGCCCGATTCAACGCCGCTTCCGAGCCCGGTGAACGCGCCGCCCTGCTGCTGTATCTCAACCGCCATGCCTACAACGGTCTGGTGCGCTACAACGCGGCGGGAGCTTACAACGTGCCCTTCGGCCGCTATCGGGCCCCGTATTTTCCCGAGCGGGAATTGCGGAGCTTTGCGCTCCGCGCCCGCAAAGCCGAATTCGCCGCATCGGATTTTCGCGAAACCTTCCGACGCCTGCGGCCGGGAGACGTGGTCTACGCCGACCCTCCTTACGCCCCTCTGTCCGCCACCGCCGATTTCACGGCCTATGCGGGCTGTTCTTTTACCTGGGCCGATCAGGTCGACTTGGCCCGCCTGGCGCGCGAGGCCGCCCGCGCGGGCATACCCGTTTTAATCAGCAATCATGATACGGACGCCGTGCGCGAGTTGTACGCCGGGGCGCGCCTTGCCCGTTTCGCCGTTTCCCGCAGCATCAGTTGCCGAGGAGCAGACCGTCGCCCCGTGGGTGAACTGCTGGCCCTGTTTGAGGAGTAACGGCTTCCTCGGCTTCTCGAAGAAGGCCGAGCGTCGTGTCCGACGGGCGACGGGATGACGGGCGGGAAGAGCTCGGACAAGCGATACCGCCTGCATGTTTGGAACTGCCGACGGTATCGGCCTGCATTCGAGGCCCTGTGTTTCATGCGCTGATTTTGCGCCTACGGTTTGATATAGGCGAAACCTTCGCGCTGAAGATGCACGATTTCCACCACCCCGGCGGGTACCACACGGCAGCCGGGCCACAAGGCGTCGGATGAGATGTCGTTGCTTTTGAGAGCGTTGGCGCACAGACGGATATCCAGTCCCATGCTCGTCAGCTCCGCGCCCCGCGCCGCCAGATCGGCGTGTTCCCTGGTAAACAGCCTGACTGCGGGGCCGTTGGCCACCAGCACCATGCGGAAACTTTCGCCGGGCAGGCCGTTCTTGTAGTTGGCCGCATTATTAAAGGCCAGATTCAGCACCTTGGGATCGTCGCTGTCGATGTGCAGCAGCAGATCGTAATTCATCAAAAGTTCCTTTGCGGTTTGAAACCTCCCCCCTCAGGGGGAAAAGTGGAGTCGACAAAACGGCGGAGCCGAGAAACCCTTTTCCGTAACCTCTTCCCCCAGGGAGGGACGAGCCGCAAGCCCCCTATCCGTCGGCTGCGGATTTTCTACAGCTTTCTTAAGTCCGCATACCATGTAGCGGCTTCGTTCAGAAGTTTAAGGGAGCGATCGGCCATGGAATAGGGGTCGTTGAGGTAACCGTCAAGGAGCAGGGTATTGTCGTACAGGTTGTTGACGATGTCGGTCAGCAAGGGATCGTCGGGGTTGGTCTTGTGGATGCGCAACAGGGCGCGCATGAGCGGATGATCGGGGTTCAGCTCCAGAATCTTCCGGGGGATGCCGTCGCTTTTCTGCATGACGCGCATGAGTTTTTCCATGGAGGACGATACGCCGTCGGGCGACGCCAGGCAGGCCGGGCTGCCGCTCAGGCGGTCGGATACGCGGACTTCCTTGATCTGATCGCCCAGAATGGCGCGTATCTTGTCCACCAACCGCTCAAAAGCCGCCTTGTCGTCGTCGGACAGGGGCTCGGCCTTAGGCTCGGTTTCGCCGGTATCCGGCAATTCGTCCAGAGCGTCGGCGGCGGCCTGCTCCACGCTCTTGAAAGGATGCCCCTTATACTCCATGAGGCTTTCCAGGGCGAATTCGTCCACGGCCTCCAGCAGGTAGAGCACTTCCACCCCCTTGCGGCGGAAGCGTTCCAGATGAGGATTGACCTTGGCCGCTTCGCGGGTGGGCGCGGTCACGTACCAGATTTCCTTCTGGCCCGACTTGGCCCGGCTCAGGTAGTCATCCAGGCTGGTCACGTGATCGTCTTCGGTGGCCGAGGACGGGAAGCGCAGCAGCGGGGCCACGCGGTCGCGGTTCATATAGTCGTTGAACGCGAATTTGAAATAGCGGCCGTGCAGCTTCCAGAAGGCTTCGTACTTGTCTTTGTCCGCGGCGGCCATGCGCTCCAGATGGGTGAGCACCTGCTTGACGATGGTCTGCGATATTTTACGCAGCACCACATTTTCCTGGAGAGTCTCGCGTGAAATATTGAGGGGCAGGTCCTCGGTATCCACCACGCCCTTCAGGAAGGCCAGATAATTGGGAATGAGTTCGCTGTTGGAGCGCTCGATGAGTACCCGGCGCACATAGAGATCCAGGCCCCATTCATCCTTCCGGTCATGAAAATAATCCTGGGCCGTGTCGGGAATAAAGAGCAACGCCGTGAACTGGACGGGGGCGTCCACCGACAGATGGATAATGTCCAGAGGCGGCTTGGAATCGTAGCTGAGGAATTTGTAAAATTCGTCGTACTGCTCCTTGGTGATGGAGAACTTGGGCTCACGCCACAGGGCGGGCGTGGTGTTGACGCGCTCGCCCTCCAGCAGAATGGGAAAAGGCAGGAAGTTGGAGTGCCCGCGAATGATGGATTCGAGACGGTACTTTTCCAGAAATTCTTTGGCGTCGTCCTTGAGATGGGCCTTGATGACGGTGCCTCGTTTGAAGTTTCGCGCCTCGTCGCCCTCCAGGGCCTTGACGGAAAAACTGCCCGTGCCGTCCGAGGTCCATACGTGGGGAGTGCCGTCGCCCCGGGCTGCCACCGAAACAACTTCCACCTTGTCCGCCACCATGAACACCGAGTAAAAGCCCACCCCGAAATGGCCGATGATCTGCGTGGCGTCGGAGCGGCCGCCCTCGTTTTCCTTGGCGTCGCTTTCGTCGGTCGGGGCTTCGTCCTCCGAAGCCCGCTCGGCCGCTTCGGCCGTTTTGTCCCGAGCATCCTCACCGTCGGCCCGTTCCGCCTCGCGTTCGCGCAGGAACTGTTCCGAACCCGACTTGGCGATGGTGCCCAGGTTGTCGATCATTTCCTGTTCGGTCATCCCCACGCCGGTATCGGTTACGATAAGCATGTCGGCCTCTTTGTCGGCCGTGATGCGGATCTCCAACGGCAGATCGGCGTCGCGCACGCTTTCGCCCTTGTTCTGAAGAAAGCGCGCCTTTTCCAGCGCGTCCGAGGCGTTGGAGAGCAGTTCGCGCAGAAAGATTTCCCGATTGGTATACAGAGAATGGGTGAGAATATTGAGTACCTTGCGCGTTTCCGCGCGGAACTGGTGCGTTTTGGCCTTGGCCATGAGAGAGCCTCCTCGAACATTGTACTGTATTGTTTTCAGATAATGCGTTCGTTACAGCCGTCAAGAGCGCCTCATGAGAATAGCGCGACGGAGGAAGCGGGACGGAAACAAGCGCATACCGTCTGCGATGGGAAAATGAGGGTCGACCGGTTTATTCGCAACATCGAAAAACAAAGCCCGCGAACAGGCGTTCGCGGGCTTAAAAGCAAGACACGTCGTTCCGTCAGGTCAACTGATCGTGGAACCGTCGGGCGCGGGCGCGGTGAGCAGCGCCAGTCCTCCCTCCCATTCGGCGGTGAGGATCATGCCCTGCGATTCCAGGCCGCGCAGTTTGCGCGGAGGCAGGTTGGCCACCACCACGACCTGCTTGCCCACCAGGCTTTCAGGCTGGAAAAAGGCGGCGATGCCCGACACGATTTGCCGGGGTTTGTCCTCGCCCAGGTCCACGTCGAAGCGCAGCAGCTTATCCGCGTTGGGATGCCGTTCGGCCGCCAGGATGGTGCCCACGCGCAGGTCAAGCTTTTGAAAGTCGGCGTATTCGATGGGCGCCTTGACTTCGTCCCGATCGGTCCCGGTCGGAGCGGAGGAGGAGGCCGGGGCCGTTTTGGGCGCGGCCGTCTGTTCGGCTTTTTCAGGTTTGGTCGGAGCGGGCTGGGGCGCGGGCATATCCAGACGAGGGAAGAGATTGGATGCGCGGGCGATGTCCGCGCCGCTGCGCAGATGCACCCGGCACTGCAGCAAATCGTCCAGGGCCTCGGGCCGGAAGGCTTCGGGACGCAACGGCCGCCCCAACTGTTCCTGCATGGCGGCGGAAGCGGACGGCATGACCGGCCACAGCAGCCGGGCCACTTTGTACATGGCTTCCAGCAGCGTGCGCACCACCGTGCCCAGCCGCTCCGTGTTCCCTTCCTTGAACAGAGTCCAGGGGGCCTGGGCGTCCACATACTTGTTCATGGCCCGGACGGGTTCCCACAGGGCTTCCAGGGCCTGGGAAAAACGTACCTGGCGGAACAATTGCACGTAGTTGGCCGCGGCGGCGTCGGTCAGTTCGGCCAGAACGTCGTCTTCCTCCGTCGGGGCCCCCAATGGCGGCACTTTACCGTCGAAGTATTTGCCGTTCATGGACAGGACGCGGCTGAACAGGTTGCCCAGGTCGTTGGCCAGATCGGCGTTGATGCGGGTGGTCACGGTCTCGTCCGAGAAGGAGGCGTCGGCTCCGAAGTGCATTTCCCGCAGCAGGAAGTACCGGAAGGCGTCCAGGCCGAAATGAGCGGCCGCCTTTCGGGGGTCCACCACGTTGCCCAGGGATTTGGACATTTTGGTGTCGCGCACCAGCCAGTAGCCGTGCACGTTGAGATGTTCGTACACCGGCAGGTCGGCCGCTTTGAGGATGGTGGGCCAGAATACGCCGTGGGGCTTGAGGATGTCCTTGGCCACCAGGTGTTCGCCCGGCCAGAAACGGGCGTAGTCGCCGTTCGCGTCGCCCTCGTTGTCCGGCCAGCCCAGGGCGGAAATATAGTTGGCCAGGGCGTCGAACCACACGTAGCACACATAGTCGCGGTCGAAGGGCAGTTCCACGCCCCAGGTCAGACGGGTCTTGGGTCGCGAGATGCACAAATCCTCCAGCACCCCGCCGTCCAGCATGGACAGCACCTCGTTGCGGTAGCGCTCGGGCCGGATGAAGTCGGGATGGTCCAGGATGTGCTGTTTCAGCCAGCCCTGATATTTGGACATTTTGAAAAAGTAATTTTTTTCGCTGATGTATTCGGGCTTGGTCTGATGCTGCGGGCACAGGCCGTCCACCAGCTCTTTTTCGGTGTAGAAGCGTTCGCACCCGAAGCAGTAATGGCCGCCGTATTCGCCGAAATAAATATCGCCCTTGTCGTAGATGCGTTGCAGCAGGGCCTGTACGGAAGCCTTGTGGGCCGGATCGGTGGTGCGGATGAAGCGGTCGTACTCGATGCCGAGTTCGGGCCACAGGGCCTGATATTCGCCGGAAATGCCGTCCACGAATTCCTGCGGAGATTGCCCCGCGGCGGCGGCCGCCTTGACGATTTTGTCTCCGTGTTCGTCCGTGCCGGTAAGCATGCGGACCTCTTCTCCGGCCAGGCGGTGGAAGCGTTTGAGCGCGTCGGCCACAAAGGTGGTGTACGCGTGCCCCAGATGGGGGCGGGCGTTGACGTAGTAGATGGGGGTGGTGATGTAGTAGTTGCGCACGGGAGACTCCTGCTCAGGGTAATTCCTCGGTGAAAGGAACCGGCCGTTTGATTCGGGCGTGGAAGGCACGGGAGAAAACGTCGTCATGGGGGAGCCGGTTCAGCGTCCGGAGCTTTCGTCGGGACCGCCGGACGGCGCGTCGGAGGCGCGTTCGCCGCGCTGTTCCTGATCCGGGCCGGTTTTGCGGCGGCGTCGGCGTTTGGGACGGGCTTCCGCTGCCGTCGGCATTTCTTCCGATCGGGGGTCGGCGGCCGGGTCAAGTTCGGCCAGGTCCGCATCCAGGGTATCGGGCGCCGCGGAAACCACCATCAACTCCTGATTGGGGCGCTGTTCCCGGCTTCCGGCCGGGGGTGGCGTCTCGGCGCGGTGCGGATGGAGTTCCTGCCATTCCTCCAGAGAATACTCGGTTTCCTGCCCTCCGTCGGGCAGGACGACGATGGCGTTGCGGAACATATTGCCGCGCAGCACGCGCATGGGCCCGAGGTCGGTCTGGTAGCGCTTGCCCAGCTTGGGGCAACTGCGGTGAAAGGCGTCGTAGTTGTCCTGCTCGTAACTCAGGCAGCACAACAGGCGACCGCAGATGCCCGAAATTTTGGCCGGGTTGAGGAACAGGTTCTGTTCTTTGGCCATTTTGATGGTCACGGGCGCGAATTTACGCAGGTAACGGCGGCAGCAGCACACCATGCCGCAGTTGCCCAACGCCCCGAGCATCTGGGTTTCGTGGCGCACGCCGATCTGGCGCAGTTCGATGCGGGTGCGGTACTGGCGCACCAGGTCTTTGACCAGTTCGCGAAAGTCGATACGGGTGGGCGCGGTGAAATAGAAGATCATTTTGCCGCGATCGAACTGGGTTTCCACATCCACCAACTTCATATCCAAGCCGCGTTCCGCGATGCAGCGGCGGCAGAAAACGCGGGCCTCGGCCGACAATTCCTCGTTGGCCCGGCCTTCCCTTTGTTCCTCGGGCGTGGCGGCGCGGGCCTCGGGCAGGGGAGTCGGTTCGGCCGCGGAGGGCTCCGACAGGGCGGGGTCCGCCTCCGGGAACGGGGCAAGGTCCCGCGCATCGCCCGAGGCCGGGCGCTGCCAGACCACGCGTCCGAATTCCGGTCCGCGTTCGGTGTCCACCATCACGCCGTCGCCCACGGCGAACGGGGCCGCGCCCTCGGGCGTCGCGCCGCGACAGGCCAGCACCTGGCCGTATTCGCTGAAGCGTATGCCGAGTATCTGTTTCATGTCCGTCCGATAAAAAAGGCCGGGCGCGCCCGGCCCCTGGTTATGAATGAAACGGGGCTTGGCCCCGGTCCCCCGTCGGGAGAGACAATCTCCCCACAGGTCCTGTGCACGGCTTTGCCGAAAGGGCAATCTTCCCGCCCGGCATTGCGCAAGGAATTGTCTCTTTTCGGTCATTCGGCGTTTGGTGTCAAATATCCATCCCCGTTTGTCGGGGCGGACGCGTCTTATGCCTCCGCCCGGCTCCGTTTGCCCTGCCCGCTGGCCTTCGGAACCGAACCGGACTATAAGGAACCGTTACTTCCATCCGTCCTTCGAGGAGTTGCGTCATGATCGACCGCGATACAGCCTTGGAACTCTTGCGAGAAAACGCGCCCGAACCCCATCTTGTCCAGCACGCCCTGGCCAGCGAGGCCGTCCTGCGCGCCCTGGCCCGCCGTTTTGACGAAGACGAGGAACTGTGGGGGATTACCGGGTTGCTGCACGACTGGGATTACCCGCGTACCGCGGCCGACCCGGCGCGGCACGGCCTGGACGCCGCCGAACGTCTGGTCGGAATGCTGCCCGACGAGGCCTTGCAGGCCATTCGCGCCCATAACGCCGAATGCAACGGCAGCGCCGTGAGCGGCCGTTTCGACGTAGCCTTGCGTTGCGGCGAAACCGTCACCGGCCTGATCTCGGCGGCGGCCCTGGTGCGCCCCACGGGCATGGAGGGCATGCAGGCCTCCAGCCTCAAAAAGAAAATGAAGGATAAGGCCTTTGCCGCGTCCGTCAATCGCGCCGTCATCCGGCAGTGTACGGACATGGGCTTGGAACTGGACGAATTTCTTACCCTGGCCATTGAAGCCATGACTCCCGTCGCGGATAAGCTTGGACTTCGGCGGGGCTGAGGGATTGGGATTATCTGCCGTACGCCGTTTATTTCCCCGACGCTTTTCCCCGGCCTGCCGTCGTGGCCCGTGTGACAATACTTGCCAGAGTCGGGGGCAAATCCTACGTTGTTTTTCATATTCTCCGCCCGAGCCCCGGTCGTTCGGGCGGAGGACAACGACTTGTCTTGTGATGTCTTATGAGGAGTTTCCATGCCTTCCGTTCTCCGATCTCTGCTTGTGGCGGCGCTTCTGACCTTCGGCGTCGCCGTTTCAGCCGGGGCGGCCCCGGCTCAGAATATCTTTCGCCTGCAAAACGGACTGACCGTGCTCGTGCGCGAAGATCATCGTTTTCCTCTGGCTTCGGTGCGGCTGTACGTCAAAGCCGGCTCGGCCTGGGAACGTCCGGAGGAGGCCGGTATCAGCCACCTGCTGGAACACATGGTGTTCAAGGGGTCCAAAACCCGCCCCGAGGGCGTGGATAAAGCTCTGGAAAGCGCCGGAGGCTATCTCAACGCCTCCACGTCTTACGACCAGACCATTTATTTGACCGATCTGCCGGCCGCCCGGTGGAAGACGGCTATGGAAGCGGTGCGCGATCTGGCCTTTGATCCGTTGCTCAGGCAGGCCGATCTGGACGCCGAGCGCGAGGTAGTCCTGGCCGAAATGAAGCAGCGGGGCGACAATCCCTATACCAAACTGCTTCACGCCACTTTCGCCGGGGCCCTCAAGGGCACGCCCTATGAGCGCCCGGTCATAGGCCTTGAACAAACTCTGCGGGCCGCCACGCCCGACAGCATTCGGGCCTATATCGAGCGCCGTTACGACCCGCGGGACATGCTGCTGGTGGTGGCGGGCGACGTCCAGGCCGCCGCCGTGGCGGCCGAGGCCGAAACTCTGTTCGGCGGTTACACCAACCGCAACGTGGCCGAAGCGGCGGAAAAATATAACCCCCGCGATCTGGCGCGCGGGCTTCAGGTGGAAGTGCAGAAGGGCCCGTGGAACAAGGCCTATGTCGGCGTCGTCTTTCCGTTGCCCGGCGCGGGCGCGGCGAGGCTGCCCGCGGCCGACGTGCTGGCCCGCATCCTGGGCGGCGACGATACTTCAATCCTGGCGCGCAAACTGCGTTTGGAGCAGCCCGTGGCGGACGACGTGCAGGCATCGGCCATGTCGTTCGAACGGGTGGGAGTATTCGCGATTATGGCCCAACTGGACGCGGACAAACTGGACGCGTTCTTTCGGGACCTGTCGGGCATTCTGGCGAACGTCAAAGCCTCCGACTTCAGCGACGCCGAAATCGAACGCGCCAAACTTAATTTGGAAGACAACTTTCTTCGTGCCCAAGAGACCGTATCCGGCATAGCCGACGTCCACGGCGATCTCTATTTTTCCGATCCGTCCGATCCCGACGGCAGCCATTATCTGACGACCATCCGTGATGTGAACCGTGCGCAGTTGCAGGCCGTTATCGACGACTGGCTGCACCCCCGGGCCATGTCCGTGGTGGTGCTCGCGCCCGAAAAATCCGGCGTGACCGTCGCCGGCGTGACCAAGGACGTCGCCGACGCCTGGCCCGCCGCCGCGCAATCCGTGGAGAGCGGCGTCAAGGCCTCGGCCGCCGATAAGGACGAGGAAGCCCTCAAGCCCGAGGTGCTGGATCTGGGGCAGGGGCGCACCTTGATTCTGCTGCCCGACACAAGCCTGCCCTACGTGTCGGCCACTCTGATCTTTCCGGGCGGCGATCTGCTCGTGGACAAGGACAAGGAAGGTCTGGCCTCGGTGACGGCCGACGTATTGACCTCGGGCACCGTGGGCAAGACCCACGCCGAACTTATCGCCTACTTGTCCGATCGGGCCGCCGGCCTGGGCGGTGCGGCCGGCGCTTTGTCTTTCTCCCTCGGGCTGGACGCGCCTTCACGCTACGGCAAGGACGTGTTTGAACTGCTGCTCGACGTGCTGACCCAGCCCGCTTTCCGACAGGAGGATGTGGAACGCGTCAAGCGCGAGCATCTGGCCTCCATCGCCAGTCAGGAAGAAGACATCATGGGCCTGATGAGCCGTAACCTGCGTTCGTTCCTGTTCCCCGGCAGCGTTTACGGCCTCCGGGTCGACGGCACTCCCGACAGTGTGAGCCGCCTGACTCGGGACGACCTGCTGGCCTTCTGGCACAAGCAGGCGGCTCAGCCCTGGGTGCTGTCCGTGGCGGGCGATTTTGATCGAAGCGCCGTCACGGACTTCGCCAAGGCCCTGCCCGAACCTTCCGCCAAGCGGGTCGAATCCTCGGCTCCGGCCTGGACCGATGCCGAAGAACTCAAGCTGACCCTGCCGGGCCGCGCCCAGGCGGCTTATATGATGTTGTTCCCCACTGTGGACACGTCCAACCCCGACAGCGCGGCGCTGCGTCTGCTGGCCGCCTCCCTGGACGGTTTTGGCGGGCTGCTGTTTCAGGAACTGCGCGAAAAGCGCAGCCTGGGCTATTCAGTTTCGCCGGTGAACTGGGCGGGTGAGGATACGGGCTTTTTGGCCTTTTTGGTCATAGCCTCGCCGGAAAATTTGCCGCAGGCCCGCCAGGCTTTCGAGGACATTACCAGACGGCTGCGCGACGACCTGTTGCCCGAGGCCACTCTGGACCGGGCCAAAGCCATGCTGGAAGCGGGCTACTACCGCAGCCTTCAGCGGCGTGCCGGTCGGGCCGACGCGGCGGCCGCCAACGTACTGCGCGGGCGGCCTCTGGACTTCGCCAAACAACGTCTGGAAGAATTGAAAAAGTTGACCCCGGAAGATCTGCAAGCCGTGGCCCGCAAATATCTGGAACCCGACCGAGCCTATATCATTCAAGTAACGCCATAGCGGCGGATGGGGTATGACGGCATGTCTGAGCGATGATATTGTCTTTATATCTTAAACTTTCATGCGCAATGCGGGGTTGTCGGACGGGTCGGCAGCCCCGCATCGTTTAGAGCAGATTAACTTTAAAATTGTACAATTTTAAAGTACGCATCGTCCGTGCAAACTTTTGTAAAGGAACGACAGGTGCAGGAAAGGCGAAGGCCGACGTTTTCCGGTAAAAATCGGACATCATTCCACTCAACCCGTCAAAGGAGAAGTGTCATGCGTCATCGGAAGACATGGTTGCCCGCCCTGGCCGCCCTGGCCGCGCTGGGGCTGGCCGGAACCGCTCAGGCTGTTCCCTCGCTCTATCCCACGGGGACGGTCAAGTACGACCCGACCAAGGCTTATGGCGGGTATCTGCTTATCGGCAGCGACGTTCCCCGTCTGGTGGATATGAACGGCAATTTGGTCAAGGAATGGTCCGGTTACAACGGTATGCCCAACAAGGTGCTGCCCGGCGGTCGATTGTTGACGTCTCCCGGTACCTGGTCGGAAGGGCAGCAGGACAATCTGGCCCTGCTGGAACTGGACTTTGACGGCAACACACTGTGGGAATTTCGCAAAGGCGAACTGGTCCCGGCCGTGAAAGGACAGCCCGTTCAGGACGGCAAAACCTGGATAGCCCGTCAGCATCACGATTTCCAGCGCAAGGGCACGCCGCCTTATCCGGTGCCCGGTCAGAGCGACGGACAGGGCGAGGTCACGCTGGTGCTCGCCCACATTAACGAGCGCGTGGAGCGCGTCAATAAAGAGCATCAGCTCGTCAGCGACATCTTTTACGAAGTGGATGCCAAGGGCGAGATAGTGTGGTCATGGAAGCCGTCGGACCATTTGGATGAACTGGGGTTCGGGCCGGACGCCTTCGGCGCCATGCAGAATTATCCGCCCGTGGACAATCCCGTGGCCGGACGCCATGTCGCCACAGCCAAGTCCGGCGGCGGTTACGACTGGTTGCACGTCAACTGCCTCAGCTATGTGGGGCCCAACCGCTGGTATGACGAAGACCCGGTGAAGTACGCGGCTTTCAACCCGGACAACGTGTTGTTCAATTGCCGCGATGCCAACCTTATGGCCATCGTGGACCGTAAGAGCGGCAACATCGTGTGGCGCCTGGGGCCGGATTTCTCCCCCGGCACTCCCGACGCCAAGGTGGGGCAGATTGTGGGCGCCCACGGCGCGCATATCATCCCCAAGGGGCTGCCCGGCGCGGGCAACCTGCTGTTCTTCGACAACGGCGGCACCGCCGGGTACGGCGCACCCAATCCGGCCGCGCCCGTCACCGGATTCCACAACGTGAAGCGGGACTATTCGCGCGTGGTGGAATTCAATCCCGTCACCAAGGAAATTGTATGGGAATATGACTGGTATAAAAATCACAAGGGCATTCTGGGCCATTTCGGGTTCCGTTTTTTCAGCCCCTTTGTGAGTTATGCCCAGCGTCTGCCCAACGGCAATACCCTGATCACCGAAGGCGATATGGGTCGGGTGTTTGAACTGACGCCCAAATATGAAATGGTGTGGGAATATATGACGCCGTATGCTCCGGACGCTCCCCTGTATCGCACCTATCGTGTGCCCTACGACTTCTTCCCGCAAATGAAAAAGCCCGAGGAAGTGGCCGTGACTCCGCCGGACCGCACTCTGTTCCAGTTGCCCAACGACAAGGGCGAATATCCCGACACCGGCATACAGGGCGACAAGGTCCGGGTGATCAGCGCGGGCGTGGCCGCCGAGCAGGGCCTGGACGAAGACGACCTGGCGGACGAACAGCCCCAGGGCATGCACAGTTATTAGAGCATGTTCGGAAATTGACCTGAAATGCCCCGGCGGACGCGAGAGCGGAGGCCCATGTCCGGGGCGTGGAAAGGGGGCGTGATGTTTTTGCCCCCAGGCCGGAACCTTGTCGTTCGTGCAAGGTTCCGGTTTTGTATGGGAAAACGGAGTATTTTACGCGAGTTGAGGTTCGTCCGCGAGAGGCACCAACAGCGTGGCCGTCAGTCCGCCGCCGGGCCGGTTGGTCAGGGTTATGTCGCTGTGATTGAGGCGGGCCAGGTCGCGAGCGATGCCCAGCCCCAGGCCGGTGCCTCCGGTGCGCGCGTTACGAGAATCTTCCAGGCGGTAAAACAACTGGAAAACGTCTTCGAATTTGTCTTCGGGGATGCCCGGCCCGTGATCCTCGACACGGACGCGGGCCAGTTTTTTCCCCTCCCGTTCCACAAGGTCCAGACTCAGTTCAGCCCGTTCTCCGTAGCGCAGAGCGTTGTCCACCAGGTTGTCCAGGCAGCGGCGGAAGGCGGCCGGCCGTACCCGGCACAGAACGGGGCCGGATGCGCGCAGACTGACCCGGCAGACTGCATTTTGCTCCAGGCAGTCCGCTTCCTCGCCGTATTCCTCCCGATCCGCCACCAGACTTTCCAGCAGCGCCGCCAGATCCGTCACACGTTCGGGCTCGTTGTTCCGGCCTGTGCGAGCCAGCGTGATGGCATCCTCCGTCAGTCGCTCCAGATCGTCCAGCGCGTCGAACACCAGTTCCGGGCGATGCAGGGCGGGTTCATTTTCCAGTTGCAGGCGCAGACGGGCCAAAGGCGTACGCAAATCATGCGACAGGCTGGCCAAGACCCTCAGGCGTTCCTCCACAAAGCGGCGGATGCGGGCGCGCATGGCGCGGAAAGCGGCCGAAGTGCGTACCACTTCACGGGGGCCGTGGTCGGGCAGCCCGTCGTCCGGCTCGCCGTCGGCCCCGTCCGGAGCCACGCCGTCGGCAAAGCGCGCCAACCGGCGCAAAGGACGCGTTACGTAACGAATGCTCGCTACGGCCAGCAGCATTTGCAATAAAAATTGCACGGCTGTTTCCACCACCAGACCGAACAATTTACCGTCCAGCAGGGGCAAAGTAATGTAGTGAATCTGCAACCAGGTGCCGTCGTCAAAGGGCAGAGCGGCCGAAGCATCGAACTCGCCGCTCTGTGGAACCTGGCCGTTGGGCAGCGGAGCCGACGGCCAAAATTGCCAGTGGATGCGGAATGCGCGCACGTCGGTCAGCAACGGGGGGAGCGGGGGCGGACAGCTCAGTTCATAAAGCTGGCTCAGACGCCGCCGGAAAAACAGGCTTTGCTCGGTATCGCTCTGGGTGAAGGAAGGGGCGTCCGCCAAGGAAAGACGAAAACTTTCGAACCCGAGCGTAGCCACCATGTCCGCCCGCTGATCAGGCGGCAGGGCGGCCAATACCTGGTAAAGCGTGATGGCAAGGCGGGCGCGGTCGCTGGCCGCCATGCGGAACTGGTCTTCAAAGCGAAAATGAACCGTCAGCGCGAACACGCCGACCTGGAGAACCAGCAGGCCGACGGCCAACAGGGACAAAAGACGGGCAGCCAGACTGAAGGGGCGACGTTCGCTCATAGAGGGCCCTCGTCCCGCTGCCGGTCCGTTTCTTTTTCCACCGGAGCGGCCAGCATATAACCGTCGCCGCGCGCCGTGCGGATCAGGCGCTGGTCTTTGGCGCTCTCGCCCAGGCGAGCGCGCAGGCGCGAAATCTGCACGTCCAGCACCCTGTCGTAGGGGGTGTCGGCCGGGCGTTGGATGACCTTGAGCAGGGTTTCGCGTTCCACCACTTCCTGAGGGTGTTCAAGGAACACTCTCAGCAGGCGGAATTCCGCCGCGCTCAGATTGCCCGCCACCCCGGCGGGATCGATCAACAGTCGGGCGCGGGCTTCCACCGTCCACCCTCCGAAGCGGTAGCGCGCCACGGGCCGCGCGGGCGCGGCGCCGCCGTCGGCCGTCCGCCGCAGCAGGGTGCGGACACGGGCCAGCAGTTCGCGAGAGGAAAAAGGCTTGACGATGTAGTCGTCGGCGCCCAGTTCCAGGCCTACCACCCGATCCGTTTCCTCACCCAGGGCGCTGAGAAAAATAACCGGAACCAGCGCGGTGGCCGGGTCGGCCCGCAACCGCCGACAGAAGGCCAGCCCGTCCTCTCCGGGCAGCATGACATCCAGCAGGATAAGGGCGCAACGCTCGCGCGTCACGGCTTCCATCAGACCCTCGGTGTCGTGGAAGCGGCGCGCGGCGTAGCCGTGGGCCGCCAGATAGTCGGCAATTTGTCCGCACAGGACGCGGTCGTCGTCCACAACGAAGATCAGGGGCGCATCGCCGCCCTGCGGGGATAGAGTCATGCATCCTCCGAAAAAACAAAAAAGAAATAAAAAAATGAAAAATAACGGTGAGATGGTAGTTGTATTATAGGTGCTTGCGCCGATCCTGTCCAGGCGTGCGGGGGCCCTGACCCGGGAGCAAAGAAACTTTGCCTGTCGGCCGCTTTTCTGATAGGGGGCTGAGAGTCCGCAAAAATAGCGCGCCCCGCGAGACGGCCGCGCCCATGCCCTTGAAATGCCGAGGAGCCTTCATGACAATCAAGCTTGTCGTTCAACTTTTGGGTGGCGTCGGCATCTTTCTGTATTCCATAAAGCTCATCAGCGACTCCCTCCAGCTGGTGGCCGGGGACCGGCTGCGGCATCTCGTGGGCATGCTGACCCGCACGCCGCTTCTGGGCGTGCTGATAGGGACTCTGGTCACCATGCTCATCCAGAGCAGCAGCGCCACCACGGTGATGACCGTCAGTTTTGTGGACGCGGGCCTCATGAAGCTGACCCAGGCCATAGGCGTGATTATGGGGGCCAACATCGGCACCACGGTTACGGGGCAGATTCTGGCCATCCGCATCAAGGATTACGTGTATATTTTTCTGCTGGTCGGGGTGCTGCTGTCCTTTTTCTGTAAAAAGCCGCGCTGGCGTCATGTGGGTAACGGCCTCATCGGGTTCGGCCTGCTGTTTGTGGGAATGCAGACCATGGAAAGCGCCATGGCTTTTCTGCGCGATCGCCAGGATTTATTCCTGGCTTTCAGTCGATCGCCGCTTATGGGGGTAGCCGCCGGGGCGCTGCTCACCCTGCTGGTGCAGTCCAGTTCGGCCACGGTGGGCCTGACCATCGCCCTGGGCACTCAGGGACTGTTGCCTCTGGACGCGGCCATTCCCATCGTGCTCGGCGACAACATCGGCACCTGCATCACCGCCGTGCTGGCCTCCATCGGCACGACGCGGGCGGCTCAGCAGGCCTGTACCGCTCATGTGCTGTTCAACGTGATCGGAGTATGCATCTTTTTGCCCCTCATGCCGCTGTATATCGGGCTCATCGCCGCCACCTCCCAGAGCATAGGACACCAGATCGCCAACGCCCATACCCTGTTCAATGTGTGCAACACGCTGCTTTTTCTGCCTTTCGTCCGTCCGTTTGCGGCTTTGATTCGTTTTTTGTTGCCCGATCGCAAGGCCGAGGCCGGAGCGGTGGCGGACACCCTGTACCTCGACCCGCGGCTCATCGAGGTCACGCCGGTCATGGCCGTGGAGGCCGTGCGCAATCAGTGCGCCTTTATGGGCGATTTGCTTCGCACTCAACTGGATGAGGTGGAGCGTATGGTTTTTGAGAACAACGCCGCCGCAAAAAAAGCCGTGATATCTCTGGAAAACCGATTGGACGCCGTGCTTCAGGCTATGGAGCGCTACAGCGAAGCGGTGTTGAACACCCATGTGTCCGACGACGCGGCTCATCGCCTCCACGCGTTATTGGTATGCGCCGGCGATCTGGAGCGTATCGGGGACATCTGTATGCGCTTGGTGGGCTACGACGAGCATCGACAGGAACTGGGGCGTTCTCTGTCAAGCCGTTCCATGGCGGACTTGCGGGATTTGTTCCTTGAAGCCCGCTCCTGCGTGGATCGCGCTGTGGAAGGCATCCGCACGGCGGACACCGACGGGCTGGCCGCTCTTCAGGACGAGGCGAAGGCCGCGGCCCAAGACGTTCGGGACAAGGAAGGGCGGATGCGCGAGCAATATATGGAGCGCATCAACAGCCGCACGGGCTATGGGGAAACCGGGTTGCTGTATATTGAAATCATCGGCGATATCGAACGGATGGCTTACCGCTCCTGGAAAATAACCCGGGCCATGGCCGCCAGCGCCGCGCCCGAATAAGCTTGCGGAGGGGCGGACGCGGCAGCCTGAAGCGCGCCCCGTGGGGATATTCCCGCAGCCGGGGGGCGAGGCGCATGGATACGACCGGCACGCGCACCCCCGGAAACCGACCTGCCGAGCAGGTTCACGGTCGGGTCGGCTTGTCCTCCGGGGGCGGAGGGCTTATACTGTTTCGAGCCCTCTTGACCCCTACCCGTGGGGATGCCCCCGTCCCCGGCGCAGGAGTATCGCATGAACAAACTCGTCGCCCGCCTCTGCGCGTTCGGGCTGGTTCTGGGCCTGGGGCTGCCCGCCCGTCCGGCCCCGGCCGTGCCGGACATAGCCGATTTTTCCCTGGGGATCACCCGCGAGGAAACCCTGCTTCGGGCCGCCGTTCCCTGCGGCGACAATCTGTGCGGTCAGGTCGCTTTCGGCGGCAAAACCTGGGGGGGGACCTTCCGCCTCCGCAACGATAAATTGGATGCCATCAGCCTTTTCGGCCCTCCGGAAGGCGCCTATGTGGAAGCCGCATTCGAGGGGTTTGCCGAATCCCCCTATGTGGTCTATCGCGCCGTCAGCGACGATGCGGTATTCGATTTTCCCGCTCTGGCGGCCGAGGGGTTGAGCCCGGAAGCCCTGGACGCGGCTTTTGTCGAGTTTCTGCGCGGTCTGCGCAGCGCGGGCTGTACCTTCGCCTCCTACTTCTATACCGAACCCGCCGTGTACGCGGCCATGAAACAAGAAGCGCAAAAAGCGCGGGAATTGTCGGACCTACAGGAAGCGAGCGCCGAGGCCGATTCGGAAAAAGCGAAGGACGACGCCCTTTCCGCAAAGATGCCGGACGCAAAGAGCGAAAACGCCGTTTCTCTTTCCTCCACAAAGCAAGAAGAGCCGGAACAGCCCGACGTTTTACCTGACGCCGAAGATGCGGATTCGGAACACGGTGAAAAAACGACGGAACGGCGCGTGGAGCCGGAGCCCAATCCCGACGGAGTAGTGTGCAATCTGACCATTGACGGGGAGGGAATCGTCATTATCATTATGTCCCGCGCCGATCTCCAGGCCGAAATGGCGGCCAGGGCCGCCCGTGAAGCGTCGGACGCCGTGCCGGAAGGGGATGAAGCGTCCGTCGCCCGTTCCGCGTCGGTACAAAAAACATAAGAGAACGCATTTTTCGCTTTACAAAGTGCGGATGCTCGGATAAGAGACTGAATCTGCGCACGGCGTTTTGGACCCAGGCTATTTTTTGCTTGCCAAAGCCCGCGCTTTGTGGGTAGATTCCCCCTCTGCTGCTGGCGTAGCTCAACTGGCAGAGCAGCTGATTTGTAATCAGCAGGTTGCGGGTTCAAGTCCCATCGCCAGCTCCATATTTCGGGGCGAGGCATGGCGTCGAGCCCCTGAATTTCCTGCCCGTGTCCGCACGGAGTAGGTTGTCGGCCTGATTTCAAGGTCGGCAGGCCGGTGAAGGTCACGCTCCTTTTCCGGTTGCAGGCGAAAGGCGCTCCGGCGCGTTTTCGCTAAGCGTGGTGGGGTTCCCGAGTGGCCAAAGGGAACAGACTGTAAATCTGTCGTCGTAAGACTTCGGTGGTTCAAATCCACCCCCCACCACCAGCGATATGCTGGCATAGCTGTAGGAGACAGTGCGCGCTGTCAGGGGACTACGGCACCGGGCGGGAATAGCTCAACGGCTAGAGCATCAGCCTTCCAAGCTGAGGGTTGCGAGTTCGAATCTCGTTTCCCGCTCCACATCCTGCCCCTTCGCGTTCCTTCCCCCATCAGTCGCGTCAACAGTCCGCACGTGTAGGGCTGCCCCCTTCGTTGTTTTACGGGGCAGGACGGCGTCCGCTGCTCAGACAGGGCACCACGAAAGCAAGTAACCAATTTAGGGAGACCATCATGGGTAAGGAAAAATTTGAGCGCAACAAGCCTCATGTCAACATCGGCACCATCGGTCATATCGACCACGGCAAGACCACGCTGACCGCCGCCATCACCAAGATCGCCAGCCTCAAGGGCGGCGGCGCTTTTGTCGATTACGACAATATCGACAAGGCTCCTGAAGAAAAGGAACGCGGCATCACCATCGCCACGGCCCATGTCGAGTATGAAACCGACAAGCGTCACTATGCGCACGTGGACTGCCCCGGTCACGCCGACTATATCAAGAACATGATCACGGGCGCGGCTCAGATGGACGGCGCCATCATCGTGGTGGCCGCCACCGACGGCCCCATGCCCCAGACTCGCGAGCACATCCTGCTTGCCCGTCAGGTCGGCGTGCCCTCGCTGATCGTGTTCATGAACAAGTGCGACCAGGTGGACGATCCCGAACTGCTTGATCTGGTCGAAATGGAAATGCGCGAACTGCTCAGCGCCAACGGCTTCCCCGGCGACGACGTGCCGGTCGTCCGCGGTTCGGCCCTCGAAGCCCTGCACAGCGACGACCCCAACTCCGAAGCCGCCAAGCCGATTCTGGAACTGCTGGACGCCTGCGACAGCTACATCCCCGAACCCAAGCGCGACATCGACAAGCCCTTCCTGATGCCTATCGAAGACGTGTTCTCCATCTCCGGTCGCGGCACCGTGGTGACCGGCCGTGTGGAACGCGGCGTCATCAAGGTCGGCGACAACGTGGAAATCGTGGGTATCAAGGAAACCCAGACTTCCACCTGCACCGGCGTCGAAATGTTCCGCAAGCTGCTTGACCAGGGGCAGGCCGGCGACAACATCGGTGTGCTTCTGCGCGGCATCAAGCGTGAGGAAGTGGAACGCGGGCAGGTGCTTGCGGCTCCCAAGTCCATTACCCCGCACAAGAAGTTCAAGTCCGAAGTGTACGTGCTGTCCAAGGACGAAGGCGGCCGTCATACGCCGTTCTTCTCCGGCTACCGTCCGCAGTTCTATTTCCGCACCACCGACGTCACCGGCGTCATCAGCCTGGCTGAAGGCGTGGAAATGGTCATGCCCGGCGACAACGCCACCTTCACTGTGGAACTTATCGCTCCCATCGCCATGGACCAGGGCCTGCGTTTCGCCATTCGCGAAGGCGGCCACACGGTCGGTTCCGGCGTTGTGACCGAAATTCTGGAGTAACACCATGCGCGTCAATATCCTGCTCGCCTGCACCGAGTGCAAGCGGCGCAACTACGCGACGGTCAAAAACAAGAAGAACACTACGGGGCGCCTTGAGGTTATGAAGTATTGTCCCTGGGACAAGAAGCATACCTTGCACCGCGAAGCCCGCTAGTGCTTCATAGCGCAGGCCAGTAGCTCTAACGGCAGAGCGCCGGTCTCCAAAACCGGATGTTGGGGGTTCGAATCCCTCCTGGCCTGCCATTTCTTTTGTCTTTTCAGGTTTGAGGCTACCATGAGCAAAAAACAAGGAACCGACGCCGCTCCGGCGGCACCGGAAGCCAAGACCACGGCGCCCGCCCCCAAGGCCGCCAAGCGCGACGCGGCGTCTTCGTCCGGAGCGGGCGAGACCAAGGGCGGCTTGGGTGCGCGGATACGGGAGTTCCGGGATTATCTCGTTCTCTCCCGTGTTGAATTGCGCAAGGTGAGCTGGCCCAACTGGAAAGAAACCCGCGCCACCAGCTTGGTGGTGCTTGGGTTCGTCGCCGTTATGGCCGTCCTTCTCGGAGTGGTGGACCTGATTCTTTCCGGCCTGGTCCGATTCATTCTGTCCTGAAAATATCGGGACGCATCATCGACGGGCCATCCGGCGGTCCCAGAAGGAAGTAGACATGGATCAACAAGAACCCACTCCGGTGACTTCCCAGGTCACGGAGAACGCGACCGACGCCACGAGCGGCGACGTTTCTCCCGTGTCCGAAGCTGCGGCGGCCGTGCGGGATTCCGCGCCGGAGGCCGTCGCGGACACGACCGGCTCCACGGCTCCCGAGTCGTCGCGCTGGTATATCCTGCATACCTATTCCGGTTTTGAACAGCGGGTGGAGCAGACCATCAAGGAAATGATGCGCACCGGACAGGAAGACGGTCTCATTCATGAGGTCGTGGTTCCCACCGAACGCGTCATCGAACTGGGCAAGGGCGGGCAAAAGCGTACCACCACCAGGAAGTTCTATCCCGGTTACGTCATGATCCGCATGACCATGACCGACTTTTCCTGGCACCTTGTGCAATCCATTCCCAAAGTCACGGGCTTCGTCGGCGGCAAAAACCGCCCCGCGCCTATGGGACCCGGTGAAGCGGAGCGCATCCTTTCGCTGGTGGAAACCCGTCAGGAGCAACCTCGTCCCAAGTTCAATTTCGACCGGGGCGACGAGGTCCGGGTGGTGGACGGTCCCTTCGGCGGGTTCAACGGCGTGGTGGAAGACGTCAATTACGACAAGGGCAAGTTGCGGGTGTCGGTGTCCATTTTCGGCCGCCAGACGCCGGTGGAACTCGATTTCATCCAGGTTTCCAAGGGGTGACCTTCTCCCTGGTGACCCGCCGCTTGCAGGCTGTATTATAAGGAAACGACAATGGCCAAGAAAGAAGTTGCCAAAATCAAGTTGCAGATTCCCGCCGGAGCCGCCAATCCCTCTCCGCCGGTCGGTCCGGCCCTGGGCCAGCACGGCGTGAACATCATGGGCTTCTGCAAGGAGTTCAACGCCCGCACCCAGGATCAGAAGGGGATGATCATTCCCGTGATCATCACGGTGTACGCCGACCGCTCCTTCACGTTCATCACCAAAACTCCGCCCGCTCCGGTGCTGCTGCTCAAGGCCGCCAAGCTGGAGAAGGGTTCGGGCGAACCCAACAAGAACAAGGTGGGTTCGGTGACCATGGCCCAGGTGGACGAAATCGCCAAGATCAAGATGCCCGACCTCAACTGCAAGGACATGGAAGGCGCCCGCCTTTCCATTATGGGCACGGCTCGCAGCATGGGGCTTGAAGTCAAGTAGGCACGCCCTCGGTTTCAGGACGGCGTCCGAAAAATGGAAAAGCCTGTGGGCGCGGGATGAGCCGCGCCGCGCGGATTTCGTTGGATTCGGCCGCACTGCCCGGCTTCGGCCCGGCAGGAGATTCGAGACGACAAGCGCAAACATAAGGATACAGCTATGCCCTCGCATGGGAAGAAATATCGTCACTCGCTGGAAGGTATCGATCTGAGCCAGCGCTTTTCCGTGGAAGACGCCGTGGCCAAATCGCTCGGAGCGTCTTTTGCCAAGTTTGATGAAACGGTGGATGTGGCCATCGTGCTCGGCGTGGACCCCAAATACTCCGATCAGATGGTGCGCGGCGCCGTGTCGCTGCCCCACGGTCTGGGCAAGACCGTGCGCGTGGCCGTGTTCTGTAAGGGCGACAAGCAGGCCGAGGCTCGTGAAGCCGGCGCCGATATTGTGGGCGCGGAAGACCTGGTGGCCAAAGTCAAGGAAGGCTGGCTGGACTTTGACGCGGCCGTGGCCACGCCCGACGTCATGGCCCTGGTGGGGCAGATCGGTCGCGTGCTCGGTCCCCGCGGCCTGATGCCCAACGCCAAAACCGGTACCGTGACCTTTGACGTGGCTAACGCCGTCAAGGAACTCAAGGCCGGTCGCGTGGACTTCAAGGTGGACAAAGCCGGGGTGCTGCATTCCCCTCTGGGCAAGGTTTCCTTCGGTCCC
The DNA here is from genome assembly GCA_900541395.1 of uncultured Desulfovibrio sp. GTDB lineage: Bacteria > Desulfobacterota > Desulfovibrionia > Desulfovibrionales > Desulfovibrionaceae > Mailhella > Mailhella merdigallinarum. Next base: position 131,885 of record UQJT01000002.1, read on the forward strand.
GAAAAAATTTGCGACAACCTGAAGGCGCTCCTGGAAACGGTCATCCGTTTGAAGCCCTCGGCCTCCAAAGGTCAGTATATGGTCAGCATGGCGGTTTCCACCACCATGGGACCGGGCTTCAAGGTGGACATGACGCAGGTCAAGAAGTTCATCGAAGGGTAATTCCCACGGTCTTTTTTCCCGCTGGCTGCGTCAAGCCGCGCTTCGTGCTCGGTCATGTATGTCTCTATACACTTCCGTCGTCCGAAGCCCGCTTTTCTCGCCAGCGGGAAAAAATCCTCGCGGGAATTGCGGCGCGTAGCGACGCATGTCGTTGCTCCCTGTCTCAATCCCTTTTTTGATATACGGCTAGAGGATGGAATGACGAGTCGAAGACGGCGGGAGGCGCAAGCCTTAAACATCCCGCTCAGACACAATTCTTTGGCTCGGCAATTCCACAGGACAACCCCCAACGTGAGGAGCATCACGTGAACAGGTCTGAAAAAGCCGCCATCATCGAGCAGATACGGTCTCGCGCCGCGTCTGCCTCCATCGCGGTCGTGACCGATTTCAAGGGTATGTCGGTGGAAGAGCTGACCCGGCTGAGAGTAGCCTTGCGCAACAGCGGCGGTGAATACCACGTCGTCAAAAATACTCTCGCCCGCATCGCTTTGTCCGACACCGCGCACGCGTCCATTAAAGACGACTTTAAGGACAACTGCGCCATCGCCCTTGGTTTCGACGACCCCGTGGCGGTGGCCAAGGCGCTCTCTGATTTCGCCAAGACCAGCAAGCTCCTGGAAATTCGTCATGGCAGTCTCGAAGGCAAGAATATGTCCGCCGCCCAGGTGGAAGCCCTTGCCGCGCTGCCTTCGAAGGATCAGTTGCTGGCCCAGGTCCTCGGCACCATGAACGCCGTGCCCACCAACTTCGTGTCGTTGATGGCCAATATGATCCGGCCTCTCCTCTACGCTCTCAAGGCGATAGAGGAAAAGAAGGCGGCCTGAGCCCCTTTCCGGGTCGACGCGTCATCGTCAAGCCAACCAACAAAAAGCCAAAGAATTTTCAAGGAGCAATCCCATGGCCGTTACCAAAGAAGAAGTTGTTGAGTTCATCTCCAGCATGACCGTGCTCGAACTCTCCGAGTTCATCAAGGAACTGGAAGAAAAGTTCGGCGTGTCCGCCGCCGCTCCCGCCGCCGCTATGGTGGTGGCGGGCGGTCCTGCCGCCGCCGCTCCGGCTGAAGAAGAAAAGACCGAATTCGACGTTATCCTGAAGGAAGCCGGCGCCAACAAGATTGGCGTGATCAAGGTCGTGCGCGCTCTGACCGGTCTGGGCCTCAAGGAAGCCAAGGATAAGGTCGACACCACTCCTTCCACTCTGAAGGAAGCCGTGTCCAAGGAAGAAGCCGAAGAAGCCAAGAAGCAGCTCACCGAAGCCGGCGCCACCGTCGAAGTGAAGTAAGCGTTTCGCTTTTTCCGGAGAGGGCCTCGCCCCTCTTCCATGCAACAGGCCCTGCGGGGCCTGTTGTCGTATAGAGAACCGGAACGGGCGCTTATGAGACGGGATGATCGAGATTGCCGATAATTTCATCCGTTTTTACGAACCATCTTCGGAATTGCCGCCCCTTGATTTCCACCGCGCTTTTGATGCCGTAGCCCACGTCCACATTTATCGCCTGTTGCGTAATGCACGCGTCCGGCGGCAGAGGAGTATGGCCGTGGACCAGAAGGCGGGGTTTGCCTTGTATGACGACAGGAGTGCGGATGGGAGATTTGGGCTGGCGGTACCACGCGTAATGATAGGGAGTGTCCCAGGTCGCTTCGGACGCGTTCGCCCCGTCGGGCGTGCCCGCCGGATCGGAGAAAGCCGCCAGGGATTCCTCGGGGTGGTCCGGAGCCACTCCGCCATGAACGAAGAACAGATCGCCGTCCTCGTGCCAAGGACGCATGCGCCGAAAAATTCGGCCGAAAATAGCGGGAATTTCAGAATGTTCCGGATCGGGCTCTTCCCGACCGCTTGCCAGTTCTTCTCGAAACTGGCGCAGAGTGAGGTCTCCGCCATGAGCGGTCCATATACGAAACGCCTCGCGCTGGACCCAACCGTGGGCTTTCGCCCGTAACGCGCACCAGGCCAGCAGTTCGTGATTGCCGTGCAGAAGCAAAGCGTCCTTGTCGGCGTCCAGCCTGCGCAGTATCTCCAGCCCTCCGGGACCGCGATCTATGATATCGCCCAAAACGATAAGGCGCGCGTCGACGGGTCGTTCTTCCAGCAGGCGGGAAAAAGCCAACGAGGCTCCGTGCGGGTCGGACAGCGCGAACCAGTGGGTTCGGGCCGCGCGGCCGTTCGGCAGGTCTCGCCAGGGTTCCCGGGTAACGCCGCCGAGATGGAAAGGAGTGTGAAGCATGGAAGTCCTTTGCCGTTTTTAGAGCATTTTCAATCAAAAATGCTCTAAACACCGGAAGCGCGAGTACGGTCGACCGTAGCCGGGGAGAGGGGGCCGCGAAAATACGGGTATTTCTCCGGCGCATGGTGAGCTTCTCAAGCGCCCTCGCCGCTTCATGGGACTTATCTTGCCACAAACCGAGGGCGGACGCCACAGCGACAGCCCGAACCTTTCGCATTCCGGGTGACAGCCGTCGCTTCCCGCGTTATTCTTTTCCGCATGATGCATATCGTTCTGCTGGGCAGCGCCGCCCTGGCCCCGGCTCTGCGCGGTCTGGGCCACAGGGTATTGACCTTGGGGTGTATGGGCGAGGGGTTCGATATTCCTCTCCGGCACCCGCTTTCGGCGGCAACCTTTCGCAGCTTGCTGGCCGACCGGAGCTTCAAGCCCGATCTTCTGGTGCTGGCCGACGAGGGCAACGTGCCGCTCGTCGTGGGGTTGGAATGCCTGCCCTGGCCCCAGATATTTTTCAGTATCGATACCTTCTGCAATCCTTGGCACGTGCCGTTCGCCCACGCCTTCGAACTTGCACTGGTCGCTCAACGGGATTTTGTGCCCCTGTTCGTGGATGAAGGCCATGCCGCCCGTTGGTTTCCTCTGTTCTGTCGCGTCACGGTTTCCGCGCAAAGCCCGGAGGAATGGTTGGCGGCGCGCGATATCCCCGTGGCTTTCGTGGGGACCTTGAATCCCGCGAACATACCCGACCGTCAGTCCTTCCTCAATGCCTTCCGCGCGCTCCATCCTTTGGTATGCCTTCAGGGAGATTTCGTGCCCGTGTTTCAGCGGGCGCGCATTGTGCTTAACCAGACCGCCGCGGGCGAAGTCAATTATCGCTGTCTGGAAAGCATGGGCTGCGGCGCGGCGCTGCTGCACGACAGCCGGGAACACGGCTTCACCGAGTTGTTTGTCGAGGGCGTCAATGTTCTGCCCCCCTATCTCCGACTGAGGGCGGAGACGGCCGCGGCCTCGGCGCGGGAAGCTCTGGCCCGTCCCTACGAATTGGCCGAGCTGGCCCTGGCCGGACGGGAACTGGCGGCCGCTCGGCACACGGACGAAGCGCGGGCCCGTGAACTGTGCACGCTGGCGGAGCCGTTGCTCGGCTCCCGCGCTCACGAAGCTCGGCTGGCGACTCTGCCCCGTCGACGTCGTCTGGTATCCAGCGCCTACGGAACCCTGGCCGCCGAATTGCCGGATTCCCTTGCTCCTCTGCGTGATTTTTATCGTGACGCGGCCGTGCAGGCTTATGGCTAGCCCCTTGCCCCGCGATACTACGCATGGCCGCGTCGGCATAGTATTTTTACCAGCTGAAAGGCAACCTGTGTTCCGCACGGGCGGAAGGCGGGCTTCGACCGCCTCCGGCGGAAGCGCGCGTTCCCAAACCAACGGATTATGAAGCTCCGCTTCGCGCGACCTTGGTCCGCCGCTCTCGTTGCCCGTACGCCTCGCAAATTGCCCCTCCGAGGCGTCCTTCGGGCAGATGCGCTCGCGGCTCCGCCGGTTCAAGGCTTTCGTGGAGTGCGTCCTATTTCGGCAAAGGTAAAAAAATTGCCAAAAATCTCTTGCCAATCAATAGATTCAGCGTTAATTTAGCTGACTTACAGGTTGTTTTTACACGGACGGGTTTTGCGGGCGAGAGAAGTTGAATAATCAAACCAGGCAGATACCGTAACCGAAAGGCAGAAATTTCCTCCTCGTGTCCAGTCGGGCCGAGGGGGCTTTTGTCGTCTTTTTTTGCGTGTCCGTGGGCCCCGCATATCGTATGCAGGATGTACGAACAGCGGAGGCAGAAGGACGCGCGCGCCGGAGCGGTGAGGCTCGGCGTCAATTCCCGGCACGGGGCCGGACAACACATCCTGAGGTAAAGATGGGTCAGCTTACGAAGCAATTTGGCACAATCAAAGTCTCCCTTCCCATTCCGCATCTTTTGAACCTTCAGGTCGATTCCTACAGCGTATTTCTGCAGGAGGGCCGCAAGGAACGCGATCCGGAAGTGGGGCTGGAAGGCGTTTTCCGCTCCGTGTTCCCCATTGAGGACTTCAACCGCACGGCCAGTCTGGAATATCTGGGCTACGAGATCAGCGAACCCAAGTATGATCAGGCCGAGTGCATTTCCAAGGGGCTGACCTACGAAGCGCCGGTGCGCATCAAGGTCCGTCTCGACGTGTACGACGTGGAAGAGGGCACGGGCAACCGAACCTTCCGCGACGGCAAGGAGCAGGACATCTATTTCGGCACCCTGCCGCTGATGACCGAGAAGGGCACCTTCATCATCAACGGCACCGAGCGTGTTATCGTCAACCAGTTGCAGCGCTCGCCCGGCATCATCTTTGAACACGACGGCGGCAAGACCCATACGTCGCGCAAGGTATTGTACTCCTGCCGGGTCATTCCCATGCGCGGCTCGTGGCTCGACTTCGACTTCGACCACAAGGACATCCTGTATGTGCGCATCGACCGTCGCCGCAAGATGCCCGCCACCATCCTGTTCAAAGCTATGGGCATGTCCAAGACCCAGATTCTGGACACCTTCTACAAGAAGGAATTTTATCGTCTGGACGGGGATCGCCTGCTGTGGAAGATTGAAAAGGATATGTACCGCAAGGATGTGGCCTTCGCCGACATTCCCGACGGCAAGGGAGGGGTGCTGATAAAGGCGGGCAAGACCATCACCCGCCGCGACTGGCGCAACCTGTGCGAATCCGGCCAGGAATTCATGGAGGTGGCCCCCGACAGCATCTTCGGCCTTTTTCTGGCGCAGGACGTGGTCAACGAAAAGACCGGCGAAATCATGGCAGAGGCTTCGGACGAAGTGACGCCCCAGCTCATGGAGGCCCTGCGCGAAGCGGGCATTGCCGACATCGTGCTGCTGCACACCAAGGGCGCGGAAACTTCGTCCTCCATCCGCGACACCCTGGCCCTGGACAAGACCACGACCATGGAAAAGGCGCAGGAGGAAATCTATCGCCGTCTGCGTCCCAGCTCGCCCCCCACGCCGGAAATTGCGGCCACCTTCTTCGACAATCTGTTCCGCAACGGCGATTATTACGATCTGTCGCCCGTAGGCCGCTATAAGCTGAATCAGCGTCTGGGGCTGAACACCGCCACCGACGTGCGCGTCCTGACCGACGAGGATATCCTTCAGGCCATCAAGGTGTTGGTCCAGCTCAAGGACACCCACGGTCCGGCCGACGATATCGACCATCTGGGCAATCGTCGCGTGCGTCTGGTGGGCGAATTGGTGGAAAATCAGTACCGCATCGGCCTGGTGCGCATGGAGCGGGCCATCAAGGAACGCATGAGCATTCAGGAAGTGGGTTCCCTCATGCCCCACGACCTGATCAATCCCAAGCCCGTGGCCGCCGTGCTCAAGGAGTTTTTCGGCACCTCGCAGCTTTCGCAGTTCATGGACCAGACCAACTCTCTGTCCGAAGTGACGCACAAGCGTCGTCTTTCGGCTCTGGGACCCGGCGGTCTGACCCGCGAGCGCGCGGGGTTTGAAGTGCGCGACGTGCACACCTCGCACTACGGCCGCATTTGCCCCATCGAAACGCCCGAAGGTCCGAACATCGGTCTCATCGTGTCCCTGACCACCTATGCCAAGGTCAACGAGTTCGGCTTTATCGAAACGCCGTACCGGGTGATCAAAGACGGGTATCTGACCGAGGAGATCGTGCACCTCGACGCCTCGCGCGAGCAGAACCAGATCATCGCCCAGGCCAACGCCGCGGTGGATGAAAACGGCCGTCTGGCCGATGAATACATCACCGTGCGCGCCACCAACGGGGACGTGCTCCAGGCCGGTCGCGACGAAGTCACCCTGATGGACATTTCGCCCAGTCAGATGGTGTCCATTTCGGCCGCGCTCATTCCCTTCCTGGAACATGACGACGCCAACCGCGCCCTCATGGGTTCGAACATGCAGCGCCAGGCCGTGCCTCTGCTGCGGTCCGAGCGGCCCCTGGTGGGCACCGGCATGGAGCTGGACGTGGCCCGCGACTCAGGCGCCTGCCTGCTGGCCGAGGGGGACGGCGTGGTGCGTTACGCCGACGCCGAACGCGTCATCGTGGCCTACGACGATTTGTACCTTGAGGATCGCGGCGGCATCCGCGCCTATGATCTGTTGAAGTTCCACAAGTCCAACCAGAACTCCTGCTTCGGCCAGAAGCCCACCTGCGTGCCCGGTCAGCGGGTCAAAAAGGGCGACGTGCTGGCCGACGGGCCCGGCATCGAATCCGGCGAACTGGCCCTGGGCAAGAACCTGGTGGTCGCCTTCATGCCCTGGTGCGGTTACAACTACGAAGACTCCGTGCTCATTTCCGAGCGTGCGGTCAAGGACGACATCTATACTTCGGTCCACATCGAGGAATTCGAGGTGGTGGCCCGCGATACCAAGCTGGGCCCCGAGGAAAGCCCCCGCGATATTC
>UQJT01000003.1 GCA_900541395.1 uncultured Desulfovibrio sp.
GCAAAGTCGGCAGCCTCCGGCCGGGCTGGAGGCCCGGCCGGTCTTTCCGATAACGCATCGTTGTCGGAAGCTATTTCAAAAAGCCTTCGATAATTTTTTCTTCCGCTTCCCGTTCGGTCAGGCCCAGGGACATAAGTTTGATCAATTGCTCGCCGGCAATCTTGCCGATGGCGGCTTCGTGGATGAGCGAAGCGTCGATGTGGTTGGCGGTCAGTTCGGGCATGGCTCCCACCACGCCGTTTTCCATGATGATGGCGTCGCACTCCGAGTGGCCCGTACAACGCGTATTGCCGTTGATGCGCGAACGGAACATCTGGCGGGAACGGCCTTTCGCCACCGAGCGCGACACCAGATCCACCCCCGCCCCTTCGCCATCCAGATCGACGGTGAAGTCGGTTTCCGCGATCTGGACGCCGTGGGTCATGATCTTTTCCTTGATCACCAGTCGAGCATCGGCCGCCAGACGCGCATCGGTCTTGCGGCGGGTGGAATCGACGCCGCGGATCTGTTCGGTGATCATTTCCATGGAAGCGCCGGCGGCCAGTTCGATATGGGTCTGGGGGTCGATGATGCGCCGCCCGTTGCCGTCGCCCAGGCCGATATGTTTTTCCAGATAGAGCACATGGGCCCCTTCTTCAAGGAAGAAGCGGTGGATGCCATTGTGTCGGGCATCTTCCTCGCCGTCGGCATGCACCCCGCATCCGGCCACAATGGTCACATCCGCGCCTTTAGCCACATAAAAATCGTTGTAGACCAAGTCGTCCACGGCGGAATGCGTGACGCAGGCCGGAATGGCGACTCGTTCGCCACGCGCACCCGAGTCGATGTGGATATCTATGCCGGGCTTGTCTTTTTTGGAAAGGATGCGGACATGCTCTGAATCCTGCCGCCCGGCGCATTGCGAATCCTCACGAATATTGAAAGCGCCGGGGAATGCCCCATTCCAATCGGCGATAAGGCCGAGCATTTTTTCCGTCAAACTGTTCATAGGCTGCACTGCCTCCGTATTTCTCCGTCCTCGGGATGCGGACAGAAGCGACAGCCCGCGCCATCGGCCAGCAGGCCGGGCAGAATATCCTTGCCAGGACCGCGCGACACAATTTCCCCATCGGCCAGCACCGCGATTTCGTCGGCAATTTCCAGAATGCGCTCCTGGTGGGATATGACGACCACCGATCCGGCCAGGGTTCTCTTGAGGGTTTTGAACACTTCGATGAGGTTGCCGAAGCTCCACAAATCTATGCCGGCTTCCGGCTCGTCGAATATGGTCAACCTGGCGCCGCGCGCGATAACCGTGGCGATTTCGATGCGCTTGATTTCTCCCCCGGACAGGCTGGAGCCGATTTCGCGGTCCACGTAGTCGCGGGCGCACAGCCCCACATCGCGCAGATAATCGTATAGCTTGTCTTCCGACACCTGCCCCCCTGCCGCCAGGGTCAGAACGTCGCGCACGGTGAGCCCCTTGAACCGTACCGGCTGTTGGAAGGCGAACCCAATGCCCATACGGGCGCGCTCGGTAATACCGCGCTCGGTGATGTCCTCGCCGTCCAGCAGAATACGGCCCGTGTCCGGACGCAGAATGCCCGCGATGGTTTTGGCCAGCGTGGACTTGCCTCCGCCGTTGGGGCCGGTCAGTACCAGCAGACGACCGTCATCCACCCGCAGGTTGACGTTTTTCAAAATATCCCGATGGACACCCTCGTTATCGGCGCCCACCGAGAGGTTCCGCAATTCCAGCATGGGATGTTCCCCTTCAGCCGGTTCAACCGGCATGGCGTTCTCAAAAGCTCCGCTGTGAATATAATGTTTCCCGGGCAAATGACAAATACTTCAAGAGACTGTCGCGCGTGTTTTTCTCTCAGAGGCGGCCATTCCGTCAAGCGCGCGGCAGCCGTTTTTTTTTGCCGTTTCGGCTTATTCGTGATGGTAAGGGGTGTTGCGTAATAGGGACTCCGCCCTGTATAGTTGCTCAAGCAACAGCACCCGAGCCAGTTCATGGGGCAGGGTCTGGGCTCCGAAAGCGACCATGTGGCGGGCCCGCGCCCGCACGGCGTCGTCCAGGCCGAAGGGGCCGCCCACCACGAAACAGGGGCGGCGCGTGGCGTCGGCGGACAGCTCGTCCAGCCAGCGCGCGAAATCGCGCGAAGTGCGGGTAACACCGCGCTCGTCCAGGCAAATGACAATATCGCCGGGAACGAGAACGCGCAGGATATTTTTGCCCTCTTCCAGGGTCTTACGTGCCGGGGGCAGGGCCGGGTCGGCATCGCGGACGACGGTTTCCGTCACCGCGCGCCAACGGGCAAGGCGTTCCAGGTAGTGGGCCGCGGCATCGCGCCAGAATGCGGCTCGAGGACGGCCCACAACGATAAGACGTAACGGTTTGAGGCTCATGATGCGGACAAGCTAACCCGCACGAGCCACGGAGGCAAGGCCACATGCGGCAGATATCGATGCAGGAAGCGGCGGCCCGCCTGAAAAGCGGGGGCCTTCTGCTCTACCCCACGGAAACGTTTTTCGGCATAGGTTGCCGCGTCAGTGACGACGACGCCATCGCCCGCGTGTTCCAGGTCAAACGTCGATTGTTCGCCATGCCTCTGCCCGTCATTCTGGCGGATGCGGGGCAATTGCCCCTGGTGGCGCAGGTGGCGCCCGCGCTGGCGGAGGATGTGGCCCGACTTGAACGCGCTTTCTGGCCCGGCCCGTTATCGCTTATTCTGCCCGCACGTATGCACATTTCCCCCTTGCTGACCGGGGGTACCGGCAACATAGCCGTACGCGTCAGCCCTCACCCGGTACCGTGTGAACTGGCCACTCTGGTCGGTGAGCCCATTGTAGCCAGCAGCGCCAATATCAGCGGCCATCCAGCGGTTACCCGGGCCGAAGCTCTGGACGCCGAACTGGTGCAAGCCGTGGGCGCTGTGCTGGATACGGGACCCGAACCGACCGGGGGCGAGCCTTCCACGCTGGTGGAGCCGTTGGGGAATGGTCGTCTGCATGTGCGCCGCTCAGGGGCCGTCCATAACGATCGCCTGAGAGCAGCCGGTTTCGAGCCGGAATCCGGTATCGCCTGAGGGGCCATGCTTGTTTTTTCCTCCGGAGGAGCCAACCCTATGAAAAAAAGCGTGCTCTGCCCCCAATGCGGGGCTGAAGTGAGCAAGTATCGCAATCCTTTTCCCACAGCCGACGTAATCATCTACCATCCCGGGCGGGGCATCGTGCTGGTAAAGCGCGGCCACGCTCCCCTGGGGATGGCTCTGCCCGGCGGCTTTGTGGAGGAGGGCGAAACCGTGGAACAGGCCGCCGTACGCGAAATGCGCGAGGAAACGGGCCTTGACGTGGAACTTGCGGGTATTCTCGGCGTTTACTCTGCCCCAAACCGCGATCCTCGCTTCCATACCATGACCGTCACCTTTGTGGGACAGGCGGCAGACCCCGACGCCTTAAACGCCGGCGATGACGCGGCGGAAGCCGCTTTTTATCCTCTGGACGCTCTGCCAGGCCCTCTCTGCTTCGATCACGCCCGGGCCGTGGACCACTTTCGTCAATACCTGACGGGCCGGCGACCGCTTCTGCCCTGTTCCGAACCCCTGCCCTATCGCATACCTTCCTGAGCAGAAAGCGGAATTTATTACCCCCGCCAAGGGACTGACTCCGTCCCCCCCCCAAAAAAAAAAGCGAAAGTCGACGTCGCGCGGGGCCTGTCGGGACTTTTCGGAATCTCTCTTGAGAATATCTTGAGTTTTTGGCGAATTCCATGTACAGGAGAAGGGCATACGCCATCAGGACAGACACCTGGGCCAGGACCTTCGGGCACCAACAAGGAACGCCGCATGCCACAAGTCGCCGCGCGCATAAACGATGAACAGGAAAAGTGGCTCAAGGACTATTTCCGCACCAAGAGCGCCGGCGCGGAATTCATCCTGCCCTGGGCCGTGGACACCTTCTTCCGGGCCATCAATTCATTGAAAGCCATGTTTACCGGCCCGGAGTTGAAGACCATCGTCGAGGCCCACAAAGACATGCGCCTTATGCCGGATCACACCCGCCTTTCCTACCTCATGTTGCGAGTCATGGACGCGTGTGACACCAATAACCTGCATGTGCGGCACGGCGCCAGCCGTTCCAGTCTGGAAGCCAAACTGAAACGGTTGGACGATACCCAGGCCACAGCCCTCATGGTATGGGCCTCGGCGTTCTGGGTCAGCCGCAATTGCTCGGCGGAAAATCTGGATGAATACATCAAGGCCTATTGAGGGTCAAAACGCTGAAAACAGCAAAGGGGCGGCGGGCGTAAGGCTTGCGGCCCCTTTGTTCGTTTTTTGAGGTATCGCATGGCGGGATATGTCCGCAACCGCATGTTTTTTTCCATCAGCACCCTGGCTATGCTGGGGGTCGGAGCCTATGTTTCATATCGCCTGGTCTTCGCTCTTAATCTGCCTTTGTGGCTGAGCGCCGCGCTGACCCTATTCATTTTGCTGATTTCCCAAACTATTTCCGTCATGCGCCTGATTATTGTCGCGGCGCCGGGCGTATCGTTCAATTGGCTGCGGGTGGGGGGCTACATTTCCGCCCTGTTCATGACCCTGGTCAGCCTGGTCGTTATCCGCGATATTATCCTGTTCATCCTGTGGGTTGCGATGCGCGTGCTCCGTGTGACCGGAGCGGGCGCGCTTGCAACCTGGCTCAACGCGCCGCTCATGGATGCCATACTGTTGGGAGGCAGCGTATTTGCAGCCGCCTTTTTTATGTGGAGTGCCCTGCGGGTGCCGCGCATTCACGAGTTGGAAATTCCCATGAAGACGCTGCCGCCGGAGCTTGACGGGCTGCGTATTGCCCAACTCAGCGATTTGCATGTGGGGTCCACATTCGATGCTTTGTGGCTGCGCGAGGTTGTGGAACGCACCAACGCTATGGCCCCGGACTTCGTGCTGATCACCGGCGATCTGGTGGACGGCAGGCCCGCCGTGATGGGCGAGGACATGAAACTGCTCAGCAAACTGAAGGCCAAATACGGCGTGTTGATTATCGTGGGCAATCACGAATATTATTCGGGCGTCATGCCCTGGGTGCGGACCTGGCGTCGACAGGGGCTGACCGTGCTGCTCAACGAGCATCGTGTATTTATGATCAACGGTGTGCCCTTGGTCATCGCCGGAGTGGCCGATCCCAATGCCGCGCGCTTTCCCGGGCTGGTGCCGCCTGATCCCGTGGCGGCTCGAGCCGGCGCTCCCCAGGCATTCAGCATCCTGATGGCCCATCAACCCAAAGATGCGGCCTTGCATGCCGCCCTGGGCTACAACCTGCAATTGTCCGGCCACACCCACGGCGGTCAGTATTTTTTCATGTTTCCCCTGGTTTCCTGGTTGAACAAGGGGTACCGCTCCGGTCTCTACGACGTGCACGGTATGAAGTTGTATGTCAGCCCCGGCACCGGCCTTTGGGGATACGTTCCCATGCGCGTGGGCTCCCCCTCGGAAATCACTATCCTGAACTTGACCCGTCCCCGGCCTGTTGGCGTTCGTCGCTCGTGAGCATGCTCGGCATGTCCCCCCCTTTTGCGAGCAAGAGCCCACCCACACAATATGCACGCGGGTGGGCTCCATGAAGAATCAAAGCTATCGAGCCGGTCGCTCCGTCGTTCGGCAATTACGGCCGATAACGGATATATCGGCGGCGCAATATGTGACCGACACGGCTCAGCGGGTAAGCTTGCGGAACTTCATGCGGTGCGGCGTGTCGGCGTCTTTGCCAAGACGCTTGCGCCGGTCTTCCTCATATTCGCTGTAGTTGCCTTCGAAGAAGGCCACTTCCCCTTCATCCTCGAAGGCGAGAATATGGGTGGCAATACGGTCCAGAAACCAGCGATCATGGCTGACCACCAGCACGCAGCCCGCAAAATTTTCCAGGGCGTCTTCCAGTGCGCGCATGGTGTTGACGTCGATGTCGTTGGTAGGTTCGTCCAACAGCAACACGTTGGCCCCGGATTTGAGCATGCGGGCCAGGTGTACGCGATTACGTTCGCCGCCGGACAGGACGTCCACCTTCTTTTGCTGATCGGCTCCCATAAAATTGAAACGGGAGCAATAGGCGCGGGCGTTGATTTCACGCCCGCCCAGCTTGATGACGTCGTACCCTTCACTCAGAATTTCGTATACCGTCTTGCCCGGGGTCAACGAATCGCGCCCCTGGTCCACGTAGGCGAAACGGACGGTTTCCCCCACTACCAGTTGCCCATCGTCGGGTTGCTCCCCGCCGGTCAACATCCGGAACAACGTGGTTTTACCCGCGCCGTTGGGACCTATAATACCCACAATGGCGCCGGGTTGCACAATGAACTCGGCCTTATCCATGAGCACTTTGTCGCCCATGACTTTGGACAGTCCGTGGGCTTCGATGACGGTTTTACCCAGGCGCGGTCCGGGTGGAATATAAATTTCGAGATCAGGGGCCAAACGTTCGCTCTCATGGCTGAGCATGGCCTCGTAAGCGTTGATGCGGGCTTTGCCTTTGGCGTGCCGCCCCTTGGGCGACATTTTAATCCATTCCAGTTCGCGGGCCAGGGTCTTGCGGCGTTCGGCGTCGGCTTTTTCCTCCAGGGCCAAGCGTTTTTCTTTTTGCTCCAGCCAGGACGAATAGTTGCCCTTCCACGGAATACCGCGCCCGCGGTCCAGTTCCAGTATCCAGCCCGCCACATTGTCCAGAAAATAGCGGTCGTGAGTGACGGCGATGACCGTACCCAAAAAATTCTGAAGATAGCGTTCAAGCCAAGCCACGGACTCGGCGTCAAGATGGTTGGTGGGTTCGTCGAGCAGCAGAATATCGGGGTTCTGGAGCAAGAGGCGGCATAAAGCCACACGACGACGCTCGCCCCCGGAAATAACGGATACGGGGGTGTCGCCGGGGGGACAACGCAAAGCGTCCATGGCCATTTCGAGGCGGGCGTCCAAATCCCAGGCGTTGGCCGCGTCCATGCGCTCCTGCACTTTGCCCTGGCGCTCGATAAGAGCGTCCATTTCATCCGCTTCCATGGGCTCGGCGAAGCGGGCGTTGATATCGTTGAATTCGCGGATCAGGTCCACGACATCCTGTACGCCTTCTTCCACCACCTCGCGCACAGTGCGGGTTTCATCCACCAGCGGCTCTTGCTCCAGATAACCGATGCTGTACCCCGGTGCCACCACGATGTCGCCGTCAAAAGCTTTGTCCACTCCGGCCATGATTTTGAGCAGAGAGGATTTACCCGCTCCGTTGAGCCCCAGGACGCCGATTTTCGCGCCGTAAAAATAACCGAGGGATATATCCTTGAGGACTTCCCGCTGCCCGTGACGCTTGGTCACGCGATTCATGGAATAAATGACTTTATCCGGTTCGTTGCTCATATACGTTTCTTCAGGGTTGAGGGTGCGTATGCCTCGTCTTGCCCCACCGAAAAGCCGGGCAAGGTGGCGTATGGTATGGCAGATGCCTTTACTTTGTCCAGCCATAAAGCTCTGCGGCGTTTTCCAGAGCGGTCTGCCGGGCTCCGCCTGGTATTTTCACCAATCTCCTTGACCTCTGCGGATAAAAACGCTAGCCTGAATTTTCAGGAAATATCGACGCCCGCTTCTCGCAGCCCAAGGCACCGTCCCCGGAGGCTTTCCAGAGGTTGGGCATCTTTTTTTTTGTATTTCACTATGTCGAGGAACACGTCATGAGCACTCCCATTTCCGTCCAGGGCTACCAGAAGCTTGAGCAGGAACTTGATCGGTTGAAAAAGGAACGGCCCGCCGTTATCCAGGCCATCAAGGAAGCCCGCGAGGAAGGTGACCTCAAGGAAAATGCCGGATACGACGCCGCCCGCGAACGCCAGGGCTTTCTGGAGGCGCGCATCGCTTATATCGAAAGCCAGTTGCCGCAATATAACGTTATCGATCTGGATACATTGCACAGCGACAAAGTCATTTTCGGAGCCACCGTCCATGTGGAGGATATCGACTCCGGCGAGGAAAAGCAGTTCACTCTGCTGGGGCCGGATGAGGCCGATTACGCCAACGGTTCGATTTCCATCAATTCGCCTGTGGGCAAAGCCCTTCTGGGCCACGCGGTCGGCGATGAGGTGACCATCGACATCCCCAAAGGGCGAGTCACCTACGAAATCACCAACATAGAATTCCACGGCGTACGCGACTGACGCAGACCGCAAGCTCGGCTTTTTGCCTGTTTACCCGAGGGGCGGCCATTCCGGCCCTCGGGTTCTTTTGTGACGCGGCCTGTGCACCTGAACGATGTCAGCGCATGAAGCGCGGCAGGCCACACGCGGAAATCAACATCCAAGGCAGTACCGTACCTCGTGCCAAACGGTTTTGGCGGGCACGGAAAGCAGGCGGTCACAGCATTTCCATATCGCGGATTTTTACGTCCACGCCGGCCACGCCGTTATACATATCGATGCTCGGGCTGTAAGCCAGGCGCAGACGCTTGCCCTCCAGCGAAGGCGGCAACGCGTCGGCCTGCCTCCATGCCTTGGCATGGAGGACGACGCCGCAACTTTCATCCTGTAATTCCAGATTGACATGATTGCGCTGAGGGCCGAACAGTTTGCGACGCCGCACCGTCAAAGGCGGCGAGGCAAAGACCGGTTCGGGATTGCCCACGCCAAAGGGCTGCAGCATTTCCAACTCTTTCAAAAACGTGAAATCGGACGCGGCGGCGAAGTCGAGTTCACCGTCGAGAGTGAGGACGGGCGGCAGGGGCTTGTCGCCCAGTTCCGCCCGCGCCACGCTCAGGAAAAGTTCGCGAAATTCGGTCAGACGCCCCGGCTCCACCCTGACGCCCGCCGCCATGCGGTGACCGCCGTAAGCGACCAGCACGTCGGCGCAACGGGTCAAGCCCCGGTGTAGGTCAAAGGATGCGATGGAACGTCCGGATCCCTTTAAAGTATCGCCGTCGGCGCACAAAACCAGAGCGGGCTTGTTATACAGTTCCACCATGCGTGAAGCCACGATGCCGATAACGCCCTGGTTCCAGTCCGCTCCGGCCAGAACCAGGGCCGGATCGGCCAGACACGCTTCCGCTTGGACGCGGGCTTCTTCCACGATGCGTTCTTCCTCGCGGCGCCGTTCCGCATTGTGGGCATCGAGCCGACGGGCCAGGTCGGCGGCTCGGTCGTGCTCGTCGCAGCACAGCAAATCCAGGGCCAAAGCCGCGTCGGCCATACGTCCCGCTGCATTGATGCGCGGAGCCAGGCTAAACACCACCTGCCCCGCTCCGAGGAAAGCCAAGGGCTGAAAACCGCTGACCACTTTCAACTCGGCCAGACCGGGACGGCGGGCCTCGGCGACCTTGAGCAGACCGTTTTTGACCAAAATACGATTCTGCCCTTCCAGGGCGACCATGTCGGCCAGGGTGCCAAGGGCCACCAGGTCCAGTGTCTGGCGCATATCGAGCTTGGGACGACCCAAGGCGGCCAGACGGGCGTTGACCTCAGCCATGATAAAAAATGCCACCCCCACTCCGGCCAGGGAGGCGCAGGGGCAATCCTCCAACCGTGGATTACACAGCACATCCGCCTCCGGCAGAGTTTCCGGAGGCAGATGGTGGTCGCTGACCACCACGCGCATGCCCAACTCGCGCGCGCGGGCCACGGCCGCCGTATCGGAAATACCGCAATCCACGGTAAGCAGCATATCCACACCCGCCGCGGCCAGCTGCTCCACATGCTCCACATTAAGGCCGTACCCCTCGGCCTGACGGTCCGGCAGATGCCATTCCACAGGAAAGCCGTGGTGGTGCAACACCTGCATGACCAGAGCCGTAGCCGTTACGCCGTCCACATCGTAGTCGCCCCACACGGCGAGGCGTTTGCCCGCCAGCAGGCCTTGCACCAGCAAATCCGCCGCCGCGCTCACCCCCGGCCAGGCCGCGGGGCGGGCCAGATGCCGCAACATGGGGCTGAGAAACAAGCCCATGTCGTCCGCATCATTCAGATCGCGTCGCCACAAAATTGAGGCCAGGCGAGGTGAAACTCCCAACGAATCAGCAAGGTTGAGCGGCTCGGGCGCACCGTCCCGGCGTTTGCGGAACTTCCAAATCTTCATGGATGTGTCGCGAGCGGCGCCTCAGGACGGAGTGACCGGAGAAAAAGTCGGCATATCTTGTTCTTCACCCGGAGATGCGGCCGCCTCGTCACCGGTTTCCCCGTTGGACAAAGACCCGGCCGAGCGCACGGCCAGCGCCTGTTCGGGAGTGAGCAGGCGTTTGGCTTCCAACCAATGCAAAAATTTCTGCGCGGTCTCGTTGGCGGGCGCAATTTCCAGGGCCTTGCCCAAAAATTCGGCGCAGTGAGGTATATCTTTGAGTTCCAGATATACTCTGGCGATGTTGATGTAGAGATTTTCATCCTTTTTGGTCAGATCAAGAGCCCGCAAGTAGTATTCCAACGACTGCGAAAACATTTTATTTTTACGCAGGCTGATGCCGAATTCGTTGAAAAGGTGCTTGTGTTCCTCCTCGTAGGCTCCGTCCAGTTTAATCAGGCGGGCAAAGATGTTTTCGGCCTTGTCGCTCTCCCCCCGCTCCAGATAGGTCAGACCTATGCCGAAATTGGCGCGCACATTGTCCACGTCCACCTGCAGGGCGTTGTCGTATTCGAATTCCGCGCTGAAAGTTTCGCCCTTTTCGCGGGCGGCATCCGCCCGATCTATGGTTTCGGACAGTTCGCGCATCTTGGGATACACGGTCTGAATATAAAATTCGGGTTCCGGCGAAAATTTTTCAATCAGTTCGTCTTTGCTGATATATCGTTTGTTGCCCGTGGGCACGTAATTACTGTTGATGGGCTGGACGTAAAGACGGCCGTCCTCTTCCTCTTCGGCAAACCAGAAGGTCTTGGCCACAGTCTTGCGCGTCGTGGTGCCGGTGCCCACCTTACGCACTTCCTGGGAAGAAAAAACGCCCCGTAATCTGTCATGAGCAGCTTGCGTCATAACCCGGCCTCCACTCTCAACAAGGTCAACAATATCAGTCCCTATTCATATCCATGAGGATGGCGGCCGCGGCCGCGGCCGGATCGCTTGCGCGGGTTATGGGACGCCCCACCACCAAAAAGTCGGAACCGGCGGCCACGGCCTGGGCGGGCGTCATGACCCTCTTTTGATCGTCCGCCTCCCCCTGATCCAGACGTATGCCCGGAGTCAGGCAACGCAATTCAGGATGCCTGACCTTGATACCGGCGCATTCGCGCCCTGAACACACCACGCCGTCCAGCCCCCAGCAAGCCGCGTCGTCAGCCAGGGTTCGGGCAAAGTCGGACAACGGTTCGCGGCACCCCGGCAACTCGCCGTCGGCCAGGCTGGTCAACACCGTTACCCCGAACACCAGGGGACGATTCGGCAAGTTGCGCACGGCGTCGACCGCAGCCCGGCACATACGCTCGCCGCCTGTCAGGTGCAAAGTGACGAGATCCGCGCCCGCCCTCGCGCAGGCCAAGGTCGCCCGGCCCACCGTGTTGGGAATGTCGTGCAGCTTGAGATCAAGAAAAACTTTATAACCCAACCCTTTCAAGGCATACAGCACGCGCGGGCCTTCGACTGTAAAAAGTTCAAGTCCCACTTTAACCCATGGAGCCTGACCACGCAGGGAGGTAGCCATGTTCAATGCTTCAAGCGCATCATCAAAATCAAGGGCGACAACAAGTTCCGCCATGTTCATTCCCCTTCCAGAACAGACCGGGCCAGGCCGGGTTGAAGCGAGGGCCGCAACGCGGCCGCCAGGTAAAAAGCCCGCAATTCGGCATAGGCTTGTTTCAGATCGTCGTTGACGATCCAGGCGTCGAACCAGTGGCAGCCTCCGATTTCCATTCGGGCGTTGGTCAGTCGGAGGGCTATGGCGTCTTCGCTGTCCGTGCCGCGATCGCGCAGACGTCGGGCCAGCACTTCCAAAGACGGAGGCAGGATGAAAACAAATCGGGCTTCGGGCAAAGACAGGGCCAACTGGGCCGCGCCCTGCACGTCGATATCGAACAGCATGTCTTCGCCCCGGTTCAAGCGTTCAAGCAGAGGCTGCAAAGGCGTGCCGTAAAAATTGCCGTGCACTTCGGCCCACTCGGCAAAATAGCCCGTGCGTCTTTTTTCCAAAAATGCGGCCCGGTCCAGAAACACGTAATCCCGACCGTCCATTTCGCCCGGCCGTGGCGGCCGTGTGGTGCAGGATACGGAAAAATTGAGCGGAAATTCCTCTCGCAGTTTTTTGATCAGCGTGGTCTTGCCCGTGCCGGAGGGCGCACAAACCACCAGCGGCAATCCCCGGCGACGGCGCATCGCCTCAATCGTCATGGCCGTTCTCCGTTTCATCGCCCGCGCCCGCGCCGGTCTGCTGTTGCTGCATGAAACGCTGGCCTATGGTATCCGCCGAAATGGCCGACAGGATAACATGGTTGGAATCAGTCACCAGGATGGAACGCGTTTTACGCCCCTGCGAAGCGTCCACCAATCGGCCTTCGGCCTTGGCGTCCTCCCGCAGTCTGCGCATGGGCGACGACAGTGGATTGACGACGGCGATTACCCGCGAGGCCAGCACGTAGTTGCCGAACCCCACATTGACAAGCATTTGCCCCTGCATGTCTTACTCCAGATTCTGGACCTGTTCGCGGCATTTTTCGAGTTCGTTTTTGAAGTCTACCACCAACCGGGACAATTCGGCGTCCTGTATCTTATTGCCGCAGGTGTTGATTTCTCGAAAGCATTCCTGCAACGTAAAATCGAGCTTACGCCCCGCGTCCTCGCCGGAGTGCAGCAAATCCCGCAGGCGGCCGAGGTGGGAACGCAGCCGGGTCAGCTCCTCGCTGACGTCCAGGCGGTCGGCCATTATCACCATTTCCTGCAGAAAGCGGGCTTCCTCCAACTCGCTTCCCAACGCGACCAACGTTTCAGCCAGACGTTCGCGCACCTGTCGGAAACGTTCCTGCTTGATAGTCGGAGCCCGTTCTTCCACCTGCGCCACCCATTCTTCCATACGCCGAAAACGGACGTCGAGATCGGAGGCCAGTTGCTCGCCTTCAGCCCGGCGCGCGGCGTTCCAATCCTCCAGAGCGGCACTCAAACCTTCCTCCAACGCGGCGGACAAGTCGGCGTCCGCATCATCCTCGGCGGAGGTCCATAAAAAGGGCGCGTTCAGCAGGGCCGCGTAATCCGGAGTGAAGGCGTCGCCCCGCCTCCGTGCGAAGCCCTCCACCGCGTCGAGCAAAGCAGCGGCCTGAGTCTCGTCGAACCGTACCGACGCCGCACCCGCGCTGTCCCGCAGAACCAGCGATACCTCCACCCTGCCCCGTCCCGCATGGCGACGCAGAACCTTTTCCAAGCGTCCTTCCAGGCCTCGCGCCTGTGCGGGGAGCCGCCACTTGGGATCAAGATAGCGGCTGTTGACGCTGCGCACTTCCCAGGTCTGCACCCGAACGCCGTCATCGCGCTGAAAACGCCCGAACCCCGTCATGCTGCAAAGAGCCATAATACCGCCTTCAGGAGCGCGCAAACGGCCCCGTTCTTTCAAGCCCGCATCCGCAACCGGACGCAACTATCACATCACGCTACGACAAGTCCCGTGCCTTGGCAAGGCGGCGATCACCGCGGCCTTTTGCCCGTAAACAGGACGTATCAATCCACAGCGCGGCATACCACTCGACCGTCCGCCACACCGACTGGCCGGACCGCCAGAAGTTCATGCCCTTCCGGCCCCGTCACGCCGTCTTCCAGCCGACAGGGAGCGTAATACTCGTTGATGCCGCCGCTGCCGCCGTCGCCGTCTCCCGCGAAGACAAAGCCGGGCAACGTGCTCTGTTCGCGCAGAAACGCCTCGTGCTTATTCGCCATCAGCGCCCGCACCCGGGCCGCGTGCTCCTGCCGTTCGGCCCTGGGCAAGGCATCCGGCATGGCTGCCGCCGCAGTGCCCGGTCGAGACGACCAGGGAAAGACATGAGCGTAAGTCAGGGGCAACCGCTCCACCATATCCAGCGTTTCCCGCGTTTCGGCCTCGCTTTCACCGGGAAATCCCATCAGAATATCGGCCCCCAGGCCGAACACGGGCCAGAAGGTTCGTAGTCGGCGCACGGCGTCGAGAATGCTGTCCGGACTGTAGTGCTCGCGGCCCATACGGCGCAAAACGGCAGGGCTGCCGCTTTGCAGCGAAAGATGCAAGTGCGGGCACAGCAGGCGGCAGGACTCCAGCGTTTCCAGCCCTTCGGCGTCAAGCTGGGCAGGTTCGAGCGAACTGAGACGCAGACGCGCCCTGCTCTCCCATTCCGGCATAAGTTCACGATTCAAGCGACGCAGCAATCCCCAAAAGTTGAAACCTTCGGCGTGGTACTGGCGCAGATTGATGCCCGATACCATGATTTCGCGGTGTCCGGCCTCCAGCAGGCGGCGCGCTTCGTCCACCGCCTGGGCGGGCGGACGACTGCGCGACGGCCCCCGTGTCAGAGGCACGATGCAATAGGAACAACGGTGGGAACACCCGTCCTGTACCTTGAGAACAGGGCGCGCTCGCCGAAAACCTTCAATGCGGAAAGGAGGAAACTCTCGCCCGGCGGGCTTCTGCCCCACCCCGGCCGACGCACGGGGCGGCGCGAAATTTCGGCCTTTTTCTCCGGTCAGTTCCAGGGGATGCAGTTGCAACAAGTCCGCCTTACGAATCTGAGGCACCACGGCGACCACGCCCGGCAGAGAAAAATCGCCTGGCGCGGCCGAAGCCGCGCAGCCCGTGACCACAATGCGGGCGGACGGAACTGCGCGCCCCCATTTACGCGCCGTCTGCCGGGCGTCGGCCACGGCTTCGGCCGTCACCGCGCAGGAGGCGATAAGCAGAACATCGGCCAAGGCCGCATCATCCGTTTCCCGCCCGCCCAGACGCGTCCAATGTTCGCGCAGAGCCTGGCTTTCGTATTGGCTGACCTTGCACCCGAAGGTGGCGATAAAAAATCGGAAGGAGAAAACAGCGTCAGTCATAGCTTACAAAAGTCATACCCTTCATACGGTTCAACAGCAGGGCGTTGTCCGGCACAGAGGGCAGTTCGCTCCCCGGCCGGGTGGACGTGATCACGGCGCGCCCCAGCACATGCCGTCCTTCCCGGCCGTTTTCGTCGCGCGTGCGCAACCCCCACAGATTGTGGAAAAAAGCGGCCTGCCCCTGATATTCGCCCACGTACAACCCTATGTGACCGGGCAGCCACAGCAGGGTGGCGAACGGCCGCCCTTCCGCAAGGATGCGGCTTTCACGGGCAGCAGGCGTCCCGCCCGTCAAGTCCACGAATCGGCCGCTCCTGGCCTGGGCGGCGGAATTGCGGGGCAGCCACACACCGAAAGGCGTGAATAAATCGCGCAACATGGCCGAGCAGTCGCGGTCGCCGTTCAATCCGCCCCAACCATAGGGCTGCCCCATGAGCGACGCGCCCACGTCGGCCACGCGGCGGGGCGTCAACGGCAGAGGCATGGCGGCGGCCGCGCTTTTATCCACCCGTGCCGAGACGAGTACCGCCCGCCCTTCGGCGTCGCGGACGGGCGTCAGCACACGCAACGCCGAGCCCTCATCTCCGGCCAGAGGCAACACCGTGCCCAGGTTGGCCGCGGCCAGCCAATTGCCGGTTCGGTCATTGAGGGGCACGCCATCACGGGTGAACGCAGCCAAAGGTAAAGCGCGCCAGGCGTTCTGAAACGTCTCGTCCGCGAGCGCCACATCCTCTGCCGCCACCCACCCGGAAGCCAGGGAGCTTTCGGCATAATACCACGCGCCGTCCAGCGTACGGTGCAGAAGCATGAGCGGAAAGCCCAAAGGCAGCGCCGTCTGCTGAAACATATCGAAGGGATAGCCCTCACCCGGATCGCTGGGGCGCTCAAAGCGGGGCAACGCGGTCGGCGCAAGACGCAACGAAGTCGCACGTACGGTAACGGCCGCCGCGCGCAGAGAGGGAAAGTTCGACCAGTCGGCATTCAACACCATGCGCTGCCAACGGTCGCCGTCCCAGGGCTGGAGATTTTCGGCATAGCCGCGCGCGGCGCCGCTCCGGGCCAGTTCGGCCCCAAAAAAATCCGCGTTGCCCTTGCCGGGGCGACTGATATCCCATGCTGCGTAAAACAGCTTGCGGAAGCGGGCGGCGTCTTCGGCAGCGCGACTCTCGTCGCGCAGGCGAACGTCGTTTCCGGCCCGCTCGGCGAACCAATCCAAATCTTGCGGAAAATGTTCCACATCACGCACAGCGACCGGGCGGTAGTCGTCCGGTACGTCCGGCACGAAAGGCTGCCGCCCGCATCCCGCGAGTAGAAGAACGGCCAAGGCCAGCCCGGCGGCACGCTGCCAAACGTGGTTCATTGTTCCTCCGGCCCGCCGAAGTCGGGCAGCATGTCCGGCCGCAGGATCGCTTCATCTTCGGTCAGGCGGTGAGCCAGCCAGGTATAGCGGTGACGGATGCGATTATTGTTTACAGCCATGGCCAACGCCTTGTATTCGCCCACCAGGACCACCAGTTTGCGTCCACGGGTAACGGCCGTGTAAACCAGATTGCGCTGCAGCAACACATAATGCTGCATAAGCAGGGGAATGACCACCACCGGATATTCCCCTCCCTGGGACTTATGGATGGAAATGGCGTAGGCAGGAACGATTTCGTCCATTTCCTCCCACAGGTAGGGCACGTTGCGGTCGTCATAGCGCACGGTCAGTTCGCGTTCCTCACGGTCGAGCAGGATGATGGTTCCCATATCGCCGTTGAACACGTCTTTGTCGTAATTGTTGCGAATCTGCATAACCTTGTCGCCCGGCCGAAACTGGCGCTCGCCCCGCTGGATGAAGTTGTCCTGAGGATTGAGGGCGTCCTGAAGCCGCCGGTTGAGGCTGTTGACCCCCACCGCGCCTTTGAGCATGGGCGAAAGCACTTGGATATCCTCGGGCCGGAAACCGAAACGGCGAGGGATACGTTCGCGTACCAGGTCCACCACCAGATCGGCGGCCAATTCCGGATCTTCCTGGCGGAAAAAATAAAAATCGGTCTTTTCGTTGCGGCTCTGGCGGAGCGTGGGCATATCGCCCCGGTTGATCTGGTGGGCGTTGCAGATGATATCGCTTTCCGCCGCCTGGCGGAACACTTCGAACAACTCCACCACGGGCACCGCGCCCGAGGCGATGACGTCGCGCAGCACGTTGCCGGGCCCTACCGAAGGCAACTGATTGACGTCGCCCACCAGAATGAAGGTGGCCCCCAGAGGGGCGGCCTTCACCAGGTGGTACATAAGCATGGTGTCCATCATGGACGCCTCGTCCACCACCAACAGGCCGCAGGCCAGAGGGTTGTTCTCGTTGCGACCGAAGCCGTCTTCTTTGGGGCTGTATTCCAGCAGGCGGTGAATGGTCCGGGCCTCGCGTCCGCTGGTTTCGGCCATACGTTTGGCCGCCCGACCGGTGGGCGCGGCCAGCAGAATTTTAGCCCTGGCCTCGGCGAACACCTGTATGATGGCGTTCAGAATGGTGGTCTTGCCGGTGCCGGGGCCGCCGGTCAGCACCATGACTTTGGCCGTGGCAGCCGTATAGACCGCCTCGCGCTGTTCGTCGGCCAACTGCATGGGGAGGCGCTCCAGCACCTCGCGCACCGTCTTTTTGGCGTCGTCGAAACGCACCGCCTTGGGCGAACGCAATAGGCGCTGAAGATAGAAGGCTATTTTGGATTCGTATAAATGATTGCGCGACAGGTACACGCCCTCATGCTCGCCCAAGTCTTCGATGACTACGCGCTCTTCCAGTTCCAGTTTACCCAAAGCTTCATCAATGAGTTCAGGCGCGATGTCCAGTTGCTGCGAAGCCGCTTCCACCAACTTGGCGCGCGGGTAGTAAATATGCCCTTCTTCGGTGATTTTAAGCAGAATATACAAAACTCCGGCTTCAGCTCTTAGCGGGCTGTCCGGTTCAAATCCGAGCTTGGCTGCCAGGGCGTCGGCCGTGGCGAAACCTATGCCGTGGATATCCATGGCAAGGCGGTAAGGATTTTCCTGCACGACGGCCAGAGCCTGCGCGCCGTAGAAACGGTAAATGCGCACCGCGTACGACGGGCCGATGCCGTGAGGCTGGAGGAACATCATAAGCTCGCGCACGCCCTGGTGCTCGGCCCACGAGGATTTTACTTCCGCCAGACGCTTGCGGCCGAAGCGCGGCAATTCCAGCAGACGATCCGGGTCCTCGTCGAGCACACGCAGAGTTTCGGTGCCGAAGCGGGCCACGATGCGATCCGCCCACCGAGGCCCCACCCCTTTAATACAGCCCGAAGCCAAAAACAGGCGTATGCCCTCGGTGGTGGCGGGACGATGTTCCTCCCAGGAAATCATCTGCATCTGCCGCCCGAACTTGGGATGGCTGGTCCAATGCCCCCGCACGCGCAAATTCGAGCCGGGCTGGGGCGAAGACATGGCCCCCACCACGGTGGCCAAGTCCTCCTTGCCCTCGATCCTCATCCGAAATACGGTATAGCCGTTTTCAGGATTATGGAAGACCACCCGCTCCAACGTGCCTTCCAGTTCGTCGAGCTTTTCCTCTTCCGGGGCGAGCCCCGGCAGCGCGGCCTGGCGCCCCATGTTTACCGCCCTTCCTTTGACGAAGGTCCGCTTTCCGAGGCGGCCCGGAAAGGACGGGCCGCGTCCATACGGCATTGCCATAGCAACATATCGGCCAAAACCAGGGCGGTCATGGCTTTGAGCACGGGGATCACGCGAGGAATGGCGCAGATATCGTGACGGCCGCCGATGGACATTTCCAGGCTTTCCCCCCGGCGGGTCAGAACTCGCTGGGGCCTGGCCACGGAGGGAATGGGCTTGAGGGCGGCCCGCAGCACGATGGGCGCGCCGGTGGAAATGCCGCCCAAAATTCCCCCGGCGTGGTTCGATTCCCACACCGGCGAAAAACCGTTTTCCAATGCCCCAGGCCGCATGGGATCGTTATTCTGGGAACCGAGCAGGCGCGCGGCGGCAAAGCCTTCCCCCACTTCCACGCCTTTGACCGCGCCCACGCTCATGAGCGCCTGCGCCAAGACCGCGTCCAGTTTGTGGAACACGGGTTCACCCAATCCGGCGGGCACGCCGAGGGCTTCCACCGTCACCACGCCGCCCAGCGTGTCGCCCTGAGCGCGGGTGGCGGACACAAGTTCATCCCAGAAGGGGACCACGGCGGCGGATGCCGCGCCATAAGGGCGATCTTCCGCCCCGTCCAGATCGTCTTCCGTCCACTCGGCGGCAAGGCCGCCAATCTCGGTGGCGAATGCCCGCACCCGAATGCCGTGAACGGCCAACAAAGCCTGGGCCACTGCTCCGCCCGCCACTCTGGAGGCGGTCTCACGCCCTGAGGACCGGCCGCCGCCCCGATGATCACGCAAACCGTATTTGGCGTCGTACGTCATATCCGCGTGGCCGGGCCGCCACACTTCGGCCAGGGGGCCGTAATCGGCCGAGCGTTTGTCTTCGTTGGCAATATGGAAGGCGATGGGGGCGCCGGTGGTGACGCCGTCGAACACACCGGACAAAAGCTGAACCCTATCGGGTTCCCTGCGGGCGGTACCCGCCTGCCCCGTTTCGGCGCGACGCCCAGGACGCCGCCGGTCCAGCTCGCGCTGTATGGCGGCCTCGCTCAGGGCTATGCCCGCCGGGCAACCGTCCACCACGCCGCCCAGGCCGGGGCCGTGGGATTCGCCGTAGGTGGTCAGGGTAAACACTCGGCCGAAGGTGCTGCTCATAAACTCCGCTCTCCGCTACGGGCGGGAAATTCCGCCAGACTGGACACCAGATCGACAAGGTCCGCCACACTCCGCTCCGCCGGAACCATGTGATGCGCAACCTCCCGGTACAGGGGCTCGCGCTCGCGCATCACGGTTTCCACGTCGTCGGCCGGGTGCAGACTCGCCGTGCCCGCGCCGCCGGGGGCGGACAGCGGAGGCCGCTGAGCCGGCGCGGGATCAAGGCGCAGGCGGTCGCGCAAAACGGAAACCGGCGCGGCCATGTACACACATACCCCGGACCGTCGTAGAAAACGCCGATTGGAAAGGCTGAGCACCACGCCGCCGCCGGTGGCCACCACCGTAAACGGCGCGGCTGCCGCGCGCAAGGCCAGCGCTTCGCGGCCGCGAAAACCATCCCATCCCTCAACGCGCACAATATCGGCCACCTCAAGCCCCCCGGATTCCCGCCGAACAAGCTCGTCCGTATCGATGAAGGCGTAACCCAATCGCTCCGCCAGGGCACGTCCCAGCGACGTTTTGCCGCAGGCGCGCATCCCGAGCAGAAACAAAGTGGAAGGACAAAATGAGGGTTCTGTGCAAGGCGGAGCCATAGAACTATCCGATTTCCAAAGGGCATCAAACGCAAAACCGCCGGCGTGAACGCCGCGGGTCGATAAACCGTCGCTATAAGCGACGGCAGGCGCTTTACAACATACCGTTACTCCTACTATAGAGAAGACGGATCATCAAGCCGGGCGGCCGTTCGTGAACAAGGCCGCTCTTCCTCTCCATCCGGCCCGCCTTCCGGCCGCGCCGCCCCTCCCGCCGAGGACGCCATGAACGAATTTCCCCGTATGCTCCGCCTGCCGCCTTACGCGTTCAACGTGGTCGGCGACATCAAAAAGGAATTGCGCCATCAGAACATCGACATCGTCGACCTGTCCATGGGCAATCCGGACCCGCCCACGCCCCGACATATCGTGGACAAAATGGTGGAGGCGGCGCAAAAACCGGTCAACCACCGGTATTCGGTGTCGCGGGGCATTCCCAACCTGCGCAAGGCTATCTGCGACTGGTATCGGCGACGTTTCGGCGTGGAGCTCAACCCCGATACCCAGGCCATCGCCACCATGGGCGCCAAGGAAGGCCTTTCCCATCTGTGTCTGGCCATGTTGGAACCCGGCGATGTGGTCTTCGCGCCCGATCCGACCTACCCGATCCATGTTTACGCTCCGGTCATCTGCGGCGCCGACGTGCGCCGGGTGCCCATCGGTGAGGGGCGTGACTTCTTCGACGATCTGCTGACCGCCACCAAACAGACCTGGCCCAAGCCCAAACTGCTTATTCTGAGCTTCCCGCACAATCCCACCACCCAGGTAACCACCCTGGACTTTTTCCAAAAGGTGGTGGATTTCGCCAAAGAACACAAAATCTGGGTCATACATGATATGGCCTATGCCGATCTGGTGTTTGACGGCTACAAAGCGCCCAGTTTCCTGCAAGCCGAAGGCGCCCTCGACGTGGGCGTAGAGTTCTATTCCATGACCAAGGGCTACTCCATGGCCGGTTGGCGGGTGGGCTTCTGCGCGGGTAACGAAGAAATGATCCACGCCCTGACCCGCATCAAGAGCTACCTCGATTACGGCATCTTCCAGCCCATTCAGATCGCGGCCACCGTGGGCCTCAACGGCCCTGAGGAACCTGTGCGGGAAATCTGCGATATTTACCGCAAGCGCCGTGACTTCCTGTGCGAGGGGCTCAACCGTATCGGTTGGGAAATCGAGCCCCCCAAGGCCACCATGTTCTGCTGGGGTCATATTCCGGAACCTTACCGGGCTATGGGCTCCATGGAATTTTCCAAACTGCTGCTGACCGAGGGCCACGTGGCCGTGCAACCGGGTATCGGCTTCGGCTCCTACGGCGATGAATACGTGCGCTTTGCGCTGATCGAGAACGAACAGCGAACTCGGCAGGCGCTCAAGGGCATTAAAAAAGTCATTTCCGGCTGATCCGGCCGTGTTCGACCCCATGTGCCGCCCGACAGTCTCCGGATTGCCGGGCGGCTTTATTCAAGCCCCCTTTCTTCAACCTTCATCAGGAGACAATCATGGCCCAACCTTTTGTCATCGGCCTGGCCGGTCTCGGCACGGTGGGCGGCGGTCTGGTGGAAATGCTGGTAAAAAACAGGGAAGATATCCTGCGCCGTACCGGCCGCGAAATCGTGCTCAAAAGCGTGGCGGTGCGTGATACCTCCAAGCCCCGTGCTCTGCCGGCCGGGGTTGCGCTGCTGGATAACCCGCTGAGTTTGGCCGAAGACCCCGCCGTTCAGGTGGTAGTGGAGTTGATGGGAGGCAAAAACGCCGCCAAAGACCTGATCCGGGCCGCGCTGAACCGGGGCAAGTCCGTGGTGACGGCCAACAAAGCATTGCTGGCGGAGGACGGGGAGGAATTATTCCGCCTGGCCCGCGAACGGGGCGCGGCCTTGCGCTATGAAGCCAGCGTGGCCGGAGCCATCCCCATCGTCCAGACCTTGAAGGAAAGCCTGGCGGGCAATCACATCACGTCGATCATGGGGATTTTGAACGGCACGGGCAACTACATCCTGTCCGAAATGACCAGTCACGGCCTGGACTTTCCCACCGCGCTGACCCAGGCCCAGGAGCAGGGGTTGGCGGAAGCCGATCCCACGCTGGACATCGACGGCTTCGACGCCGCCCACAAGCTGGCTTTGCTCATCCGCCTCGCCTGGGGACGCCATTACCCCTATCCCTCTCTTTCCGTACAGGGCATACGGGGATTGCGCCGTATGGACATCGATTTCGCCCGCGAATTCGGCTACCGCATCAAGCTGATCGGCCAAGCCCGCGAGGTGGACGGGCGCATCGAGGCCGGGGTGTACCCCGCCCTTGTGCACCATACTTTGCTGCTGGCGCGGGTGGGCGGCGCGTATAACGCGATTCGGGTGGAAGGCAACGCTGTGGGGTCGCTTTTCCTGCACGGCCTCGGGGCCGGCAGTCGCCCCACGGCCAGCGCCGTACTGGGGGATCTGCTGACTCTGGTCCGCGAAGCGGATCAGGATGAAACCCCGGACAACACGGGCTTTGTGGACGCGGACCTGCCCCCGGCCGCCGCGCTGCCCGTCGGGGAAGCCGTAAGCCCTTGGTACGTGCGGGTTATGGTACGCGACAGCTCGGGCGTGCTGCGTGATATCGCCGGAGCCATGGCCGCCGAAAACGTCAGTATGGCCCAGGTTATCCAGAAGGCCGAACGGCCGGACGGCGTGCCTTTGGTGTTCATGACCCACGCCACCACGGGCCGGGCCATGCTGTCCGCCGTGAAGCGTTTGGAAACATCGGGCCAGGTTCTGGAACCGGCCACCTGTTACCGAGTGCTGCCGCGAGGGGGAACAGGCGAGGAAACCGCTCTGGATCAGGGATGCTCCGGCGGCTGTTGAACCTAAAATCGACGGGCCGCCCTTTCATCTCGGGCGGCCCGTCGATTTATATGTCAGACGTCGGCCGGAGTTTCCAGCGGATCGGCTCCATAACGGTTGGGCCCGACCGTCCCCTTACTGACCAGCAAAAACAGCATCCATAGCCCATAGACGATGGAAAGCACCCCCAAAATCATCATCAGGGCGGAACTGGCGCCCGCGCCCATCAACAACGCCCCGATCAGAATGATAAACGCCGCAGCGGCGAGCACGCAACCGCCGGCCGCCCACCAACCGCTGTGATTCGTATCGTGCAGGCGGCGAACCAGAACGGCGAGCGAGGGCAGAAACAGAGCCAGGCTGTAAATCCCCGACAGCACCGACCCCGCTCTTGCTCCCAGGATACCGCCCACCAGGGACACCACTATGGAACCGATGAGATACGCCAAAATGTAGTACCAGTACTCCGAGCGTGAGGCCCGACCGGAAAAATCCAAGTATTTCCGGCGCAGGCAGGTATCAATAGCGGTTTTAAAACCCATACTCGTCCCTCCAGGAACAATGGTAAAAGGTGATCCCGGTTTTTGTCTCTCGTCTCTCCAGACTGGAGCAGTATACGTGTTTTAATTCGTCTGTCTATGGGGCGGCGGGGCTTAAACAGGGCAAAAGCATCTCGGATTTAGAACATTTCGCCA
Source organism: uncultured Desulfovibrio sp. (assembly GCA_900541395.1). Classification (GTDB taxonomy): domain Bacteria; phylum Desulfobacterota; class Desulfovibrionia; order Desulfovibrionales; family Desulfovibrionaceae; genus Mailhella; species Mailhella merdigallinarum. The sequence goes on from UQJT01000003.1 coordinate 23,846, forward strand.
TTGAAATGCTCTACGGTGTCGAAAAGGCGAGACTTTCAGCGGCTGTTGAGCCTAGCGGGGGATGTGCCTGTTCCGGGCTTAGAGCATTTTCACATTGAAAATGCTCTGCCGACTGCGCGAGCAGGCGGCCGCCGCGAAGGCATAAGCGCAATTTATTTGCGCTGTTACATGCCGAAGCGAGCGTGTCTTTCAGCTTTGACTTTGTAAAAAGTCAAAGCGAATCCGCTCTAAAGATAGGGAGAAAACAGCCAGAAGGCTGCGTCGAGCAAACGTCGGGGCAGATGACGACGGGCGTAATAATCGGGCGTGGCTTCCGCCGAACGGGAAAGGACTTCCGAAAAATAATCATACATAGCGGAGCAGAACGCCGGATCGAACACTTCCATGTTCAATTCAAAATTCAGAAACAAACTGCGCGGATCCAAGTTGGCCGAGCCAATCAGGGCGTAATAATCGTCCACAAGAAGAAGCTTGGTGTGAGCGAACGGCGGCGGCTGGAAGAAAATACGCACACCCTTGCGGATGAGGCCGGGCTGCATGTGGCGCGAAGCCCGGTGCACATAGGGCAGATTGTTGACCGCAGGCAGGATGAGACGCACGTCGACGCCGCGCAGCGCCGCGCTGACCAGAGCGCTGGAAAGTTCGCGGGGCGGCAGAAAGTACGGCGTCATGACGGCCACACGTTCCCTCGCCCCGCCGATAACGCCGCACAAAAGCTCGTGGATGTCGTCGCGTCCCCGACCCAAGCCGTCGAATACCAAACGACAGTATGATTTTCCCTGAGGTACGGGCGTGACCATGGGCGGCACAGTCTGCCGCCGGGTTACAAAGGCCCAATCCATGAGAAAAGCTTCCTGTAAAAGTACGGCGACAGGCCCGGCGCACCTGAAATGGATGTCCTGCACCTGATGTTTGCCGGGCAGGCCCGCCAAATGATGATCCCCGATGTTCATGCCGCCGGTGAAGCCCACCAGTCCGTCACAGACCAGCACCTTGCGATGCGTGCGCAGATTGATGGAAAAGTCCGGCGGAAACAGGCTGGGGGGTAGAAAACGCCGCACCTGCACCCCCGCTTCACCCAACCGCCGCCAAGGTTTGTCCCACGAATAGAGCGAACCGCCCAGCCCATCCACCAGAAGACGTACGTCGACGCCGCGCCCGGCGGCCCGTTCCAACGCGTCGGCAAAGGCTTTGCCCGTCAGACCTCCCTTGAACATATAGGTGGATAAATAGACATGACTGGCGGCCTCGTTGATGGCGGCCAACATGGCCGGATAGGCCTCCTCGCCGTTGCGCAACAGAACAAGCTCGTTGCCGCCCAGCGGATCGCGCCCCGTCAGCGCACGCCCCACACGGGCCACCGCCTGTTCCGGCGGAGCGGCCTCCCCCGGCGGGATGAGGGGTGCGGGCGGCGGCAGACGTCGATCCAAAAGCGTATCGGCCTGCTCCTGGGCTTCCGCCGCGCTGGACAGCAACTGGGCGGCGTGACTGTCCACCCGGCTGACCCCCACGAGCAGGTAGGCCACCGTGCCGACATAGGGCACCAGCACAATAAAGGCCACCCAGGCCAACGCAGCCTGGGAATCGCGCTTGTGGAGCAACGCGTGGCAGGCAGCGCCGAACGCCAGGGTGTATCCCGCGAGAGCCAGAAAGGCGATAAGAAGAGCGGTCATGCCACGCGCCGCCATCCGTTCGGCATAGCCTGAGGAATATTCATTCTTCGTCCTTACCGCCCCTGTTGGAACACTGTCAAGGATAAGAGAGCTTACTCCACGTCTCCGGCGTAGACGCCGGGCCGAAGCGAAGCGGCTTGACCGAGCCCGCAGGGATCACGCATAACGGAAAAAAATCGAGGTTGAGTATGCCTGTTATAAAGATTGACGCGACCCGCTGCTGCGGCGACGCATTGTGTGTACGTGTATGCCCGGCGGCCTGTCTGCGTATGCGGGGCGACAAGGCGGCGCCCGTGCCTCTCAGTGGAAACCGCTGCCTTGGATGCGGCCAATGTGTCGCCGTGTGCCCCAAGGCCGCCGTCAGTCTGGACGGCCGGAACCCCGACGAATTGGTGCAGGCACGGAACGCCGTCACACCCGAGGATTTTTCCATGCTGGCCCGAACGCGCCGTTCCATTCGTGTCTTTCGTCACGCCCCGGTGCCCCATGAAGCGCTGCTGGCGGCATTGGACTCGGCCCGCTACGCTCCCACGGGAAAGAATCGTCAGGACGTGGAATGGATTGCCGTAGAGGGTGAAGACAAACTGAAAGCGTTTGTGACACTGGTTATCGACGCCATGCGGGCCATCCCGGGTACGGAACGACTGGTGGCGGCCTTTGAGCAAGGGCAGGATCCCATCCTTCGCGAAGCGCCCTGCGTGGTGTTCGCCCATGCCTCGGCCGACTACGATCTCAGCGCGGCGGACTGCGCGCTGGCCGTGGGCTATTTTGAATTGGCTCTGCACAGTATGGGACTGGGCACCTGCTGGGCGGGCTATGCCTTGGGCGTGGCTCGGTGCAGTCCCGAAGTACGGGCGTTTCTTGGCGTGCCGGACGGACGTGAAGCTTACGGTGGGGTTATGGTGGGATACCCGGCCTTGCGTTATCACCGTATTCCGGACCGCAAACCCGCACGTCTTGCCTGGGTTTGAACCAGTCGGATTTTGTCGGAAAGACCGTTTTTTCCCCTTTAAACAAAACCGCCCCGTGACGGGGCGGTTTTGTTTAAAGGGGGACGGGAAAACTCTTCCCTTATCGGAAAGGCGGGGAAGCTTCCCCTAAAGCAACCTTGCCTACTTGTTGTCCAAAGGCACGGTGACGAAGAAGCTTTCGCCGCGGCGGTTCACCTGGAGCATGACCGCGCCGCGTTCACGGCCGTCCTTGCGCACAATGGAGGCCAATTCGTCCACGCTGACAACCGGAGTCAGGTTGGCGGACTGGATCACGTCGCCGGGACGCAGGCCCGCTTCTTGCGCCGGGCTGCCGGGCTGAACGGACAGGATGACCAGTCCTTCGGTGTTGGCCGGCAACTGCAGGGAACGCGCGTCCTCCTTATTGAGCGGGCGTATGGTGAGGCCGAGCGAAGTGCCGCCCTCTTCCTGAGCCCCGCCCTGGCTCATACCCTGACTGGCGCGCTCGCCAAGCTTGACTGTGGTGCTGAATTCCTTACCGTTGCGGAGCACGGTGATCTTGACGTCTGTGCCGGGCTTGAGATCGGCCACGCTGCGCAGCAGTTCAGTCGAGTTGCGAATATCGTCGCGGCCGACGCGCACAATAATATCTCCGGCCTTCAGGCCGGCCTTGGCCGCGGGTTCATCAGGCAGGACGGAACCGATGAGCGCCCCCTGTGCGTCCTTGAGTCCCAAAGCCTTGGCCGCGTTCTCATCGACATCCTGAATGGTCACGCCCAACCAGCCGCGACTGATCTTCTTGCCGCTCTTGAGTTCCTCTACGATGCGGGAAGCCAGGTTGCTGGGAATGGCGAAGCCGATGCCCTGACCGCTGGCCACGATGGCCGTGTTGATGCCGATGACCTCGCCCGCCATGTTGATCAGCGGACCGCCGCTGTTGCCGGGGTTGATGGAGGCGTCGGTCTGCAAAAAGTTGTCGAAGGGACCGGCATGGATGTCACGTCCCTTGGCGCTGAGAATGCCTGCCGTCACCGAGTTGCTGAGGCCAAAGGGGTTGCCGATGGCCACCACCCATTCGCCTACCTCGGCGGTGTCGGAATTGCCGAAATTCAAAACGGGCAGGTCACGCTTGGCATCCACTTTGAGCAACGCAATATCGGTTTCGGCGTCGGTACCGACCACGGCGGCCTCAAGAGAATGGGCGCGATCGGAGTCGCCCTCCAGGTTCACGAACACCTTGTCCGCGCCTTCAACCACATGATTGTTCGTGACGATATAGCCGTCGCTGGAAATAATAAAGCCCGAGCCCAGCGAACTTTGCTTGCGAGGGCCCTGGGGTTGCCCCCAGAAGGGGCCGAATTCCTCAAAAAAACGTTCCATACCCGGAGGCATGCCGGGGAAGCCCCCGCCCATGCGGGTCGACACTTCACGCTCGGTGCTGATGTTTACCACAGCCGGTCCGGCGCTTTTGGCCAGGGGTACGAAGTTGGGGAGAGCGGGCGCCGCTGCGGCTACGGAAACCGTGAGCGCCAGCGTGGCCATCGTAAACGCCGCTTGGCGAAGAGTTCGTTTCATGAATGAGCTCCTGAAAATAAAGATAGTGGGGACGGAACGTCGGTCAGGCCGACGCCCTGCGCTGTGTACAGTTTTAGACCATGCGGCCCGGACGCGCCATTGTAAAAAAGCAGACGGCGCGGCCCGCGTGTGTACCACCCGCCGGGATCTGCGTCTCCTTATTGTCCCGAGCAGCCTTTACCGCCGCAGGCCGTTCCGGGGCATGAGCCGGAAGGGGCGGCCGAACGCGGGGGCATGGGCCGGACAGGCCCGGGTTTGAAGGGGAACGCGCCCGTTTTGAGGGGGCTGGGCGCGCTGACCTGACGCTCGGTATCGGATGAACCGCAATGAGGACAAACCGGCGTTTCCTCGCCGAATACCAGGTCCTCGAATTCCGTGCGGCAAGCCGGACAATAAAAATCATACATAGGCATGGGTGTTTCTCCGAGCCGCACAGGTCCCGCATCGGCACTGATGCGATAAAAAAGCGCGGCCTGGTGCTAGATTAATCACCTTGGATTAAATGGCAAGAGTGGCGCGGCTGAAAGGGGCTAGCCGCTTTTTTTTCGGAGTTTGCCCTGACTTTTCCGTGTCGAAAGCCTGCGGCGCCCTCACTCCCCGTGCCTTGTCAAGGCAGGCTGCTTGTGCCACAAAGAGTTCCGTGAACATGCTGCGTCGTATCTTTTTCTGGGCCGGACTCGCCGTCCTGCTTCTCCCCGTTCCGCTCCACGCCGGAGGCGACGCGGCTTTTCTCCTCAATTCCCTCAGCGTGGTGATTCAGAATGGAAGCGCCCGTCTGGAAGCAGCCGTTACAGTCAGCGACGCCGCGCCCATCCGGGCCAATCTGCGGGACGGCGCGGCTCTCAATCTGAGCCTGGACGTGCTGGTGGAAATGCCGCGTCTGGTTCTGCCGTCCAAAACCGTGGCGGAATGCCATATTCTGTATCAAATTCGGTTCGACCCCCTTACACGGGAATACGTGCTGCTGCGCGACGCCGCCCCCCCTCTGCGCCACCGCAGCCTGGAACTGCTGCTGAACGCCGTGCTGGGCGACGCGGTCATTCCTCTGTCCCCCACCATCCCCCTGACGCCGGGTGAAAACTACCAGGTCGCGCTGACTCTATCCCTGCGCCACGCCCATGTCCCTCCCTGGCTGGAAAAAGCTTTGTTCTTCTGGTCTTGGGACGTGCTCGCCCCGGCCACCTTCACCCTGGATTTCCAGTATGAAACGATTCCGGCTTCCGATGCCGGGCAAAGGCAATCCCATGCCTGAGTCTCCAGCCCGCGACGCCGCCGCTTCGAGTTACTCGGTCGATCCGGCCGCCGCCCGCCGCCGCGAGCGCAAACGCCGCCGCTGGGAGATGACGGCGGCTGTCGTGCTTATTCTGATGGTGGTGCTCGGCACTTGGGGCCAGTTGGCCTATTTCGGCACCGACTCCTGGATGTTCATCGGACTGCTCAACGTCAACGCCATCCTGATGCTGGTGGTGTTGTTCCTGGTGGCGCGCAACGTGGTCAAGCTGCTGCTGGAACGACGGCGCAAGATATTCGGCGCGCGTCTGCGCACTCGGCTGGTGCTGGCCTTTATCTCCATCTCGCTGGTGCCGGTGCTTATCATGTTCCTGTCCGCCAACCGCGTGCTGACCACCAGCGTGGACTACTGGTTCACCAGCCAAGTGGAAAATTCCATGCAGGCGGCCTTGGAAGTGGGGCGAAGTTTCTACAATTCGGCAGCGGGCAGACTGCGCGCCAATGCGGCCCTGTTGTTGGAGGACATCCGGCAGCTTCCGCTGGACAGTCCGGATCTGGACGACCTGCTGGAACGTCACCGCCGCGAAAACGGATTGATGCTGGTGGGCTTTATCCAACGCCTTCCGACGGACCCTCCGTCCTACACGGAAAAACTCTGGCATGCCCAACCGGATTTCGTCCCCATCTGGAGCAAGGTGCGCCAGGGGGTGAACTGGGACAACGTAACCCGCACCGGTTTTGAATCCATGCTATGGGCCGACCCCAGCGGAGATTACGTGATCTGCGCCCTGCCGGTGCCCGACTCCAGCGGCGTTTATCTGGTCAGCGCCGAATCCATTGGACGCGGCCTTCTGGCGCAACTGGACCGCATCAGCCAAGGGTTTGAGGAGTACACGCAGCTTAAAAGCCTAAAGAAACCCTTGAAGGTTTCTTTTACCCTTATTCTCGGCCTGCTCAGTCTAATCGTGGTGTTTGGGGCGGTGTGGGTGGCTTTTCGTCTGTCGCGCGAACTCATCGAACCCATTCTGGCTCTGTCGCGCGGCACGGCCCAGGTGGCGAGGGGCGAACTGGACTTTCAGCTTCAGGACGCAGGTAAGGACGAACTGGGGCAGTTGGTGGATTCCTTCAACCGTATGGCGGCCGATGTGCGCGAAAGCCGCGAGCACCAAAACCGGCTCAACGCCTTGTTGGAAGAGCGTAGCCGGGTCTTGGAGGAACGCACCCGCTATATTGAAACAGTGCTGGAAAACATCGCCACCGGCGTGGTCACGCTGGACGCCGAGGGGCGAATTCTGACCATGAACAAAGCGGCCTGCACCATTTTCGCCACCACGGCCCGCCAGTGGGAAGGCCGTAATCCCGCCGTTTTTCTCCAGCCCGAATACGCGGGCCTGTTGACCATGATGTACGAACATCTGCGCCGGCACCCCGAACATCCCTGGCAGCAGGGGCTGGAATTCGTACGACGCGGACGCCACTGGAAATTGCTGGTGCATGCCGTGGCCCTGCCCGCCGGCGGCGAAGACGCCTCGGCCGACGATCTGGGCAGTGTAGTGGCTGTTATCGAGGACATTACCGAGCTGGCCCGCATGCAACGCTTCGCGGCATGGCGCGAGGTGGCCCGGCGCATCGCCCATGAAATCAAAAACCCGCTCACGCCCATCAAGCTTTCGGCCCAGCGGTTGGAACGCAAATTTTCCGAAGCGGTCAGCGATCCCGCCTTTTCCCAGTGTACGGGGCTTATCGTGCGCGAGGTGGAACGCATGCAAAATATGGTGACCGAATTTTCCTCCTTCGCGTCGTTGCCCGAGGTATCGCTTGTACCGGGCAACCCCGCTCCATTGCTGGAAGAACTGGCGACCATGTTTCGAGCCAGTCATTCCGGCATCCGGTGGGAAACGGATATCCGCCCTCCCCTGCCTGATATCCGGCTCGACCCCGAAGCTCTGCATCGAGCGCTCCTGAATGTGCTCGGCAACGCTGCCGAGGCGTTGGAAGAAGCGCATCCTCCCAGGGGCGAAGGTGGCCGCGTGTTCGTCCGGGCCTGGTTGACCGCGCCGGGCGGCCCCTTGGTAATAGAGGTGGAGGACAACGGACCCGGCTTACCGGACGAAGACGCCTCGCGCCTGTTCGAACCGTATTATTCCCGCAAACGCGGAGGCACCGGCCTCGGGCTGGCCATTGTGCGCTCCATCATTCAGGATCATGGGGCCACGGTCTGCGCCGCCGGAGCCCCTGAGGGGGGCACCGTCATCCGTATGGAATTTCCCGTGCCGGAACACGGTTAATCCGTCTTCCCCCGTTCCCCGAACCCCGCGCTTTGTTTCGCGCCGTTCCGACGTTTCAGCCCGCAACGAAGCGCCTTGTCCCTCGTATCGTCCGAACAAAACAGAACACCCCGTGCGTCCAATTCGGCGCGCACGCCGCCGGGGAATTGAAAAACCCGGCCGTGTCGGCGCTGTTCCCATGCGTCGTCCAGGGCGAACAGAGCGGATGAGCGGACCTGCCCCTTGCCCAGACGGCGCACGGCCTCCACATAGGCCCTCAGCCGCCCTGGCCGCGGCAATGCGGCCAGGGCGGCACGGCGCAAAAAAACCCCCTCCGACCTGAACTCCGGAACGGAAAAGACCATCTCTCGCCAATACTCCTCATCCATACGGGCGACGCGCCACAGAGATCGCGTTACATCATACAGATCAGGATTTTCCGCCAACAACAAGGGCAACACGTCCAGACGCATGCGGTTGCGGCGGAAATCCCGTTCCTCATTGGATGCGTCTTCCCGCCAAGGCAGGCCCTGGCGTTCCAAAAGGGCCCGTAACCGCGCTTTTTCCACCAGTAAGAGAGGCCGCAACACCCGCCCTTTCCCGTCCGCCCCCAACAACCCGCAAGGTCCGCCCACACCGGGCATGCCGCCCAACCCCGGCCACGACGCGCCCCGCGTCAGACGCAGGAGCACATCCTCGGCCAAATCGCCCACATGGTGGGCGGTGACGATCCAATGGGCGCCCACATCCTGCCGAACTTCCTCCAGAAACGCATAGCGGGCCCGGCGCCCGGCATCCTCCAATCCCGTTCGGGCGCTTCGGACCGCCACTTCACAACGCCGAAGGCGGAACGGTACTTCCAGACGGCGACATAGCTCACGGGCGGCCTCGGCGTCTTGACCGCTTTCGGCCCGCAGGCCGTGATCAAGATGGGCGGCGGTCAAAGAAAAATTCAGGCGCTGACGCAGCGCGCTCAATATGAGCAACAGCGCCGTGGAATCCAAACCGGCCGACAGGGCGACCACCAAACCCGCGCCGCGCCAGTCCACACCTAGTTCACGCGTGACAAAGCGATGGATGGACAGGGCCAAGCGAGCGTCGGCCGGAGCCAGGTCTTTAAGGGTCGTCGGAGACGAGCCAACTGAGTTTGCTTCGTTCATGAGCCCGAGGAACCGTATTGCTTCCGCCATTCATCCAAAAACAACAAGCTGGTTTCCAGGCTGCCCAGTACTCCGCTTTCCTGCCGCAGGCGGGTTACCACATCCGAGAAAGCGGCCTGGGGCGGCAGATCCAGACGTCGCAACAGAGCAGCCAGTTCGGTCCGCAGAGCTTCGGGAATATCCGGCGGCCAGTCGGCGGTCGGACGTGGAGCGGGCCACCCCGATCGCCGCGCTCGGATAAAGTCGAGCATGGCGGTCATGCGCCGGATGTAGGTATGGTCGGCCAACACCCGGGCCCGCGCCCGGCGGGCCATCGCCTCCCGTTCCTCGGGGTGAACCAGGTAGTGGGTCAATCCTCGTTCCAAACCTTCCCAATCGGAAAACACGGCCAGTTCCGCGGCGGGGTCCGGCGCGCCCGCCCCCGCGCACACGCTTTCGTCCACCCGGAACAGTTCTCCCAACAACGAGCGTCTGTCCACCAGTTGAAACGCCCCCATGGCGGCGATCTCGAAAGTTCGCGGATTGACGAAGTCTCCGCCGGACACGGCCTTGTCCGCACGCACGCTGGAATGTAAGTTAAGATTGACGCGGGTGGCGTTGTACACCCGCACCGAATCCTCGGGCGACACGCGGGCTCCGCCCCGCTGCACAAGCGGGGCCAGCACGGCGTCGCCGTCCCAGTCCGATCCCCATATTTTAAAATTACGCCCGGCCAGGGCGCGAAAGGCCGCCCGCCGGTTGGGATAGCCCGCCCCCAGGAAAGCCAGGTCCGCCCCGTAGCGGGCGCGCTCGGCCGCCGTCAGCTCCAAAGGTCGGTGGAAGGACGGCAAGGCCGCCAGGGGCAGATAGCACGCGTTTTCCACGCCCGTTTCGCGCAACAGGCTCAAAAACGGCTCTTTCTGAATGACAAAGAAAAAATCATAGAGAGGAGCAAAACTGCGCCAATAAGTAAACAGCGCGTAATCCTCCACAAACCACATGGCCGTGGGCACGCCGTCCGCCCGCAAGCGACGCAGAGTCTGGCGGCCGAGAGGAGCCTGCGCCAGGGCCAGCACCAGATCCGGGGCGAAACTTTCCGCCTTGGCGTATACGGCTTGCGAAAGCGTATTGAGAAAGGCGGTCTCCAACTGGGCCAGACGTTCCCCGCTTATGCGCAGTCCACGCAGGGCAACGTGGGCCTGATGAAAGGCCGGAGCGTCAAATTCCTCCACCAGATGCCCCAGATCGCGCAAAGCCTGGGCGCAGTAGCGACCTATGGGCAGGGAACCGCCATACAGCGGCAGGACGACGAGAATGCGAAGAGGGGTGTTCATAGCGTCAGGGCAGGGCTTGAGGCAGCATCCAGTCCGCCTCGCGATAGATAATATCGGCGGCGTTCGAACCGCCGGGGGCCTCTCCCAGGCCCAAGTATTCGGCCAGTTGCTTCCGCAAGGCGGTGCGTCGATCGGCGAACGGGTCCGTTCCCCCAATCGGAGTCCAGGTTTCCCCCAATGCGTCAAAACCGGAGCTAAGCGCCGCCAGCCCAGGTAAAGGACGGGCGGCGGCTCCGCCGGTCCGCCCCTGGAGCCGGGCCAGAAAGGCGGGGGCTGCGAACGCTTCGCGGCACGAGGCGGCGCGCGGACAGGGCGCGGATTCCACACAGGGCGCGCAGGTCGGAACAGTCTGCCATACCCGGTGACCATTTCCATAAGGGCCGGTTTCGTAGGCCCAGGCCGAAGAACAGAATAGTCCTTCTACCGGCACCCCCAGGTGCGCGGCCAGATGGGCCGTGCCCGTATCGGGAGAAAGCAGCGAGTCCAGACCGGTCAAAGCCTCGACCAACCCGGCCCAATCGGTGCGCCCCGTCAAATCGACGGCGGAGGATGCCATCGAGGCGGGCAGCGCAGCCAACAAACGCCGTGCCGCCGGACGATCGGTCGGACCGCCCAGCAACACCACGCGCGGACCGCCCAGACGCTCGAACGCGGCGTGCGCTGCGGGGGCCAGGTATTCCGGCGGCAAAGAGCGGCGGGCGTTACGCCCGGCCAGGACCACGCCCAGCCCGGCGCCCCCCGGTCGAGCCGGAGGATTCACCCGCTCGCCGGGAATCATGACCGGGGCGAGAGCGGCCCAGAAATCCACAAGATTAAGCGGGGCGGAGGCCCGCTCGCCCATCCAGCGGAAAGCCAGGCGCATCCAGTTGGAGCGCAGGACCTGGCCGGAAGCCACGGGATAGCCTCGCACCACGGCCGGGTCGAACAACGTGGCCACGGCTCGGCACAGGCCGACATGGTTAAGGGCATACACGGTGTCGAAACGTTCGGCCCGCAATCTCTCCAACACGGCGCGCCCTACGCCCAGAACTTCGGCCTCGGTGCAACCGTGGGCGGGCAGCCCGTGCACCGTGACGTCCGGGTAAACAAGCCGGGTCACCCCTTGCAGGGAACGATCCACGCACAAATGAACCTCGCCCGACGCCATCAGAGACAGAACAAGGCGCTTGGTCTGGACGATATCCCCAAAACGGGCGAGCTGGATCACAAGTTGCTTGGGCATGATGTTTCGTAGCGCGAATTGCCCCTTCCCGCAACGAATGCTTTTGCCTCGCCGCAGCCAGGCGCGTTATAAGTCCCCTTTTCCGCACAAGACTGGAGCGCTCGCAAACATCGGCGGCGGCCCGCGCGCTTTAATGGTGGACGCAGAGTCCAGGCCGGGATAAGAAAGCGGACATGCGTTATTACCCTATTTTTCTTGACTTGCGAGGCAAACGCTGCCTGGTGGTGGGCGCGGGTCGGGTGGGGCGCCGCAAAATCGCCGGGTTGCTGGAATGTGATCCGGCGGAAGTGCTGGTGCTCGACCCCGGCGTACCCTCCGCCGAAGTCCGCTCTCTGTTTGAACATCCGGCAGTGCGTCATGAACGCCGAGCCTTTGCGGCGGACGACGCCGCCGGGCGTCAACTGGCGTTCGCCGCCACCCCCGAACGGACCGTCAACGCCTTTGTAGCGGCCTGCTGCCGGGATCGGGGTGTACCGTGCAATGTGGCCGATGCTCCGGACCAAAGCGATTTTCTGGTGCCCGCTCGGGTGGAGAGCGGCTCTCTGACGTTGGCTGTGTCCACCGGCGGAGCCAGCCCTGCCCTGGCCCGAGCGTTGCGCGAAGACCTTGAAAAATGGCTGGGACGACGCTATTCTCGTTTGGTTTGCTTGCTGGATAAGTTGCGGCCCGCCATATTGGCCCTGCGCCTGGGCAGCGATGCGAACGCCGAAATGTTTCGTGCGTTGTGCGCTCTGCCCTTGCGGGAAACTCTGGCCGAAGCGTTGAACGAGTCCGATTTCGGCCGCGCCGAAGTCCTGCTGCGCGAAATTCTGCCTTCGGTCTTGCATCCCTTCCTTGCGGAGCTGCTGCATGAATTGGATTGAATATTGTTCTCTGAGCGCCCTGCTGGTCTATGCCGTGGCTTCCGTGGCCGTCGTGGCCGGACTTTTGGGCCGCTCCGCCCGTGTCAAGCGTTTGGCTTTCGGGTTGACCCTGGCCGGATTCGCCCTGCACACCGTCCTTGTAATCGGCACGGTGGCGGCTCATGCCGAAAACTCCCGCCTCGACTACCTGGTTCCCTTCGCCTGGTGCCTGGTAGCCGTGGGCCTGCTGGCGAGCCGGAAACCTCGCCTGGATATCGCCCTGCTGTTTGTGGCTCCCCTTGCTTTCGCTCTCTTGTTCGTCGCGCAGGTGCTGCACACCACCAACTCCCTGCTCCCCGAAACCCTGCGCGGCCCCATTTTTCTGCTCCATTTGGCGGGAGTGTTCATCGGCGTAGGGCTGATGGCCGTGGCGGCGGGAGCCGCCGTGATCTTTCTATGGCAAGAGCGTTCCATCAAGTCCAAGACCCCGTTGTCAGGTTTTCGCAAAGATTTGCCCGCGCTGGGCGCTTTGGATCGAATCAATGCCCTGGCCACGGCAATCGGCTTCCCCTGTTATACTCTGGGCGTGCTGTGCGGCTTCGTCTGGGGGAGCATCGTATGGAAAACGCTATTGTCCGGCGACCCCAAGGAACTGGTATCCCTGTTCATCTGGGCCGTCTACGCTCTGCTCTTCCACCAACGTCAGGCTTTGGGCTGGCGCGGCCGCAAACCCGCCATCATGGCGCTGTGCATCTTCATCGCCTCGCTTTTTTCGTTGTTTGTGGTGAATACCTTCCTCCCCACCCATCACAGTTTTGACACCTACATCTGACATGGACCATACCATCCACCTGATCGGCCTCAACCACCGCACCGCCGCCGTGGAAATCCGCGAACGTTTTGCCCTGACGGATTTCTGTTCGCCCGAAACCTGGGCCGTGCCCTGTGGCGACGGCATCGCCGAAGCGCTTATCCTGTCCACCTGCAACCGGGTGGAAGTGCTGGTGGTAGGCAAGGGCGACGCCCCCCGTCAACGGGCTCTGGACTGCTGGAGCCGGGCGCGCGGCAAGACCCCGGACGACCTGGCGCCCTATATCTATCAGTACCGCGACGACGACGCCGTGCGCCACCTGTTTTCCGTGGCATCCAGCCTGGATTCGCTGGTCTTGGGCGAACCGCAGATTCTGGGCCAGCTAAAAACGGCCTACCGCAAGGCCGTAGACGCCGACACCGCCGGGCTTATCGTCAACAAGCTGCTGCACAAGTCCTTTTCCGTAGCCAAACGGGTGCGCACCGAAACAGCGGTGGCTTCCAGCGCGGTTTCCATCAGTTACGCCGCCGTGGAACTGGCCAAGCGCATTTTCGACGATATGGGCAGCCATGAAGCCCTGCTCATCGGCGCGGGCGAAATGGCCGAACTGGCCGCCATGCACCTCATGCAAGCAGGCATCCGTCGTATCAGGGTGGCCAACCGCACTATGAGCCGGGCACAGGAATTGGCCGATCGCATAGGCGGCGAAGCCGTTCCTTTTGACCGTCTGTTCGATTACCTGGTGGACGCCGACATCGTCATCAGCTCCACAGGAGCGCCGGACGCCATAATCCGCGCCGCGGACATGCGCGACGTGCTGCGTCGCCGCAAACACAGACCCATGTTTCTTATCGATATCGCCATGCCTCGCGATATCGACCCCGATGTCAACAATCTTGACAATATCTACCTGTACGATATCGACGATCTTAAAGAGGTGGTGGAAGAAAACCTGGCCCAACGTCGGGGAGAAGCAGAAAAAGCCAAAGCCATCGTAAATGCGGAAGTCGAAGCCTTCTCCGCTTGGGTGCGCTCGCTGGCTCTCCAACCCACCATAGTGGACCTGGTGCGCAGGGGTGAAGACATCATGCGGGAAGAACTGGCCCTTACTTTCAAGCGATTAGGCCCCGTGGACGATTCCACGCGCAAGGCGTTGGAAGTTATGGCCGATTCGCTGGTGCGCCGATTCAACCACGCCCCGTTGACTTTTTTACGCAACGGCTTCCACGAGGGCGAAGGAAGCGGCCACGCCATGCAGACCATTGATACCATTCGGCGCGTCTTCCAACTGGACGATGGAGGGCGTCGGCATGAACACTGAGTTTCAATCTGAAGTCCGCCGAGACACGATGCGCCCCCACGCACCCTATCTCTTCAGAATTTCATAATGCGAAAGGCCGCTTCTTTATAAGCGGCCTTTTCACTTGGGGATCATCCCGCGCGCGACGGGAGCATAATCGACAACGGCAAAGCCGACAGGGATGCTATTCGTCGTCCTCTTCCTGAAGAGCGTCGTGCACGGCGTCGGTAAAAATTTCAAACGCCACCCGCTCGATGGCCGTATCCGGCTCGTAGGCCAGGACCTCTTCGGGCAGTTCCTCGTACTCGTTGCAATATTCGTCGAAACGGTTGGTATATTCGCCAATCAACCGCGCCACTTCGGCCACCACGGGATCGGAAGGCGTCAGATCGGCGCCTTCGTCCTCCTCGCCTTCAAATTGGGCCTCATAGGCGTCCAGCGCTTTGACGATTTCCTCTTCCGACAGAGCCACAAACTCGGGGTTGGGTTTTACATTTTTCATGGAAGAACCCTATCCGGCGACCGGGCCGCTGTCAATGCGGCCCATCGCCTTCACAAGACAGACACATTCAGGGGCGAAGAGCCTGCCGCACAGCCTCTTCCATTTGACCAGCGGTGTAGATGTCGCGCAGCACTACCGGCTTTCCCCAGGCGTCGCCTTCCGGAAATACAGCCAGGAGGGGGATACTGGCGCTGTCCAGCGCGCGCAGCAAAGCCTGGGCCTGGGCATCGTTGCGGGTCAGGTCCACACGCACCAGAGTCACATCGTATCGCTCCACCAGAGATTTCAGGTTGTCCGCCGTAAGCGTAGTGCGTTCCAACACCTTGCAGGTGGGGCACCAATCCGCGGTAAATTCCACCAGCAACGGCTTTTTTCCCAGCATGGAGCGAAACGTATCCGGCCGGAAAGGCTGCCACGTCACGCCAGGCGCGGCCGGAGCAAAACTGAGGTACATGCTGAACCCTACGGCCGCCAATCCTCCCGCCCCGATCAGAAGGCGACGCAGCAAAGTGCCGCGCAGGCTGCCCCATCGCCCCCATACCCAGGCCGCCGCAGCCGCTACCAGAAGCACGGCCAAAGCGGGAACCTGCATGGACGCGGGCAGAATGGACAACAGATAAAGCGCCGTTCCCATCAGGAAAAAGCCCAGAACGCGCTCGAAGGTCAGCATCCAGTTCCCGGGGCGGGGCAGTGCGTTGGCCAGCGAAGGTTTCCAGGCCATAAGCAAATACGGCAGGGCCATACCCAGGCCGGTGGCCAGAAAAACGGTCATCAACACCGGCAAGGACTGCATGAGACTCCAACCAAGAACGCCCCCCAACAGAGGGCCGCTGCACGGCGTGGCCAGCAAGGTAGCCAAAAGGCCCGTTGAATAAGCATTGAGACGCGGATTGGCATGAGAGCCGCCCACGCGCAGATCCAGCACCGGCAGATGAAACACGTCGAACATGGACAGACCGAGGGCGAACACCAGGAGCAGCATGACGAATACCACGGCGCTGTTCTGGAATAATTGTCCCCAGGCCATGCCCGCCAGCCCGAACAACAGGGCCAGGGCCGCAAACCAAGTCAGAATGCCCGCCGAAAACAGAATATTATGTTCCCTGAACGCCCGCTTCCGTTCTTTCTCTTCGCCTTCCGCCGCGAGCAAGGTGGATATTTTGAGCGTCAGCACCGGCAGTACGCAGGGCATGACATTAAGAATAAGCCCGGCCAGCAGCCCGAACAGCAGGGCCTTGCCCAGTCCCTGCACCTCCAGTGAGGCCTGGAGGGGGCGCGGGTCAAAGTTCCAACTATCATCCGTTCCGACCGAAATAAGGGATTCGCCATCCGACATGGTCGCAATCGGCGCGAATGGCTGACCGGCATTCAAGTTTTCTTTCGCCGCCCCTGAAGAAAAAGCGACGGAAGACGCCTTTTCAGTCGGGGTGGTCATGGCTCCCGCTTCATCGGAACGGGCGCGGAACAAATCGTTCAGCCATACCGGTCGCTCCGTTGAAGAGGCGGGCGCGGACTCCGGCGGAACGCCCAAGGGCACGGTCGTCGTTACGGGAAAGCAGTTCTGCGAGGAACAGGCCAGCATGGAAACCGAGGCTTCCACATTCGCCGGGGTCGGATCCTGCGCGAACACTAAAAACACGGGCGTCGGCCCGTCGTAAACCCGGACCGTCATATCCGGTTCGAATACGTCGGCCTGAGGAACGCCCGGCAGATAGCGGACATCCGCGCCGGGAGCCTCTATTCTGGTAGGCATGGCTCCATCGCCGGGGTCATGGGCATAAGTGTGGTATCCTTCTTTAGGAAGCAACCACAACACTGCCACGGTAGCGGCGTCGACAGGCGGAGTCAGAGCCTTCCCCTCCTGGTCCGTCAAGCGCATCCACTCCACCCGAAACTCGTATGGAAGTTCCGCTGCGGAGGCGGTCTGAAAAGACATGCCGGCCAACGCACACCAAACGCTCAAAATAAAAAAAATATTCCAACGCATAAGATGTTTCATGAGAAAATTTTAGGCGTTTTTTCCGACAAAGGCAAAAAAAATCTTGACGGAGGCTGACGTCCGCGCTAAACACATCTTCGCGCTGACGCACTGGGTCATTAGCTCAATTGGTAGAGCAGCTGACTCTTAATCAGTTGGTTCGGTGTTCAAGTCACCGATGACCCACCAGAAAGAAATCAAGGACTTGGATTTTACTCCAAGTCCTTTTTTCTTTGAAAATCCGACTCCAAACCCTATTTTTCAATTAAATACCAAAAAGAGACCTCTTGCATCTATGCTACTCCTTTAGAGTGCGTCATTCGTGAGAATGTAGGATGGCGTGACGAGCTAGTAAGGTGATTTTCCTTCCTGAACATAACGCAACCCCATAGAAAATCTTTTTCTACAAAAGGGACACTCATTAGCGGCCAGGTTGCTGATATGTGGATACCCTCCTCTGCCTTGTTTGACGCAGGGGTCACAAAATCTTTTATGGCAATCGCGACATTCTTTTATTAATCCAGTCTTGCAAATGGGACACTTATCATTTGCCATTGAAACCTCCTTAAGGGGTCGCTCTTTACCGTATCACTGCCCCAAATATCCTAATAGATAGTTTTCTGTTGAGCATTACCCCTTCCATCATCTGATGGAGGTCTTTCACCCTCTCCCCTCTGTCCTGTTTATAGTCGATGGGTAGGAGTGAAAGAAACGGCCCCCCCAAACATCAGCTGGCTTGGGTAAATTCATAATCAGAATATTCTTTTCCTGGGGGAAGCATCCCGGGCACATTGCCTCCCCCGGGCAAAACGCTTACCATGACGAGGCTTTCCCCACCAGCCCCGGCGGCCCCATGAAGATATCCTCTCCGCGCCGTCCCGCCGCATCCGGGACGGATCAGAACGATGCCCTGCCCAGCCTGCGCAATGGCGTACGCGACGATGTGCGCGAGCTGCGCCTGCTGTTCGAACTGAGCCAGCTTCTCGACGGTGCGGCCCATATCGGCGAAACCCTGGACGGCGCGCTGTGCCTCATGGCCCGGCATATGGCCATGATGCGGGGCTCCATCTCTCTGGTTTCCCCCGGGGACGGGAGCATCCATATTGAAAGCTCCTACGGACTCAATGCCGCGGAACAGGCGCGCGGACACTATGCGGCGGGAGAAGGCGTCACCGGCACGGTTATCCGTACCGGACGCCCCATGGTCATTTCCAACGTGTCGGACGAGCCGCTCTTCCTCAACCGCACTAGGTCCCGCAATCTGCGCAAGGATGCCGTTTCCTTCATCTGCGTGCCCATCCGGGCCGACGATCAGGCCATCGGCGCCCTGTCCGTGGATCGGCTTTTTGCCGACACCTCCACTCTGGAGGAAGACGCCCGCCTGCTGACCATCATCGCATCCATGCTGGCCCGCGCGGCCAGAGTCCGCCAGAGCTGTCTCCCGGAGCGGAATGTGAACCGAGCCGCCAGAGGGCATGACAGGGGCAGAGTAAGCCTCCGCTCTCCCTTTTTCGTGGGTTCATGCGAGGCCATGCAGCAGGTCTACGCCCGCATCGATCAGGTGGCCCGCTCTTCCGCCACGGTGCTGCTGCGGGGGGAAAGCGGAACGGGCAAGGAGCTTGCCGCGCTGGCCATCCACGCGGCAAGCCCGCGTGCGAACAGACCCTTCATCACCCTGAACTGCGCGGCCCTGCCCGAAACGCTGGTGGAAAACGAGCTGTTCGGCCACGAGCGCGGCGCGTTCACGGGAGCGCAGGGCCTGTACCGGGGCCGCTTTGAACAGGCGGATGGCGGCACGCTGTTTCTGGATGAAGTGGGAGATCTGCCCCCGCTTACCCAGGCCAAACTGCTGCGCGTCATTCAGGAGCGCAGCTATGAACGGCTGGGCGGCGCGGAAACCCGCCGCGCCGACGTGCGCCTGATCACCGCCACCAACCGGCCGCTGGAAGATATGGTACATCAGGGAACATTCCGGGGCGACCTCTACTATCGCCTGAACGTCTTTCCCATCGAACTGCCCCCGCTCCGCGAGCGCAGCGGGGACATCGCCCTGCTGGCGGCTCACTTCATGAAAAAGTTCGCGGCGGCGGGAGGGCGGACGGAAATGAACCTTTCCCTCAGCGCGGCAGACATGCTCCAGCGCTACGAATGGCCCGGCAATATCCGCGAACTGGAAAACATTATGGAGCGGGCCGTGTTGCTGGCCGGAGAGGAAGGCGTCATTCTGCCCCAGCATCTGCCCCCGGAACTGCACAGCAAGGGCTGCCCGGTTTCCGCTCCCGGAGTGCGGCGGGCGCAGGGCCATGCCGTCGGTCCGCTTCAGCCCCGTCTGGATGAACTGGAAAAGGGCTGTATCCTTGAGGCGCTGCGCTGTCATGAGGGTAATATGGGCAGGGCCGCCCGCGAACTGGGGCTGACCGATCGCATCATGGCCCTGCGCATGAAGAAGTACGGCATTACCTACAAGGAATTCCGCCGGAAACGGACCCGGCCTGAATAAAATCAACTTTTTTGTAGAAAATGCTGTTACCTGACATCTTTTTCAACAAAAATGTAGATTGCTGACTTTCCCTTTTGTCTTGCCGAATCCCGGCCTCTCGGCATACTCCTTTTCCATAGAATCTACACAAGTGTAGATTCTATTTTTGTTTCACATCTGTGCCCCTCCGCAAAAAATAACTATACTCTCTTGAAATAAAATATTTTTTATTTTAACACAAACACTCTTGTCCGTCCTGGCATCCTTCTTGCTCAAGCAGCTCCATCATGCCCGTGAACAGCGCGGGCACATGCCATCACTTGAGGAGCAAGCCATGAGTTCACCACGCCAGGAAGCCATTCGCGATATTCTTTCCGACGACACCCCCGAAGAGTCGTCCGGTCCGGCCCCTCTGCGGCCGACCGTTGACATGCAGAGTCTGTTCGGCCGTGACGTGTTCAATCTGCACGCCATGCGCGAACGTCTGCCGCGCGACACATACAGGAAGATGGAAAAGACCATCCGCTGCCGCGCTCCCATGCCGGCGGACATCGCCGATATCGTGGCCGGCGCCATCCGCGACTGGGCGCTGGAGCGCGGGGCAACGCACTACACGCACTGGTTCCAGCCCATGACCGGCGTCACGGCGGAAAAGCACGATGCTTTCCTTGCCCCCACCGGAGACGGGCACGCCATTCAGGAGTTTTCCGGCAAGATGCTGGTATGCGGGGAGCCCGACGCCTCCTCCTTCCCTTCCGGCGGCATCCGTTCCACGTTCGAGGCGCGCGGCTATACCGCCTGGGACCCCACCGTGCCGGTCTTCATCCTGCCCGGCAGGGGCGGCAATACCCTGCATATTCCCACCATTTTCTATTCCTGGTCCGGCGAATCGCTGGATCGCAAGACGCCGCTGCTGCGCTCCATTGAGGCCGTTTCCCGGCAGGCTCTGCGCGTGCTGCGCCTGTTCGGCGACCATGATGCCACCCACGTCAGCCCCATGGTCGGCGCGGAGCAGGAATACTTTCTCGTGGATCGCCGTCTTGCCGCGCTGCGCCCTGATCTGCTCATGACCGGAACGACCCTGAGCGGCCTTCCCTCCCCAAAGGGGCAGGAAATGGAAGATCACTATTTCGGCGCGGTGCCCAGGCGCGTCATGGCGTTCATGCAGGATGTGGAAAACCGGCTCATCGCTCTGGGCATTCCGGTGCGCACCCGCCACAACGAAGTGGCTCCGGGCCAGTTTGAAATGGCCCCCCTGCATGAGGAAGTCAACATCGCCACCGACCACAACATGCTCATAATGAACATGCTGCGCCATGTGGCCCCTGATCATGGCTTCGTCTGCCTGCTGCACGAAAAGCCCTTTGCGGGCGTGAACGGCAGCGGCAAGCACAACAACTGGTCCCTGTGTTCCTCCGACGGCCGGAATCTGCTCGATCCCGGCGATACCCCGCGCACCAACGCCCGCTTTCTGGTCTTTCTCGCCGCCGTACTGCGCGCCGTACACAAACACGCCATGGCCCTGCGTCTCGGCACCATCGGAGCCGGCAACGATCACCGCCTCGGCGCCAATGAAGCCCCGCCCGCGATTATTTCCGTGTATCTCGGCGATCTGCTGGAAGAAACCCTGCTGAGCATCATCGGGGAACAGCCCGCGCACGCCAGAACCGCGCCCATGGAGATCGGCGTTTCCACGCTGCCGCCCCTGCCGCGCGACTACTCGGATCGCAACCGTACCAGTCCCTTCGCCTTTACCGGCAACAAGTTCGAGTTCCGGGCCGTAGGCTCCTCCCAGTCCATCGCTCCGGCCAATATCGCCCTGAACAGCGCCGTGGCCTGCGCCCTGGACGATATCGCCACCGAGCTGGAAGCCGCCGTGGAAGGCGGAAAGGAACTGAACGACGCCCTGAAGGATCTGCTGCCCCGTCTGTTCCGCGAACACATGCCCGTGGTCTTCAACGGCAACGGCTATTCCGCCGAATGGCCGGAAGAGGCCGCCCGGCGCGGCCTGCCCAACCTGAAGGATACCGTGGCCGCGCTGGAGCATTACGACGACCCGGAAGTCATGGAAGTCTTCCTGCGCAACAGGGTGCTTTCCGAACCGGAAATTCTGGCCCGTCAGGAAATTCTCCAGGAAAACTATGCGCTGACCGTCGGCATCGAAGCCTCGGTGCTGGAACGCATGCTGCGCGAAATCGTGCTTCCCGTGACGCTGCGGGCCCAGAGCGAAGCCGCCCGTCTGGTGGCGGAAATCCGCGCGGCGGAAGGGACTCCGGCCAATGTCGGGGCAGACGTCGGGGCAGGCGCGGCAAACAGTCTGCCCACAAATCTGGAAGAAAGGCGCTATGCGGCCTTCCGCTCCCATAACGTCGCCTTGATGACCGCGCTGGATGAGCTGCACGCCGCCCGCGAACAGCTTGCGGGCATGGACGGCGCTCCGGCCCGCGCCCGCGCCGCCCGCGATGCGGTGCTGCCGCTCATGCTCCGCTGCCGCGAACAATGCGACGCGCTGGAAGGCATGACCGACGACGCGGCCTGGCCGCTGCCCAAGTATGCGGAGCTGCTCTGGACGCATTGATTCCGAATTCTGCTCCGTTCGTTTTTTCCTCTCCTGTCCGTCCGGCGCATGAGCCGGACGGACAGCCCCTTCCTCCCAATACGCGCCATCTTCATGGTCAGCAAACATGATCGGCGGTTTTCATGACGACACGACAGCCTACCGACATCACCCATCCCAACCGCGAACACGACGCCTGCGGCGTCGGTTTTGTGGCCCGCCTGGACGGACGCCCCGCTCACAGAATCATCGAAGACGCCCTTTCCGCCATGACCAGCCTTGCCCACCGCGGCGGACTTGCCTCCGGACGAGGCGAAGGCGACGGGGCAGGTCTGCTTCTCCCCCTTCCGCTTGATTTCCTGAGCCGTTTCTGGACCCTGCCTCCGGTCTTCGGGTTCGGACAGCTTTTTCTGCCCCGTGACGCGGCGGCTGGAAAAAGAGCCATGGCACTTGTGGAGGAAAGCCTTGCCGCGCAGGGTCTGGAACTGGCGGACGGGCGCGATGTTCCCGTCCGTCCCGACGCGCTCGGCCCGCACGCGCGCTCGCAGATGCCGCGCATGGCGCAGGTTCTCGTCCTGCCCCGCGCGGGAACATCCGGGACATTCCGGGATGCTTCCGCGCTTCCCGCCGTGGTTTCGCCGCTGGCCGAGCCGGGCGAGGAACTGGAGCGCCGCCTGTATCTCGCCCGCAAGGGCATGGAACGGGCCGCGCGGAAACTGCCGGAACAGGAAGATTTTTACGTCGCCAGCCTGTCTTCCCGCAGCGTGGTGTACAAGGCCATGCTCACCGGAGCAAAACTGGCGGACTTTTATCCCGATCTCGCTGATCCCCATTTCTCCGCCCCCTTTGCCGTCTTTCACGAGCGTTTCAGCACCAACACCATGCCGCGCTGGCGGCTGGCCCAGCCCTTCCGCATGCTGGCCCATAACGGCGAAATC
Organism: uncultured Desulfovibrio sp.; assembly: GCA_900541395.1. Lineage (GTDB taxonomy): Bacteria > Desulfobacterota > Desulfovibrionia > Desulfovibrionales > Desulfovibrionaceae > Mailhella > Mailhella merdigallinarum. The sequence continues at coordinate 46,643 of UQJT01000003.1, forward strand.
AATACCCTGCAAAGCAATCTTACGCACATGAAGATCAGGGAAGCGGCCCTGTCCTCACCGCTGTTCGGCGATCCGGACGGAGTCAGGCCGGTCATTGAAGAGGACGGAAGCGACTCCTCAGCTCTGGACAACGTGCTGGAACTGCTCACGCGCGGAGGCAGACCCCTGCCCCATTCCCTGATGATGCTCCTGCCGGAACCCTTTGGCCGGGCCTTTGTCATGGGCGACAACAAGCGCGCCTTCTATGACTGGCACGCGGCCATGATGGAAGCATGGGACGGCCCCTCCGCCCTGGTGTTCACCGACGGTTTCCGCCGCGTGGGAGCCATGCTCGACCGCAACGCGCTGCGGCCGGGCCGTTACAGCCTCAGCCGGGAGGGACTGCTGGTCTTTGCCTCGGAAAGCGGCGTGAGCCTCGCGCGGGAAGAAGCGGACTCCGTCCCCGGTGCGCAGCGCCGTCAACTGGGCGCGCGCCGCATGTTCATGGCCGACCTTGTCCAGCACCGCCTGCTCACCGACGCCGAACTGAAGGGGCAGGTAGTACGCGAACATCCCTACCGCCGCTGGCAGGTGCGGACAAGCCTGGGCACCGCCGATCTTTTCCCTGCCGAACCGGATGGAGCGCACGCGGCGGCATGCGGCGATCTCCCCCGGCCATGCGTTCGGCAACGCGCCCGACGCGATATGGACGCGCTGCGCCATATGGCGCTCAAGGGACAGGAGCCTGTTCTCTCTACCGGCAGTGACGAAGCGCTCGCCGCGCTGGACGACGCTCCCCGGCCCTTCTTCGACTATTTCCGCCAGCGTTTCGCGCAGGTGACCAATCCGCCCATTGACCCGCTGCGTGAAGAGCTTTCCATGTCGCTCATGAGCTATGTGGGTCCGGAAGGCAATCTGCTCGCCCGTGAACCGGAAGCCCTGTTCCGCCTGCGTCTGCCCCATCCTTTCCTTCAGCGCGAAGACATGCGCCGCCTGCGTCTGGCAAGGCATGACAAACTGCGCCCTGTCCGGCTTGATGCGGTGTGGCGTCTGCCCGCCCGCAGTTCCGACGCGGGGGAAGCCCTGCGCGACGGACTGGAAGCGCTGTTCCGCGCGGCCGGGGAAGCTCTCGATCAGGGGGCGACGCTGCTGATCCTCAGCGATGCCGGGAGCGGCGGGGACAATCTGCTTCCCATCCCTTCCCTCCTTGCCGCCTCAGCCCTGCACAATCATCTTATCCGCGCGCGCAAGCGTCATCTGTGCGGACTCATTTCGGAAAACGGCGATGCGTGGGAACCCATGCACATGGCCCAGCTCATCACCTGCGGCGCGGACGCCGTCTGCCCGTGGGGAGCGCTGGATGATGCCGAAAAACTGGGCGCGGAGGGCGGGCTCAGCGCCGAGGAAGCCCGTTCCGCTTACATCACCGCGTTGCGCAAGGGGCTGCTCAAGGCCATGGCCCGACTGGGCATTTCCACGCTGCGCAGCTTCCGGGGCGGGCATTTCTTTGAATGCGTCGGACTGAACAAGGAGTTTGCCGGGAGCTTCTTTGCCGACATGCCGGTACGCCTCGGCTCCGCCCTGCCGGGCATGGGACTCGGCCTGAACGAGTTTGCCGCCGAAGCCGCCGCCTTGCACGCCATGGAACAGGAAGGACGCGCGCCGTCCGAAACCCGCTTCTGGAACAGGGAAAGCGTCACCCTGCTGCAACGGGCCGTGGGATTTTCCCGCTCGGGCTCAGCGGAGGATGCAAGCGCCGATCCCGCCGCCTTTGCCAAATTTGCCGCGCTGGCGGATGCGGCATCTCCCGCCTTCACCCCCCGCTCCTGTCTGCGTCTGATCGAGTCGGAACATCCCCTGCCGCTGAAAAGGGTAGAGAGCGCCGAAACCATCATGACCCGCTTTGTGGGCGCGGCCATGTCCCTTGGGGCGATCAGCGCCGAAGCGCATATCTGCGTGGCCCGCGCCTGCAACGCCGTTGGCGCGCGCTCCAACAGCGGTGAGGGAGGCGAGGACGAGACGCGCGGAGCGGATGAGGCGGGCGGCGACAGCCGTTCCCGCATCCGTCAGGTGGCATCGGGACGCTTCGGCGTGACCCTGGACTATCTGATCAATGCGGATGAAATCCAGATCAAGATCGCGCAGGGAGCCAAACCCGGCGAGGGAGGCCAGCTGCCCGCGGCCAAGGTCACGGAGGAAGTGGCCAGGCTGCGCCGCACCATGCCCGGCGTCACCCTTGTCTCCCCTCCGCCGCATCACGACATCTATTCCATTGAGGATCTGGCCCAGCTCATCCACGATCTGCGCCGGGTCAGCCCCTCCTCGCGCATTTCGGTCAAGCTCGCCTCGGAAAGCGGTGTGGGTACCGTGGCCGTGGGTGTGGCAAAGGCAGGAGCCGACGGCATCCTCATTTCCGGCCACGACGGCGGCACCGGAGCCGCCCCGCTTTCCGCCATACGCCACTGCGGATCAGCGTGGGAATTCGGCCTGGCAGAGGCGCACCGCGCGCTCGTTGCCGGCGGTCTGCGCGACAGAATCCGGCTTCAGGCTGACGGCGGTCTGCGCAGCGGGCGCGACATCGTCATCGCGGCGATTCTCGGCGCGGACGAATTCGGATTCGGCACGGCTCTGCTGGTGAGCTGCGGCTGCGTCATGTGCCGCAGATGCCATGAAGGCCGCTGCCCGGCAGGCATCGCCACGCAGGACGAAAAGCTCCGCCGCCGCTTCGCGGGCAGACCGGCGCATGTGGAAAACTTTCTGCGTCTTGTGGCGGAAGATGCGCGCCGCCATCTGGCCGCCCTCGGACTGCCCGCTCTGGAAGCGGCGCGGGATCGCCTCGATCTGCTGAAGCCTGCCCCCGCCGCGGGCAAGCGCGCCCTGCTGGACTGGACAGAACTGCTTGATGCCCCACTGCCCGCCGCGCCTGAAGAACGCGGCAATGACAGAGCCTTCGCTCCCACGCCGCTGGAACAGGCCATGCTCGATGCCGGTCGGGACGCGCTGGAAGGCGGCCCTTCCCGCCGGGTTTTCTCCGCCGGGATACGCAACTCGGATCGCGCCGTGGGAGCGCTGCTTTCCGGGGAGCTGGCCCGCCGCCACGGTATCCGCCGCCTGAAGGACGCGGCGGCGGACGGCCCCTTCTTCCGCGCGCTGCTGCGCGGCTCCGCGGGCCAGAGTCTCGGAGCCTTTCTTGCCCCCGGCGTGGAAATCACTGTGGAAGGCGATGCCAACGACTATGCCGGAAAAGGACTGTGCGGAGGCCGCCTGATCATACGGCCCGCCGATCCTGACGCCCCTTCCGGGCTGGAGCCCGGTCAGGCCATCACCGGCAACGTGGCTCTGTACGGAGCCACCGGCGGAGAAGCCTACTTCCGGGGCCGCGCGGGCGAACGCCTCGCGGTGCGCAACAGCGGCGCGCTGTGTGTGGCGGAAGGAGCGGGCGATCATGCCTGCGAATATATGACGGGAGGCGTCGTGGTGGTGCTGGGAAGCTGCGGCTACAACTTCGCGGCGGGCATGAGCGGCGGTGTGGCCTTTGTCTATGATCGGGATGAACGCTTTCAGAACCGCTGCAACACCGACAGCGTGGACCTGGAATCCGTCTGGACCGAAGCCGACAAACAGTTGCTGCGCGGGCTGCTGGAAAACCATGTCCGCCACACCGGAAGCCCCCGGGCCGAAGCCCTGCTTGCCAACTGGGATGCGGAACTCCCGCTTTTCGTCAAGGTCATGCCGCTGGAAGCTCGCGCCGCTCTCGCGCGCCGGCACGCCAGCCAGCGGCACGGCGGAGATGTGGCCCCGGCCACCGAAGACGTGCTTTAACCCCCTCTCCAACGGAACGCGAACCATGATGCACTTCGTCAAAATGCACGGCCTCGGCAACGACTATGTCTACATGGACGGCTTCTCCACCGCCCTGCCCGCCGGGGACGCCGCCCTGAAGCGGTTGGCAGTCGCGGTCAGCGACCGCCATCGCGGCATCGGATCGGATGGTCTCATCCTCATTCTGCCCTCTTCCGTCGCGGACATCAGGATGCGCATGTTCAACAGCGACGGCAGCGAATCGGAAATGTGCGGCAACGGCATACGCTGCGTGGGACGCTATGCCCTGACGCGCGGCCTGATCTCCCGGTCCGATCCGTCCGTGGAAACCGGAGCGGGCATACGGCGGCTTGAAATTGCGGAAAACGCGGACAGGATCACGGTGGATATGGGCGAGCCGGAATGGCTCCCCGCGAAAATCCCCCTGAATCCCTGTCTCGCGGATGGAGAGGATTTCATCCGCCGTCCCCTGCGCGTGGACGGCAGAAGCTGGGAAGTGACCTGCCTCTCCGTGGGCAACCCTCATGCCGTGCTTTTCCTGCCCGATATAGCCGGGCTTGACCTTGAACGCCTCGGCCCGCTTTTTGAGCATCACCCCCTGTTCCCGCACCGGGTCAATACCGAGTTCATTCATGTGCGTTCCCCGGAATCACTGGACATGCGCGTATGGGAGCGGGGCGCGGGTGAAACCCGGGCCTGCGGCACGGGCGCCAGCGCGGCGGCGGTGGCCGCCATGCGTTGCGGCCTTGCCGCCCGCAAGGTGCGCATGAATCTGCCCGGCGGCCCGCTGGATATCGAATGGCGCGCCGACAATCACATCTTCATGACCGGCGAGGCTGTCACCGTCTTTGAAGGCGACTGGCCGGATTAAGAAACTGTGTTCAATGTCACACCGGGTTACGACAGGCGGCGGACAATCTGTTTCCGCAAGTTTTACGGCAACATTCGTTGCCGTAAGGCAGCCGCTCTTCCAGAGCGGCAAAAGACGCCCCTGACCACGGCTGGCTGCACTGCATCTTTGCAAGGCAACGCCTTGCAAAGACTGCGCTCCGCGAAACATTGCTTCCGCTCCTCGCCCCCCTCCATGCCGCATTCCATGCGGCGGGGGGTCGTCGCTCCAGGCTCGCTAACGCTCGCGCCTCCGGCGGTTAAGGTGTCTCTCTGTCTCTTGAACAACCATTACTCCATGAAAAAGGATGATACATGCTGCGCACCAATCCTCACTATGCCCGTATGGGCAAGTCCTATCTGTTCGCGGAAATCGCCCACCGGGTTGAGGCGTTCCGCAAGGCTCACCCCGGCACAGGCGTCATCAGCATGGGTATCGGCGATGTGACCCAGCCGCTCGTTCCTTCCGTCATCCGGGCGCTGCACGCCGCCGTGGACGACATGGGCAGTCCGGACGCTTTCCACGGTTACGGCCCGGAACAGGGATACGCCTTTCTGCGCGAAGCGGTAGCGCTGGAATACGCCGCGCGCGGCGTCAGCATAAGCCCGGACGACATTTTCATCAGCGACGGCGCAAAGTGCGATCTCGGCAACTTTCAGGAGCTGTTCGCCCCGGACGTGAGCATAGCCGTCACCGACCCCGTCTATCCGGTCTATGTGGACTCCAACTGCATGGCGGGCCGTGGAGGAACATGGACGGAACACGGCTGGAGCGGCATCCGCTACCTGCCCTGCACGGCGGAAAACGGCTTTGCGCCCGTACCTCCAGAAAAAGCGCCGGACGTCATCTATCTCTGCTCGCCCAACAACCCCACCGGAACCGCGCTGGATCGCGCAAGCCTGGGCGAATGGGTACGATACGCCCGGAGCAGCGGCATGCTGATCATGTTCGACTCCGCCTATGAATGCTTCATCGACGATACGGAAGGGGATATCCCGCACAGCATTTATGAAATCCCCGGCGCGGATGAGGTGGCCGTGGAATTCCGCAGCTTTTCCAAAAGCGCGGGCTTTACCGGGCTGCGCTGCGCCTATGCCGTGGTTCCCGCCAACCTGAAGGCGGGAGGAAAGGGGCGGCTCCATGACATGTGGGCGCGCCGCCAGACCACAAAATACAACGGCTGCCCCTACATTGTGCAAAAGGCTGCGGAAGCGGCCTGTTCACCGGAAGGACGCGGGGAAACGGCGGCCGTGGTGAACATTTACAGGAACAACGCGGCGCTGATGCGCGGAACGCTGAACGCTCTGGGCCTGACGGTATACGGCGGCATCCATGCCCCTTACCTGTGGGTGCGCACGCCGCGCGGCATGGACTCATGGGATTTCTTCCAGTTTCTGCTGGATCGCGCGGCTGTGGTGTGTACGCCCGGCTCGGGCTTTGGCCCGTCCGGCGAAGGCTATGCCCGTCTGACTGCCTTCTCTTCTCCCGCCGATACACGCGAGGCCATGACGCGTCTGACCGACGCGCTGAAACAGGCCTGATCCCTGCCCGCTCCTGACGGCCAAAGGTCGGTGAGGAAATGGTCGACAGATGGAACCTGGCCAAAATCATTCAGGTTTCGGCGACGAACCGTCCCCCGCGTTCTCCGGATGCCGGACTTCGGGTGGAAAACTTTCCGTGACAACTGGGCTTTCCTGCTCACGTTCGTCCATAAATATCTGCCACACGGTGACAAAAAGCACCGCCAGCGTGGGGCCGGTGACGAACCCGTCCATGCCGAACATGATAAAACCGCCCAGCGTGGATAAAAGAACCATGAAGTCCGGCAGCTTGGTGTCGCGTCCCACCAGCAGGGGGCGCAACAGGTTGTCCGCCAGTCCGATAACGCCCGCGCCGTAGACGATCAGGATGGCTCCCTGCCAGGGGTGACCGGCAGCCAGCAGAAACAGAGCGGTGGGTCCCCAGACCAGAGCCGCGCCAACCACCGGGATAAGAGAAAGCAAGGTCATCGCCACGCCCCACAGCACCGGAGCGCGAATATCCAGCAGCCAAAAAATCAGGCCGCCCAACGCCCCCTGGACCATGGCCACCAACAGACTGCCCTTGACCGTGGCCCGCATCACTCCGGCAAATTTGCGGAACAACAACTCCTCGCGCTGATCGCCGAAAGGCAAAGCCCGGATCAATACCCTTTTAAGCCATTCACCGTCACGTACCAAAAAGAACGCGATATACAACACCAAGGCAAGATTGGTCAGAAAATGAGCCGCGCCGCCCCCGAAGGCCACCGTATTGGAAGCGATGAACTTTCCGACCGTCAGCGCCGCTTGCGACAGTTGGGCCTTGATGCGGGCGGCGTCATATCCATATTTGGCCAACCACTCCTGCACAGCGGGAAAAGCCTCCCGCAATGTATCCACGGCCTCGGCCAGACTGCTTGAACCGGCCGCCAGCCGCTCATACAGGGCGGCCGCTTCCTGCAGGCAGGAATACAGGAGCCAGGCCAGAGGGAGGATGATGACCAGCAGGCAGAGCAAGACTGTCAACCCCGAGGCAAGGTTTGGATGCAGCCCCCGACGATCGCGCAAAAAGCCGTTGACCGGGCCGAACAGCACGGCGATGACCGCGGCCCAGAATACAACATCAAAAAAAGGAAACAACAGCCAGCCGAACAAGATCGTAGCCGCCGCCAACAGGAGCAGAAAGGCGCGTGCCTCAAAACGCCGGGGATCGTCATACATGGGGCATAACTCCTTGCGTTGCATGCCTTCCATGTTAACGGCACTCAGCTTCCCGTGCAAGAGAAAGGCTCGACGGCCGTAGCGGCCGCGAGTCGAAAAGGACATATACGAACAAAGCCGGCCCCGACAATCGCCTTGCGCAAAAAAAGATACCAATATAAGGATATTCAGCTTGTTCCTTTCGTCATCACAGATGACCATGAAATGGTCCGTTCTCCGGCAGCGAAAAGAGAGAGTTCCTTTTTTGTAGGAAACTGAACAAAGGGCGTGCCCATGTCAAAACGTCATCCCCTGCTGAGCCTACGTTCCGTGGGTCCGGCCACACTTCAGGATCTCCTGTTGCTGGGCATTGATACGCCCGGCAAGCTGGCCGCCGCCGATCCCCGGATTTTATATGATGAGCTGTGCCTTCGTACCGGGCAGAACGTGGATATCTGTCAATACGACGTCTTTTGCTGTGCCGTGGCCCAGGCCCGCGACCCGGATCTACCGGAAGAGCAAAAAGACTGGGCCTGGTGGTCCCGCCGTCGCAAAACCTCCGAGGGCTGAGACCAAAGGCGTGCCTCCGGTGCTGCGGAAATTCATCCGCGCGCCGGGTCGGAACCGCCTTTGACAAAAGCCGGATCCGGCGCGAACGCGGATAATCACCGCCCTGCGCTTGACTCTCGGCTTCAGCAGACAGACTTCCTCAGAAAAGGAGGTTTTCATGGCTCAGCGCAGTGTCGAAAAAATTGTGACAGGCCGCCCTTCCGTGGACGGCGCGGGCGTCCGCCTGGTGAGAGTGCTCGGCGCCCCCACAGTATACGATTTCGATCCCTTTCTCATGTTGGACGCTTTCGATTCCTACAATCCCGATGACTATGTACGCGGCTTCCCCATGCATCCGCACCGGGGCATAGAAACCTTTACCTATCTTATGGAAGGCGAAATCGATCATCAGGACAGCCTGGGCCATCAGGGCCGCATTCTGGATGGATGCTGCCAATGGATGACGGCGGGCAACGGCATTCTGCATCAGGAAATGCCCAAGCCCACGGAACGCCTGCTTGGTCTGCAATTGTGGATAAACCTGCCCCGGGCCCATAAGATGACCGAGCCCAAATATCGGGACATTACCCCGGCCAAGGTGCCCGTACTGGATGAGGACGGCGCACGGGTGGCGATTGTCGCCGGCGCCTACGCCACCGCGCAGGGCAACGTGGACGGAGCCACCAAAGGCGATTACGTCCCGGTTCGCTTCCTTGACGTATGGCTTGGCCCGAGTAAAAACTGGTCGGTGGAAACCCAGCCCGCCGACACAGTATTCGCCTATCTGGTGGAAGGCTCATGCTTTCAGGAGGAACTCGAAATTCCGGCGCGTCGAGCCGTTCTGTTCGGTCCGGGCGATAACCTCCGCCTGACCGGCGGCCCCAAAGGGGCGCGCTTTGTGCTGGTATCGGGCCGACCGTTGCGCGAACCCGTGGCTTGGGGCGGCCCCATAGTCATGAATACCGAATCCGAAGTACGGCAGGCTTTTCAGGAGCTGGAAGACGGCGTCTTCCTCCGGCACGCCCGACGGCGTTGAACTCTCGCCGGGGAGTCCTCACCCCAAAAACGACTGAATACCGGTAAAGATAACCTGGGCGGCTATGGCGGCCAGCAGCAACCCTGTCAACTTGGACAACACGGCGATGCCGGTCCGATGCAGCACCTTTTCCACGCTTTCAGCCATAAGCAGCAGAAGAAGCACCCCGCCCGAGGCCACCAGCAAAGCCGCCGCGCCGATAAGCCTTTCCTGCGGAGTGGAAGCCGAAGCCCCCATAACCATGACCGTGCCGATGGAGGCCGGTCCCATGCATAGAGGAATAGCCAACGGCACCACGCTGATATCCGCATCGACGGGCATGGAGGGGTGGTCTGTGGTTTCGTTCATCAACGACACGGCCGTCAGAAACAGCAACACCCCCGAGCCGATACGAAAAGCATCGAGCGTAAAGCCGAATACCCCGAAGATACTTTCTCCGAAAAAGTACAGGACCACCCCGATCACGAACACCGCCACCCCCGTATGAATGGCGGTGGCTCGCTTGCGCGCGGTCGGATAGGATTTAGTGCCGCTCAAAAACGCGCTTAACACGGCGGGCGGCGTCATCAAAGCGAACAGTTTAAGGGCCGTGCCGAAAAATTCGCTGAAAACGCTGTCCATGTCGCCTTTTCCCCACTACGGGTAAGAGTTCCCGGTGTTCCCGGCCCTGATGGCCGACGGGGCCGAGGGGCGGCCCCGTTTGTCCGCGAACGCCGACGCCGTTTTCATAAGGAACGACGCCGAATTGCGCAAGAACAAAAAAGGCGGCACGACAGCCGCCCGCAGTGTGTCGATATCCGCCGGAAAAACGGAATAGCCTTGTAAAAAACGGTGCCGACACCGAATATTGCCGCCCCATGCGGACGGAAAACATTCGTCCCGCGTCCGCAACGCTCTCAGAAGGTGGAAGGCATACCGCCCATTTCGGCAATTTGACGAAACAAAACCAGCGATTCCTGAGCCTCCGTCGGGTCAAGCACGCGAAGCGCAAACCCGGCGTGCACGATGACATAATCTCCCGGCTTGACGGGTTCGGGCAGAAGCAGCGTCGAAATATCCATAAAAGTTTCACCACTGCCCACACGAACGCGGGCCTTGCCCTCCTCCGGGCATTCGGTCACACAAACGGGAACGGCAAGACACATGGCAATCTCCTGGTTGCTTTTCCTCTTTCTCATATAGCTCAGGCAAAGGTTTCCCGCAAGGGGAGCGCCCGGCAAACACAGGACGCGGCGGGACGAAAACCGCAACACCGTTCGCCGCCACGCCGCGGCTTGCTGCAAAGCTCATACGCCATGTCATAACGCCCGTCATCCCATCAGGGCACATACTCATTTCGGCGCCGCCCGTGCGGGCGGCCCGAGCCGATTGCCAAGCGCAGGTCGATGCGATACAATGCATGTTGGTCAATTATTATGCATACCGACACCACTTCCTCTTTCGCTCCACTGGCGCCTGTCCTGGCTCTCCTGCATCGACTGGGAGACATGGCGCTGTTTCTGGTCGACGCCGTATGGCAGACCTTCCGGACGCATCGGCTGTTCGGCAAGGTGTTCCAACAGCTCTACACCGTCGGCGCTCAGTCCATGCTGGTTATTTTGCTGTTCAGCGTGTTCACGGGGCTGGTCCTCGGGCTCCAGGCCTTTTACGCCATGTCCATGTTCGGAGCCCAGGGCATGTTGGGTTCGCTCATCTCTCTGACGCTCATTCGTGAACTGGGCCCGGTGCTCACCGCCGTCATGATCACGGCCCGCGCCGGTTCGGCCATGACCGCCGAAATCGGGGTCATGCGCATTACCGATCAAATCGACGCGCTGGAAGTGATGGATATCCACCCCGTGGGCTACCTGGTCACCCCGCGGCTCCTCGCCTCGTTGATTGCATTCCCTCTGCTCACCGCCGTATTCGACGTTATCGGCATCTTCGGAGGCTATTTGTCGGCTTGCGTTCTGCTCGGCCTGAACGAGGGCCGCTATTTTTCCGGCGTCGAATCCAGCGTTACCATGACCGACGTCTCGGGGGGCTTTCTCAAGGCTTTCGTGTTCGCCGCCATTGTGGTGACCGTCTGTTGCTATCAGGGGTATGCCGCTCACCAGCGCAAGGACGGCAAGGGAGCGGAAGCCGTGGGCAACGCCACTACTTCCGCCGTGGTCATGAGTTGCGTGCTCATCCTGATGAGCGACTATGTGCTTACCTCCTTTCTGCTCTGAGGCCCGGCATGACACCTATTACCGACAATGCCTGGGATATATGCATCGAGCATCTTGACGGCGGCTACGGCGAGCGTCTGGTTCTCCGCGATCTGTCCGCCTGTCTGCCCGGAGGGGCGATAACCGCCATTTTGGGCGAATCGGGATGCGGCAAAACCACACTTCTGCGCATCATCCTGGGACTGACCCCACCCCGCTCGGGCCGCATTTTGCTGGGCGGTCGCGACATCTTTTCCCTGTCGGCCCGCCAGTTCCACAAAGTGCGACGGCGCTTCGGCGTCTTGTTTCAGGACGGCGCCCTGCTCGGCGCGCTCACCCTGGCCGAAAACGTGGCGCTTCCCCTTCGGGAACACACCACCCTGCCGCATAAGATTTTGCGCGAGGCTGCTCTGCGCACCCTCCAACTGGTGGGGCTGGAAAATTTTGCCGATTTTTACCCAAGCGAACTTTCCGGCGGCATGCGCAAGCGCGCCGGTCTGGCGCGGGCCATCGTCACCGAACCTCCTGTACTGTTCTGCGATGAACCCACGTCGGGACTCGATCCCATTACCGCCGCTCAGATGGATCAATTGTTGCTGGACATGAAGCAACATTATCCACACATGACCACAGTGGTGATTACCCACGATTTGGGCAGCGTAGCCCATATTGCGGAGCATGTGCTGGTGATAAAAAAGGGACAGGCCGTTTTTTCCGGTTCGCGTCAGGAGCTGGAGTCCAGCGAAGACCCGTACCTACGCCAGTTTTTGGACCGCAAACCCGAGGAATCCCGCCGCATGGCCGCGCCGCCGCTGGACAAGGCCGTCCGTTCGGCCCTTGCCGAGTGGCTGGACGATTGATAAGGAAGACCGTCATGACATTCGCCAAAGAATCCATAGTAGGCGTTTTTGTGGTCCTGGGACTTGTCTGCGTTTCATACCTCACCATCAAGCTGGGTCGCATGGAAGTATTCGACTCCAGCGGCTATACCGTAACCGCGCGGTTTTCGTCCGTGACGGGGTTGCGCACGGGCGCCAACGTGGAGATCGCGGGCGTGCCCGTGGGCCGGGTCACCTCTATCCGGCTTGATCCTCAAACCTTTATGGCGGATGTGGACTTGCGCATCAACGACGGCGTCAATCTGAGCGACGACGTCATGGCTTCAGTCAAAACAAGCGGCCTCATCGGCGACAAATACATTTCCCTGGCGCCGGGAGGCTCGGATACCCCGTTGAAAAACGGCGATACCATTACCGATACCGAACCGACTCTGGACCTTGAAGCCCTGATCGGCAAGGTTGTCTTCGGAGGCGTATAATGTTGCACTGTTATAAATGGATACTCCCGACGCTTTTCGTCTGCCTGCTGGCGGCGACTCCTGCCAAGGCGGACCCCGGCACGGCCCGAGCCGCGGCCGAACAGGGAGCGCAGACCATTTTGGGACTGCTCAACGACCCGGCTTTCAAAAACCCGACCACCCATGCCGCGCAACGGCAAAAAATTGAGGATGCCATTCTCGAACTGTTCGATTTCGAGGAATTCTCCACCCGTACCGTGGGACCTCAATGGCGGCAGTTCACCCCGGATCAGAAAAAAAGATTCCAGACGGCATTTACCGATCTTTTGCGCAATACCTATATCGATACGCTGGACTCTTACAACGGCGAGCAAATCCAGTTCACCGGCGAGGTGAGTTCCAACAACGGAACGCGCGTCGAAATCCAGATGAATTTCCTGGGGCAGAACAAGACCTATCCCGTGGCCTTCCGCATGTTGGTCAAAAATGATCGTTGGGTGGTGTACGATGTTATCATTGAAGGCATCAGCATGATCAAGAACTATCGGGATCAGTTCCGTGATATCCTGGGCAAGGGCAACCCAGAAGAACTTATCAAACGCGTGCAGGCCAAGGCTCAGGAACAAATGGCCAAACCCAAGGCCCGCTGATATTCGGAGCGGAAGCGGCTTGCACTTCCGCTTATAAAGTCCGCCCCTTGTCGGCGGCCGGGGCGGCGCACGGAGCGCCGTTCCCATTTATGGCCCCGCCCCTTCCGTTATTGAGGTGACAGTCATGATGCGTTCCTGTGCCCTGGTGCTCACCGTCCTGCTGATGTGCGGCTGCGCCGCCAAACACTCCACCCCCGAGACGGGGCAGCCGATTTCGGTTCAGTCGGTCCAACAAACCGTGGAAGAGCCTGTCCCGAATGATTTTTCCCTCGCGGACTCGGGCGGAACGGCGCCCGCAGCGGCCTCCATCTCCGATGGCGGAGCAGCCCTGGACGACTATGACGACTACAGTCTGGACGATTATGACGATGACGCCTCATCCGTGGCTGTGTTCGATCCTCTGGAACCCTGGAACCGTTTCTGGTTCCGTTTCAACGACGTGCTGCTGCTCAAGGTGGTCAAACCCGTTCATACGGGATACGCCAAGGTGGTTCCCGGCCCCATCCGCAGCGGCATATCCAATTTTGCCCATAATCTGGGCGCGCCGGTCCGTTTTTTGAACAGCCTGTTACAGGGCAAATTCACTCAGGCGGGCGTGGAGTTCGGCCGTTTTTGCATCAACACCATGACCAGTTTCGGACTGGCCGACGTGGCCAGCCAGAGCAAACCCCTTTATCCTTATCATCCTGAAACCGAAAATTTCGGCCACACGCTGGCCGTATGGGGTGTTCCCGAGGGGCCTTATCTGGTTTGGCCCTTCTTCGGTCCCAGCACCGCCCGGGGCACCGTGGGCATGGTAGGCGATGTGTTTGCCGCGCCCCAGAACTACGCCCTGAACTGGCAGGCCAGCCTGGCCGCCTCGTCGGGATTCACTTTTAATGATATGGACAAGGTCTATAAACCCTACGAGCAGGTGGTCGGCGCCTCTCTGGAACCGTATATCGCCGTACGCAACGGCTATCTTACCCTGTTGCGCCGTATCCCGCGCTGACCATCCGCCATGCCCGAACAGCTTGAGGGAGCGCCTCTCAAAGCTTTTCTCAGGCTGTCGCACAAAACCATGAGGGAACTTTTTTCCTCAATCTCCCCTTTCGGCGGCCCGAAAAATAAATACGCGGCAATTTTAAAGGTTGCTCCTGCGACGGCAAGTCCTTATTTTAGGCGCCAAGTCATTTTCGGAGGAAACCGTGGGCAACGCCGAACGCTATCGCAAAACATTTCCCGTCACCTGGGATCAACTGCACCGCGACGCCAAGGCTTTGGCCTGGCGGTTGCTGGAATACCGCAACTTTAAAAGTATCGTCGCCATTACCCGGGGCGGCCTGGTGCCGGCCGCCATTATCGCGCGGGAACTCAACATCCGCATGATCGATACGGTTTGCATCGTTACCTACCAGTGGCAGGAACAGGGCCCCGGTGAAACTGTTCTTAAGGGCGTCGAAGGCGACGGCGCGGAAATGCTGGTCGTCGACGACTTGGTGGATACCGGGCGCACGGCTAAAATCGTGCGCGCCATGCTGCCCCGGGCCCATTTCGCCACCCTATACGCCAAACCCGCCGGACGTCCTCTGGTAGACAGCTTCGTTACCGAAGTCAGCCAAGATACCTGGATTCTGTTCCCCTGGGACTCTGAAGTCCAGTATACCAAACCTATTGTGGATCTGCAGGCGGAATAAACTCTCGTAGGGCATTTCAAAGTTGCCACATAAAAACACCGCGCCGCGCGTCCCTTGCGGGAGACACGCGGCGCGGACAGGCGGAGCGCAGAATCAGCGCGCGGCGGCGGCTCTGCCCGGCCGTTTCGCGCCCGGTTTGGCGGGCTGCTCCTTGACGGAGGAAGTCCGGCCTTTTTTCGCGGGCGCAGGGCGTTTGCAGGTGTCGTCGACTTCGGGAGTCAGGACCAGGGGCAACAGTTGGTCAATGCTGTCTACCGACTTGATGTCGATCTTACGCCGCAGATCGGCGGGGATGTCTTCCAGATCCTTGACGTTCTGACTCGGGATCACGGCATGTTCCAGACCGCGCGCCACAGCGCCCAGTATCTTCTCCTTGATGCCGCCCACGGGCAACACTCGACCGCGCAGAGTTATTTCTCCGGTCATACAGGTATCGTTGCGGGCCGGGCGACAGGTCAACGCCGACACCAAAGCCGTAACCAGAGTCACCCCGGCGGAAGGTCCGTCTTTGGGCGTAGCGCCGGCGGGCACGTGAACATGGATATCCACCTTGTCCGTAAAATCCGGGTCAAGGCCCAGTTCCCCGGCGTGAGAACGAGCATAGCTCATGGCGGCCTGCGCGCTTTCCTTCATGACGTCGCCAAGTTGGCCGGTCAGGGTCAGGTGCCCCTTGCCCTTCATGGTGGTCACTTCCACATGCAGCACTTCGCCGCCGGCCTGAGTCCAGGCCAGGCCCAGGGCCACGCCGGGCATAAGCGCGTTTTCGCGTTCCTCGTCCAGAAAGCGCGGTGCGCCCAGCAGCTTGGGCACCTGAGCGGCCGCCACCACAAAGGGGCCTTTTTCGCCCTCGGCTTTACGGCGGGCCAACTTTCGGCACACCGTCCCCAACTGTCGTTCCAGGTTACGCAAACCGGCTTCACGCGTATACTCACGCACGATTCGGGCGATGGCCCCGTCGCGCATCGTAATATCGCCGTCCTTGAGGCCGTTGGCTTCAAGCTGCCTCGGGATTAGGTATTTTTTGGCGATGGCCAGCTTTTCCTGTTCGGTGTAACCGGGCAGCGAGATGACCTCCATACGGTCCAGAAGCGCCGAGGGAATGGTATCCAGTTGATTGGCCGTACAAAGGAAGAGCACTTTGGACAGGTCAAATTCCAGATTCAGGTAATGATCGCTGAAATGGGAATTTTGCTCGGGGTCCAGCACTTCCAGCAGGGCCGAAGACGGATCGCCCCGAAAATCGCTGCCCAGTTTGTCGATTTCATCGAGGACGATAACCGGGTTGCGCGTTCCCGCCTGCTTGACGGCCTGAATGATGCGGCCGGGCATGGCCCCGATGTAGGTGCGTCGATGTCCGCGTATTTCCGCCTCATCCCGCATGCCGCCCAGCGAAATACGCTGGAACTTGCGCCCCATGGCCCGGGCGATGGAACGCCCCAGCGAGGTTTTGCCCACGCCCGGAGGGCCCACAAAGCACAGGATGGGGCCCTTGGAATCGGGGTTGAGTTTGCGCACGCTGAGATATTCGAGAATACGGTCTTTGACGCGACCGAGGCCAAAGTGATCCGCGTCCAGAATTTCCTTGGCTTTCACAATGTCCAGACGATCCCGCGACAATTTTTTCCAGGGCAGCTCCGCCAGCCAGTCAAGATAGGTACGAATGACGGTGGCTTCGGCCGAATCGCCGTGCATGGAAGACAGACGGCGTAACTGTTTGTCCGCTTCTTTGCGGGCGTCGGAAGGCAGACCGGCCTTGTCCAAGGATTTGGTCAGTTCCTCCAATTCTTCTTCCTGATCCGCGTTGTCGCCCAATTCACGACGGATGGCCTTCATCTGCTCACGCAGAAAATAGTCCTTCTGGGCCTTGTCCATGCCCTCACGGGCCATATTCTGGATACGGGCCTGCATATCGGCCACTTCCACCTCGCGTGAAAGGTGGTCGTTGACCATCTGCAGGCGCTCCACCGGGTCCAGGCTTTCCAGCAGGGCCTGGGCGTCGGTTACGCGCAGGCGCATGTTGGCCGCAATAAGATCGGCCAGACGACCGGGGTCGTCCACGGCCATCAGCACCCCCATGATGTCGCCCGTGGGAATGCCGCGCAGATTCAAAATTTTTTCGCTCTGCTCGCGGGCCGAACGGATCAGAGCCTCCTGGCGCACATCGCGCGGACCGGCCTCTTTTTCCTGCAAAAGCTCCATGCGGGCCGCCAAAAACGGTTCGGTGGCGACAAAGCTTTTGATCTGCGCCCGCGCCAGTCCCTGAACCAGGATTTTCACTTGGCCGTCGGGCATCTTGAGCATACGCAGAATCATGACCACCGACCCCACTTCGTACAGATCGCCGGGGCCCGGATCATCCACTGAAGCGTCCTTCTGCGTGCATAAAAGCAGAAAACGATTGCTGCCGAGCGCCGTATCCACGGCCAAAATGGATTTTTCGCGGCCTTCGTACAGCGGGACAATCATAGAATTGAACACCACGCTGTCCCGAAGCGGCACAACCGGCAAAGTGGACGGAATTTCGGCCAAAATCTGTTGCGTGTTGTCCGCGCCGCCGGGGCGTTCCGGGGTGACGGTCACGGCGGACGGGCGGCGGATGCGCCGCCGCCGCGGGCGATTCGGCATATCCCGCTCCTCCGGCGTGTCGTTGGCCTCGGAGCCGTCGTCGGAACGCTCTCCCTCGCCGGACTCGTTTTCCTCAACCTCCCCATCCGGACTTTCCGGAGCGGGAACATCAGCCGCGGGCAAAGGAATGGCATCGTCGAAAGAGGCGTCAAGCCGCCCTTCGGCCGGGTCCTTGTAGGAAGGACCGGATACCGCCAGAGAGGGCTCCGAAAGGCCGCCGTCCGGCAAAAAAGCCGCGTCGGTCATACTCTTGCCCCGGCGGGAACGCCGGGAGGAAGTGGAAGAAGAAAGCTTGTGCTCGTCGCTCATGAGTATCCTCTTCGGGGCTGCCCGAAGCCCGGAGATCAGGGGCTATGCGAGCAGATTGTCTGTCGTCAGGCTGTAACACTGCCCATCCGCAAGGATGAGATGATCCAATAGACGCAATCCTACCGCCTTCATGGCCTGGCGAAGACGGTTTGTCGTTTCCGTGTCCAGCGTGGACGGACGGGAACTGCCGCCCGGATGATTGTGCAGCAGCACCAGGGCGCTGGCCTTATATTTCAACGTCAGTTCCACGGCCTCACGCGGCGATATCAATACCTGGTCGACGGAACCTGTGTGTATCCGTTCAAAAGTAAGCAGTCTGTTGCCGTTGCCCAGCAGTGCGGCCCATACTTCCTCATGCGGGCATCCCGCCAACCGGCAACGCCCCAATTGACCGATGTCGTTCAGGGTAACGGCCGTCTTTTTCTTTACGGCTTCTTCAAAGTAGCGGGCAATGATTTCCCGCAGGAGCGTCAAAAACGCTTCCGTCGACGGTCCCAAACCGGGCACGGCGTTCCTCTCGGCGGGATGGGCGTCCAGCAGACCGGCAATACCGCCGAAACGTTCCACCAGCTCCTTGGCCAGCGGCTTCGTATCGCCGCGTCGGATGACATAGCCCAGGAGCAATTCCATCATTTCATAGGCATAAACGTTGTGAGGATCGTTCAGAAAGCGCTTTCTCAAGCGGGCGCGGTGACCGGTATAATGTTTTTTATCCACATCGCCCATGCGTTGTCGTCTCCCCGTCTTTCCCGTCCATCGGGTCGTGCTCCGTCCTCAAGCGGACGTGAACGCCAGCGTCAGGCTCCCCACCAACTCTTCCAGGGCCTGAAGCGGCTGGCGCCTTCCCGATTTAACGGCCCATTCGGCCTCCATAAGCGCGGCAAACAGATTGGCCAAACCGGACGTGCCCAGCCGGGAGGCCAGCGAACGTTTGAGATTGGCCGTCTGCTGGGGCAACCAGACGTTTTCCCCGGCCTGAATCTGCCACAGGAGTCTGGCTTCACGAGTCAGCAGAGCCAACAGCGGAAACAGCAGCGATTCGCCCCCGTCGCCTTCGCGCAGCAAGGTCCGCCACACCGCGGCCGAATTGCCGGACTGCAGATGACGGATAAATTCAAAAATAATAACTTCCGGAGCGCTCTCGGCCATATTTCGGACGAGTTCAACGCCTACCTCGCCGTCGCCGGAAGCCAGGGCAAGTTGTTCCAGCACGCCGCGCACGGCCGCGGCGTCGGGCGTCACCACGGCGCATAACGCGTCCAGCGCGTCGGGCGTCAGGCGCAACTCCAAAGCCGCCGCACGCTGCTGAACGTGTTTGCGCAGAGCCCGGGCGTCCAGTCCGGCCGAACGCCAGACCCAGCCCTGTTTATCCGCAAATTCGAGACAACGCAGCTTGGCGATGTGGGCGGGCAGCTTGGGTTGGCCTTTTTCCCACAGGCTTTCCAGAAAAAAAACGGGGAGAATGTCGGGTCTGGGCGTGGCCAATACGGCCGACAGCTTTTTCCAGACTTCGGCCGTCAAAGTCTGCGCGCCCCGTACCAGCAAAGCGCGCGGCCGCTCGGTCAGTCCCTGCATGGTCAAGGCTTCCCAAAAACGACCGTCCAGTCCTTCGTCCGCCCAGAAGGTACGTATTTCCCGCTCCCGGCCGACGGCGTTCACCCGTTTCAGAAGTCCGTCCACGTGTTCACGGGCCAGGGTACTGTCCGGACACAGGCAAAAGTAAAAACCGGGAATATCCATGTCTCCTCGTCATATGCCCGCCCCATGCGCCGAGCCAAGGTTCGGGCCGCCGTCGTTCGCTCCGGCGTCGGTCAAGCCATACCGGCCGCAACTCCGAAGGAGATACGCGCCGTCACAGGCAGCGCGAGCACAGCAAAAACATATGTTACTGTGCGCTCTTCACGCTTTTTACGGATACTAACAGCGTGACATGACACTCATTCGCTTCCCGAGTTGCGGATGCTGCATCCTTAAAAATCCTGCTGCTGCATGCGGTCCAGAACCCGATACACGGCCTGCGCCAATACTTCACGGATGGCCACACTTTCCCGCGTATTCTCGTAGTTCTCCGAATAAGCGACGACTCCGGAACGCCAAACCACGTCTCCGGTGGTGCCGTCGGCAATGACTATTTCCAATCGCACCGTGGCCGCGTTAAGCAAGGTGACGTCCTCGGCGTCGCTGGCGTAGGAACGAATCTGAAATGAAGGCATACGCACGGTCATCGTATAGTCGGCGTCGCCCGAATCCACCCAACGGGCCAGTTTGCGCAGGTTGACCTCATCCCGAATGAGAGAGCGCAAATAATAGGGCACCCACGGGAACATGGACGACTGCTCTACCCTGTCTATCTTCAGAGTTTTGGAGCCGTCCCCGATCACGCTGCCCACAGCCGGATCGTCAAATCCCTGCCACCGGTAGCCGCAGGCCCCCATCAGCAGACACAGGACGACAAGCAGTCCCGCGCGCGCCCGCATGCTCATCCCGCCACCACATTGACCAGTTTGCCGGGTACCACTATGACCTTGCGCACCGTCAGTCCGTCCAGATGCCGGGCGATATTGGGCTCGGCCAAAGCAGCCCGCTCCACGTCTTCGCGGGAAGTGTCGGCGGGCACTTCGAGCTTGCCGCGCAATTTGCCGTTGATCTGCACGACCACGGTCACCACATCGCGTTGCAGGGCATCTTCCCGCCACTGCGGCCATCCTTCTCGGGCCAAAGAGTCCCCGTGTCCCAAATCCTCCCACAACTCTTCGCACATATGAGGGGTAAAGGGGAAAAGCAGGGTCAGCACCGTGGCCATGGCCGAGGACAGGACGACACGTCCCGCGGCGGTCTGCGTCAACTCATCCTTGGTCAGATACAAAGCATTGACCAGTTCCATGACGGCGGCAATGGCAGTGTTGAACTGATAACGGTTGCCGATGTCTTCGCCCACTTTTTTAAGCGTGGCGTGTTCGCGCAGACGCAGCTCACGAGCCGAGGTCGAGCTTGAGGCATCCTCCACCGTGGACGAGCAGGCCGAAACCGGAGACAGAGCCGGGCGCAACTCTTCAAACAGACGCCACACGCGTCCCAGAAAACGGTATGCCCCCTCAATACCTGTTTCGCTCCAATCGAAATCACGTTCCGGCGGCGCGGCGAACAGGCAGAACAAACGCACGGTATCCGCGCCGTATTTGGCGATCATGTCCGAGGGCTCCACCGTATTGCCCTTGGACTTGGACATTTTGCTGCCGTCTTTGAGCACCATGCCCTGGGTCAACAGATTGGTGAACGGTTCGTCCAGATTGGCCGGGTAATAGCCCAGGTCACGCAGCACCTTGGTGAAAAAACGCGAATACAACAGATGCAGAATGGCATGTTCCACCCCGCCGATGTACTGATCCACGGGCAGCCAGTATGCCAGCGAGTCCTTGTCGAACGCCTCTTTCTCGTCGCGGGCGCTGGTGTAGCGGGCAAAATACCAGGACGACTCCACAAAGGTATCCATGGTGTCCGTCTCACGCCGGGCTGGTTTGCCGCAACGCGGGCAGGCGGTTTCCACAAAAGGCTTGAAATCGGGCAGAGGCGAACGGCCGTCTTCACAGGTTTTGACGTCGAGCGGCAACAATACGGGCAGTTCGCTTTCCGGCACGGGCACCATGCCGCAATCTTCGCAGTACACCACAGGAATAGGCGCGCCCCAGTACCGCTGACGCGAAATATTCCAATCCCGCAAACGCCAGTTGATCGTGCGGCGTCCCTTGCCCATATCTTCCAAAGCCTTGATCACGGCCGCCTTGCCCTCTTCGTTGGGCAATCCGTCAAAGGTTCCCGAATGAACCATAATTCCCGGTTCGGTCCAGGCGGCGTCCATACTGTCCGGGTTCAGACTCCGCCCTTCGGGCTGAATGACCACCCGGATATCGAGACCGAACTTGCGGGCAAAGTCAAAGTCGCGCTGGTCATGAGCGGGGACGGCCATGACCGCGCCGGTGCCGTACTCGGCCAGCACGAAATTGCCCAACCAGATAGGAATGCGATCGCCGGTAAACGGATGGAGGCAATAAGCTCCGGTGAACACGCCGTTCTTTTCCAGCGAGTCGGATTGCCGATCCAGGCGATCCATGTTGCGCGTCTTGTCGATGAACGCCCGAATTTCCGCCTCATTGGGCTTCCCGGCGATCAAAGATTCAACCAGGGGATGTTCGGGGGCCAGGGTCATGAAGGTCACTCCGAACACGGTATCGGGCCGGGTGGAAAATACCCTGACCTCACCTTCACGCCCCTCCAGGGGAAAGACGATTTCCGCCCCCACGGACTTGCCTATCCAATTGCGCTGCATGGACAGCACGCGTTCGGGCCAGCCGCCGTCAAGCCGCTTCAAGTCCTCCAACAATTCTTCGGCATAGGCCGTGATGCGCAAAAACCACTGAGTGAGTTCCTTTTGCTCCACCGGAGTGTCGCAACGCCAGCAACGCCCCTCTTCCACCTGTTCGTTGGCCAGCACGGTGTGACACTGAGGGCACCAGTTTTGGGCGGCCTTCTTGCGGTATACCAGTCCTTTTTCCAGCCAACGCAGGAAAAATGCCTGCTCCCAGCGATAGTAGCCGGGATGGCAGGTGGCCACTTCCCTCCGCCAGTCGTAGGAATATCCCAGGCGCTTGAGTTGCGCACGCATGCTGGCGATGTTGGAATACGTCCATTCGGCCGGATGCACGCCATGCTTGATGGCCGCGTTTTCGGCGGGCAGGCCGAAGGCGTCCCAGCCGATGGGATGTATGACGTTATAGCCCTGCATGCGGCGGAAGCGGGCCACCACATCGCCGATGGAATAGTTGCGCACATGCCCCATGTGAATATTGCCGGAGGGGTACGGAAACATTTCCAACACATAATACTTGGGCTTGGCCGCATCCGGTTCCACGTCGAATTCGCCGCGCTCCGCCCAGCGTTTCTGCCACTTTTCTTCCAGGGATTGGGGGTCGTAACGGGAAGAGAGAGTCATGCCAAATCCTCAAGTATTACTTTAAAAAATCAAAAAGCTTGGCCGTCACCAAATCAGTTTGCCGCGCGCCGCAACTCGCCTTTATCTAGAGCCTTGACCACGGCGTCAAGAACGCCGTTGACAAAAGTGCGCGACTTTTCTTCGCCATACTGGCGTTCCAGCTCCAAAGCTTCGTTCAAAGCCACTTTGGCGGGCACGTCGGGTCGATAGAGCATTTCGTATACAGCCAGACGCAGCAAGGTCAGCTCTACGCGGCCGACCCGCTCCAAGCGCCAATTGCGGGCAAAACGGGCGATGATGTCGTCCAGTTCGGCGGTTGCGCGCCATACGCCTTCCACCAGTTCCCAGGCGAAACCGTCGGACTCCGCCACGTCCTCCCCTTCATCCCGAACCTCGGCCTGACGCGGCACGGCCATAAACGCCCGGCGCAAATCGGCGGCAGTGGGGCTGGACACGAACTCCTGGCCGTACAGAACCTGAAAAGCCAAGCTGCGCGACACGCGACGCGGCGGCATTTTTTGCGACATCAAGCATCTCCCATGACAAACATCATTCAACCCGCCCCCGGAAGTCCGCTCCGCATTTTCCTGCGCCCGCCGCTGCCGGACGCCGGCTATCCGATATACAACGGCATACATATAGGCAAGGCCCGTTCTGGTCGCTGTCGGATCTTCCTGATAGCGCTCCGACGAAACGGCGAAGTCGCATGACCATGCAGCTTCGCGTTTCCCAAGCGGAAAATTCTAAAGCTGTTCAAGCACGCGGATGGTCTCCAACAAAGCGGACGCGGCCTCCACCCCCTTGTTGCCGCCCTTACTGCCCGAGCGCTCAATGGCCTGTTCCAAATTATCGGTGGTCAGCAACCCGAATCCTATGGGCACTCCGCTTTCCAGGGCCACATGAGCAATACCCTTAGTGGCCTCGGCGGCCACAAAATCAAAATGCGGCGTGGCCCCCCGGATAACCGCGCCCACGGCCACAATGCCGTCGTAAGCCCCCGAGGCGGCCAGACGTTTGCACACGACCGGCAATTCGAAGGCCCCGGGAATACGGATCAGGGTCAAATCGTCCTTGACGGCGCCGTGACGGGTCAGATAGTCCACCGCGCCGCCGATGAGGTGATCGACCATAAAATCGTTGAAACGGGTGGCGACTATGGCGATTTTTAAGCCCTTGGCCTCCATCCGGCCCTGTATGGTTTTGATGCCTTCCATATTCAACTCCTTCCCTTGCTCCCGAGGGTCCGCCCTGCGGGTATGCGCCCTTTCCGGGCTGGCTGCTGTCTATTCGATTTAATTTCGAAAACTGCGTCGACTCAGGATACGATATCCCGTCGTTTAAGTTTTATGTCTCCGTACATGGCGAAGCAACTATCCGCGCTCGTCTTCATTATGTTTGGGATGCACCAATTCGAGCAGATGTCCCATTTTTTCCTTTTTGGTCCACAGATAGTCTTCATTTTCCTCGCAGGGTTCCAACTCGATGGGCACCCGATCCACAATACGCAGGCCGTATCCTTCCAAGCCGATAATCTTGCGGGGGTTGTTGGTCAGCAGACGGAGGGAATGAATGCCGAGGTCCACCAGCATCTGCGCGCCCACGCCGTAATCGCGCAGGTCGGGGCGAAAGCCCAGACGCCGGTTGGCCTCCACCGTGTCGAGACCGTCGTCTTGCAGAGCGTATGCCTTGATTTTGTTGGCCAAGCCTATGCCGCGTCCTTCCTGACGCATGTACAACACGGCGCCACGTCCCTCACGCTCGATCTGACGCATGGCGGCGGCCAACTGTCCGCCGCAGTCGCAACGACGCGAGCCGAACACGTCGCCGGTGAGGCATTCGCTGTGCATACGCACCAGCACGGGCTCGCCGTTGCCCACATCCCCCTTGTACAAAGCCACGTGGGTCTGGTTGTCCAAAGAATTCTCATAGGCGATGATTCGAAAATGACCGTAACGGGTGGGCATATCGGCTTCGGCCACACGCCGTACCGCCACCTGCCCCTTGTCCATGCGGTAGCGGATAATATCCTTGTTGGTGGCAATATGCAGACCGTGCTTTTCGGCGAAAATTTCCAAATCGGGCATCCGGGCCATCTCGCCGTCGTCGCGCATGATTTCGCAAATGACGGCGGCAGGTTTGACTCCGGCCAACTTGGCCAAATCCACGCTGCCTTCCGTCTGCCCCGCCCGCATCAGCACTCCGCCCGGATGAGCGCGCAAAGGGAAGATATGCCCCGGCGTCACCAGATCGTCGGGCTGCGCGCCGTCGGCCACGGCAGTCAGGATGGTTCGGGCTCGGTCGGCGGCGGAAATTCCGGTGGTCACTCCCTCGCGCGCCTCAATGGATACCGTGAAATTGGTCCCGAAACGCGAACCGTTGCGTTGGGTCATAAGCGGCAGTTGCAAAGCGTCGGCCATATCGGGGGCCATAGGCAGGCAAATGAGTCCCCGTCCGTATTTGGCCATAAAATTAATGATTTCGGGTGTGACAAACTGGGCCGCAATGGTGAGATCGCCCTCATTTTCCCGGTCCTCGTCATCCACCAGAATAATCATTTTGCCTTGGCGTATATCGTCAATAGCTGTTTCAGTACTGCACACGGGCATATCGCTAACCTCGTTCAGGCCTCAACGGCCGATAAAACCATGTTCCCGCAAAAATTCGAAAGAAACCCCCGCCCGAGCCGGGCTCTTCCCGCTTTCTCCCGCTGCATCGTCACCGGCATAGGGGCTCAGCAAGTGCTGCACATATTTGCCGATAAGATCCGTCTCCAAATTGACCGGACGTCCTTCCGACCAGGTTGAAACCGTGGTCACCCGCCAGGTTTCGGGGATGACGTTGACCTCCAGCCAACCGGGACCGCACGCATTGACAGTCAGGCTGATGCCGTCCAGAGTCACCGACCCTTTGGGAATGACGTGGGCGCTCCAAACAGGCTCAAACGTCAACCTGCACCAGCGCGAATCACCTGCCGGGCGTACACCTTCCACATGAGCCACAGTGTCCACGTGTCCGCTGACCAGATGCCCGCCCAGGCGTTCCCCCAGGGCCAGAGCCCGTTCCAGATTGACGCGGGAACCGACGCGCAGGGCGCCCAGGGAAGTACGATCGACGGTTTCCATGGAAGCATACACGGTAAAGCTTTCCGCTGAAGCATCCCAGCTTTCCAGTGTCAGGCAGGTCCCATTCACGGCAATGGACTCGCCTACGCACGGTTCGGCCAGCGCGAACAGAGGACGCAGGCGCAGACGCATCTGACCGCCGCGTCGCTCCAGGGCGGTCACTTCCCCCTGGCCGTGGACAAGCCCGGTGAACATATCAGTCCCGCTCCGGCCGAAAGCTGAGGCGCACATCACCGCCCGAGGCGTCCACCCCGGTCAGGCGCATACGCAAGACATCTTCTATGGAATCCACATTGCGACCGGCGAACAGAGGTTTGGCTTCCTCATCGCCAAGCACCACCGGTGCCAGGTGCAGCAAAAATTCGTCCACCACGCCCTGCTCCAGCAGCGACAATCCCATCTTGGCGCCACCCTCGCATAATACATACAGGCAATGCTCGTCGCCGCGCAGTTTGGCAAGCAACTGCTCCACATCCAGCCCACGCCCCGAAGGGGCTTTGTCCAGGCCATAAATGCGGGCCCCCCTGGCCCTCAGCGCCACGGCGTTGGGCGAGGCGGCCTGAGCCGCGGAACTGAAAAACACGCAATCCTGCGGGCGCTCCTGAATAAGATGAAAAGGAGCGTCGATGCCGGGCAGGCGGGAGGTAGCCACGGCCGCCAGAGGCTGGCGCGTCGCCGTATCGGTACGGGCCGTCAATTGCGGATTGTCCAGGGCAAAAGTATTGCCCCCCACCAGCACGGCGCCTCCGGCCAGCCCCATGCCTTCGCGCAGGGCCATGACCCGCTGCCGGGATTCCTCGCCGGAAATGCGCTGGGCGTTGCCCGAACGAGTGGCGATGCGACCGTCCAAAGTGGCGGCCATCTTGAGCACCACATACGGGCGCGCCGTGGTCTGCCATACGATGAAATCAGCCACCAGATCGCGACATTCGGCTTCAAGCACGCCCATTTCCACTTCAACACCGGCTTCGCGCAGGCGTTCCGCGCCGCCCGAGGCTTCGGGATTGACGTCGGCCATGCCGATCACTACCCGGCGGATACCCGCCGCCAGCACGGCATCGGTGCAAGGGGGAGTCAGCCCCTGATGGTTGCAGGGTTCCAAGGTGACGACGAGCGTGCATTGCGCGGGGTCCACTCCACGGGCGGCGGCGTCTTTGAGACAAGCGACCTCGGCGTGATCTTCACCGCGCGCCGCATGCCAACCACGGGCCACGACCTCACCGTCCCGCACCAACACGGCACCGACCGTGGGATTGGGGGCGGCGCGCCAACGGCCTCTTTCCGCAAGGGCCACGGCTTCACGCATGAATGGGGCGTAGGGGTGCTGGCTCACAGCGTTACTCCAAAAGGAGGTTCAGAATCCAGAGGCAACAATTCCATGTGCATTCCCGCCTCAGCAGCCATAGCCTCGGCCAAAGAGTCGGGGTAGCTTTCCGAATGCCACACCGTGGTGATGCCGCAATTGATCAACATCTTGGTGCAGATCAGGCAAGGTTGAGTGGTGCAGTAAAGCTCGGCTCCGGACAGGGACACGCCGTGGATGGCGGCCTGAATGATGACGTTCTGCTCAGCGTGCAACGCCCGACATATTTCGTGCCGCTGTCCGGACGGTATACCCATCTGTTGACGCAGGCAGCCTACCTCCTGACAGTGCCGGACACCCGCCGGAACGCCGTTGTATCCGGTGGCGAGAATACGCCGATCTTTTACCGCCACGGCCCCGACCCGCCTGCGCAGACAGGTGGATCGTTCCGCCACAAGATAGGCGATGCGCATAAAATACTGGGGCCAACTGACCCTGCCCTGTTCCGCCATGACTCGCGTCCTTTACCGCTCGAAGCGAACCTACCACGCCCCCGTCGTCTTGGGAAGAGTGCGCCGCGGGAAAGTCCCGCGGCGCAGATGCATCGGTACATGCAGGCTCAAACCGATTTCAACCGCCGTCGCCCTCCCGTCCCTCCCCGTGCCGGAAGACAAGGCGACACGCGGCAATTTTACAGATATTCCTACCAGGCGAACAGCGGGAACTGAGCGGCAAACGCCTCCACATCGCGGCGAACGGCGGCCAGACGGCCTTCATCTTCGTGATGCGACAAAACGTCCACAATCCATCCCGCCACCTTTTCCATTTCCGCTTCCTTCATGCCGCGCGTGGTCAGAGCGGGGGTGCCGAGGCGCACGCCGGAAGTCACAAAGGGCGACCGGGTTTCAAAGGGAACGGTATTCTTGTTGACGGTGATACCCGCCTGATCCAGAGCATGTTCGGCGTCCTTGCCCGTGATATCCTTACGAGTGAGATCCACAAGCATGAGATGGTTGTCCGTACCGCCGGACACCAGATCATAGCCCGCCGCCTGCAGGCAGTTTGCCAGAGTGGCGGCGTTTTTGAGCACCTGCTCCTGGTAGCGATGAAACTGCGGACGCAGAGCTTCGCCGAAAGCCACGGCCTTGGCCGCGATAACATGCATGAGCGGACCGCCCTGAATGCCGGGAAAAATCTGGCTGTTCAAGCGCTTGGCCACATCTTCGCCCTCTTTCTGATTGGCCAGGATCATGCCGCCGCGCGGGCCGCGCAGGGTCTTGTGCGTAGTGGTGGTGGTAATGTGGGCGTGGGGAACGGGCGAAGGATGCAGACCGGCGGCCACAAGTCCGGCGATATGGGCCATATCGACAATGAGCTTGGCCCCCACTTCGTCGGCCGCCTTGCGGAATCGAGCGAAATCGATGACACGCGGATAGGCGCTGGCTCCGGCCACAATCACGGCGGGTTTATGCTCCCGGGCCATTTTTTCCATCTGCTCGTAATCGATACGCCCCGTTTCGCGCTCCACACCGTAAAAAATCACCTGAAACAGGCGTCCCGAAAAATTGACCGGGCTGCCGTGCGTAAGGTGTCCGCCGTGGGTAAGATCCATACCCAGAATGGTATCGCCGGGCTTCAGGTAGGCAAAGTAGGCGGCCATATTGGCCTGGCTGCCCGCATGCGGCTGCACGTTGGCATAGGAGCAATCAAACAATTGCATGGCTCGGTCGCGAGCCAGATTTTCCGCAACATCCACAAATTCGCAACCGCCGTAATAGCGCTTGCCCGGGTATCCTTCGGCATATTTGTGGGTGAGCACCGATCCCTGAGCTTCGCGCACGGCGGCGGACACAAAATTTTCCGAAGCGATAAGTTCCAACTTGGTGACCTGGCGGCGGCTTTCCTTCCAGATGGCCTCGGCCACCTGAGGATCCTGAAGCATCAGTTCCTGCATGACGTTCTCCTGATTGGCAAGGACAAAAAAGCGGACGGGCCGCCGTGGACACGGAGGGTTCAGGCGTCGTAACGCCGCAACAACAAGCTGGCGTTGGTGCCGCCGAATCCGAAAGAATTGATCAAAGCGCAACGCGGATGCAGTTCCCGAGGGCCGTCCGCCATGTAGTTGAGATCGCATTCCGGGTCCGGCGTGTCCAGGTTGATGGTACCGGGCACTATGCCGGTCTGGAGCGCCTTGGCGGCGAAAATACCGGCTACTCCGCCGGATGCGCCGAGCAAGTGGCCGATCTGGGATTTCACCGCCGTAATGGCGATGTTCCCCGCATGGGCGCCGAACACGGCATGGATGGCGCGGGTTTCGCCCACGTCGTTGGCCTGGGTGGAGGTGCCGTGAGCACTGATATGGTCCACTTCCTCAGGCGCGGCCTGGGCGTCTTCCAAAGCGCGCCGCATGGACGCGGCCATGCCGTCGCCCGACTCCAGGGGCGCCACAATATGATAGGCGTCGTCCGACGCGCCGAATCCGCCCACTTCGGCGTAAATGCGGGCCCCACGGGCCAGAGCGCAGTCCAACGACTCCAGAAGCAGCATACCCGCTCCCTCGCCCATCACAAATCCCGCGCGATCCCTGTCGAAGGGCCGAGAAGCTTTGTGCGGCTCATCGTTGAATTTGGTGCACAGCGCCTTCATAGACGTGAAGCCGGAAATACCCATAGGCGTGATGGTGGATTCCATGCCGCCGGTAATCACCGCGTCGGCCCGCCCCATGACGATTTCCGTATAGGCGTAGCCTATGGCGTGCAGCGCCGAGGCGCAGGCGCTGGTCATAACCACATTGACGCCCTTGGCTCCGGTGAAAATGGCCACCTGCCCGGGCGCCATGTTGGAAATAAGCATGGGGATATAAAAAGGGGAAACCCGCCCGGGGCCGGACTCCAACAGTTTGGAGTGGAAATTTTCGATGGTCTGCAGTCCCCCCAGGCCTACCCCGAGCATGACGCCCGTACGCTCGGCGTTGCTTTCGTCGATGGTCAGGCGGGCGTCTTCAAGCAACTGCAATGCCCCGTCCACCGCGAACTGAGCAAAACGGTCCATACGACGGCATTGTTTGGCGGGAATACGCGCCTCGGGATTGAAATCTTTGACTTCCGCGGCAATGTGGGTATCGAATTCCGTGGAATCAAAATGAGTGATGGGCCCCAAACCGGACTTTCCGGCCAGCAGGGCATCCCAACTGCTCGCCGCGTCGAGTCCCAGGGGGGTAATGGCGGAAACGCCGGTAATGACGACGCGTTTACGGCTCATGCTGCACTCCTCCGGACAGGAACGCGCGTTCCCTTCCGCAAAAATCATGGGGCGTCCCGCCCCTTCGGGCATCCGGACAGGGGTCCGAATCAATCCCGGCGGATGCGGGGCGCCCTGATCGGGTCGGGCAAGGTTCCACGGGCCGGCGATTTTGCTGCGCGGCAGTTGCGCGCCGGCGACCGTATCTCCGTTGCCCACATACTGGTCCATAGTCCGGGCGGACATGGACGGCAACGATAATGAAAAAAAATCCTCAGATGAGCGGGAAGCGGGCCGCGTCCACCCGCTCATCATGGCGGGGCTGTCGACTTGAGCAACAGCCCCTGGTCGCATCGACCTTATTTCTGTTTGCTTTCGATGTAATTGATGGCGTCTTTAACCTTGAGAATCTTCTGAGCGTCCTCGTCGGCGATCTCAACTCCGAATTCCTCTTCCATCGCCATAATCAGTTCGGTAAGGTCCAAGGAGTCGGCGCCCAAATCTTCCACGAACGAGGCTTCGGGCTTCACTTCATCCTCAGACACGCCGAGCTGATCCTTGATAATCTGTTTGATTTTTTCTTCAACAGACATGTTCCCTCCAAAGGGTCCGATGTTTCAGGTTAACAATAAAGGCCGCCGTTGACGGCCAGTACCTGCCCCGTGATGTAGGCCGCCTTGTCGGAAGCCAGAAAGGCCACGGCGTCCGCCACGTCCTGCGCCGTGCCCAGCCGCCCGAGAGGGATGGCCCGGGCATACGCCTGACGCGCTTCGTCGGACAGCGCGGCCGTCATGTCGGTTTCGATAAAGCCGGGAGCCACGGCATTGACCGTGATCGAACGTCCGGCCAATTCCTTCGCGGCGGATTTGGTCACTCCGATAAGACCGGCCTTGGCGGCGGCATAATTGATCTGCCCCGCATTGCCCATCTGCCCGACCACGGACGCGATATTCACGATGCGTCCGCGCCGCTGTCTGGTCATGATTTTGGCCGCTTCGCGCAGACACACGAACGCGCCGCGCAGATTGACGCCCAGAACCCGATCAAAATCCTCGTCCTTCATGCGCAGCACCAGGCCGTCTTTGGTAATGCCGGCATTGTTGACCAGAACTTCAAGACTCACTTTGTCCTTGATTTCATCCTGAAAAAAAGCGGCCACGGACGCGGCGTCGGCCACATCCACCCGAAAGGCCCGGGCCGTGCCCCCGGCCTGCTCGATGGCCGATACGGTCTGTTCGGCCTCGTCCGGTTTACTGACGTACGTGAGATAAACCTGGAGGCCGGCGGCCGCCAGAGTGACGGCTATGGCCCGGCCTATGCCGCGCGAACCGCCGGTAACCAGCGCAGTGGGAGTCAAATCGCTCATGATGATACCGCCTGTTGTCGAATGCGTCACGATAGGCCCATTTGCGGGAAAATTCAATGCGCGAACCGTATTTCATCCGGGCCGGAACTTGAAAGAATTTCAGGCCGAAATTTTCCACGGAATCGAGCGCGGCGAGACTCCGTCGCGGCGCGGAACAGCCGCGATGTATTTGCAATAGGAAACGACGGCGGAGACTTGAAGCTGACGTACCGGCACATCATATCCAGCCTGGGTGTTATTTCGAAGAAAAATTACCCTCATCCAACAGCGCGGCGCCCCAGGTCATGCCGCCGCCGAACGTGGTCAGCAATACACGCATGCCGGGTTTCAGACGGCCCTGGGCACGAGCATCGTCCAACGCCACGGGCAATGTGGCGGCCGAAGTGTTGGCGAACTTATGCACGTTCACGAACACCTTATCCTCCGGCATGGCCAGACGGCTGCCCACGGCCTCAATAATGCGCAGATTGGCCTGATGGGCGATGAACAGATCGATATCGTCTACGGTCAACTTGTTGCGTTCCAGCACTTTTTTGCTTTCAGCGGTCATGCAACGCACCGCATGGCGGAAGACTTCACGACCCTGCATGGAAATGAAGAACTCGTCGGGTACGGGCTCTCCGGGCTTGACGCGCATGGAGGTGCCGCCGCCCACGGTAATCAGCTTGTGAAAGGAACCGTCGGAGCAGCATGATACGTCGCGCACCCCCCACAGACCCTTGCCGTCGCCCCGCAACACCACGGCCCCGGCCCCGTCGCCGAACAGGACACAGGTAGACCGGTCGCCGAAGTTCATGCGGCGGCTGAGCGCTTCGGCCCCCACCAACAGCACCACGGCGTCGGGATGCAGGGCCAGAGTGGCGCGGGCCAGCTCCAGACCGTACAGAAAACCCGAACACGCTCCGTTGAAATCAAAACACATGACCGCGCCACACCGGGGCTCCTGCGCGGAAGACAGCCCCAGCTTGTCCGCAATAAGGCAGGCCACGCTGGGACAAAGGAAATCCGGCGTGCAGGTGGCTACGAAAATATGGGTGATATCTTTGGCTTCCAGTCCGGCGTCGCGTATTGCGGCGGCGGCCGCCGCCGCTCCGGCGTCCGAGGCATTGGCGTCGTCGTCCAGAATATGACGGGTACGGATGCCTGTCCGGCTGGTGATCCATTCATCGGAGGTGTCCAGCATCCCCTCAAGGTCCTGATTGGTCAGGATTCGTTCGGGTATAAAGCTGCCCAGGCCGCAGATGTGACTGTGTGTATTCATAAGGAAAGATGGAGGAGAAAGGTTATACCGAACGGGCGTACCTGGTCAGTTCCTCGTTGGCGCTGATGGCGTCGACCAGGCGCTTATGGGTGCCCTTCTCCACGTAAGTGGCGGCCATGGTCACGGCATTGGCGATGGCTTTGGCGTTGGAAGCGCCGTGGCAAACAATGGCCACGGCCTGCAACCCCAGCAAAGGCGCTCCGCCGTATTCTGCGTAGTCCACCATTTTGCCGAACTTGCGAAAGGCCTTTTTTGCAAGCCATGTGCCGACTTTGGGCAACAGTCCCGAACTCAGAAGTTCGCGTTTGAGCACATGGGTCAAAGAACTGCCCAAACCTTCGCTGAGCTTGAGCGCCACATTGCCTACAAAACCGTCGCACACCACCACGTCCACATTGCCGGTGAACAGGTCCCGCCCTTCGACGTTGCCGAGAAAATTCAGGTTTTGCGCCATCTTCAGCAGATCATAACTGCTTTTGACCAGCGAGTTGCCCTTGCCCTCTTCTTCGCCGATGCTGAGGATACCCAGCCGGGGAGTCTCATAGCCCAGAATATCCTGGGCGAAAGTCGTGCCCATAAGCCCGAACTGAAACAGATGATGAGGGCGGCATTCCACATTGGCCCCCACGTCCAGAAGAAGCATAGGGGCCTTTTCCGTAGGCAGAATGGTAGCCAAAGCGGGACGTTCCACCCCGGGTATGCGGCCCAGAATGAACATGCCGCAGGCCACGGCCGCGCCGGAATGCCCCGCGCTGACAATGGCTCGGGCCTGCCCCTGCTTGACCAGGCGGCAGGCGACCTGAATGGAGGAATCCTTCTTGGTGCGCAGGATTTCCGAAGGCTTTTCCTCCATCTCCACCACCTGACTGGCGGGAACGATGTCGTACAAAGCTTCGTTTCGCTCCCTGGCGGGCAGCTTATCCAACGCTTCGCGGACGGCGCTTTCCTGACCGACCAGAAGAACTTTGGCTCCGGTCGATCGGGCCGCGCTCAGGGCTCCGGGAACTACCACGGAGGGTCCGAAATCCCCCCCCATGGCGTCCACGGCCAGAACAAGCTCGTTATTGTTCATCGGCGGTTACGGTTTCGACCTGGCGCCCCTTGTACTTGCCGCAGGAGGGGCACACGCTGTGGGGCACGGTGGGGGCGCCGCAGGAACAATAAATGACGGTGGGCTTCGCCACGCGATCGTGGGAACGGCGCATACCCTTTTTGGAATGAGATTTCTTGTTTTGCTGAACAGCCATGATGTTCTCCTTGCAATTGGGCGAAGCCTTAGGATATTTTCAGGTTCCGCAAGGCGGCCAGGCGCGGATCGCCCTCGTCGGAGGAGCAGCCGCATGGGCCTTCGTTGAGGTTTTTACCACAGACGGGACACACCCCCCGGCAGTCCGACGAGCACAAGGGCT
Organism: uncultured Desulfovibrio sp.; assembly: GCA_900541395.1. Taxonomy (GTDB): domain Bacteria; phylum Desulfobacterota; class Desulfovibrionia; order Desulfovibrionales; family Desulfovibrionaceae; genus Mailhella; species Mailhella merdigallinarum. The sequence goes on from UQJT01000003.1 coordinate 81,075, forward strand.
TGACCGGAAGGGCCAGCGAGAATTCCTCCCACACGAGCGCCGACACGTCGAGCACGGGCACGCCGTTTTCCAGGAGGAGCACGTCGCCGCCCTCCAGCAGACCGCGTTCGTCGCAGGCTTCCGCAGCCGCGGGCTCGGTGTCCGGATACTCCTCAAATTCGTCAAAGGCCTGATCCAGAACCACAAGCGCCTCTTCCGCGCAACGATTGCACGGCAAGGCCACTTCGCCCGATATCCGACCCCGCAGCAGACAGCCGTTTTCCTGCGGCAGAACAAACAGCTCCGCCCGCAAAGGACGCACGACGCGGCACGCCATTTGAAATTCGGCCAAAGGAACGTTCCACACCGCGGGATCATCCACGGTCAGGGACAGGCCCTCCGGACCTATTTCGGAAAGCGTGATGCGTAATGCGGCCATAAAGCTACCTCTGCGAACGCGACAATGTATAAGCTGGTCGCCCCCATGTCAAGAAAATTACCAGACTTTGCCCGATTTGCCGGGCGGAATCCGACGCCCTCTTATACCCGCGCCTTGCGGAAGCCCTCGGCCGAACGTTCGATAACGGCCTCCTCCACGGCGAAGGACAGGCGGAAGTGGCCGGGATAGCCGAATCCGCTGCCAGGCACGGCCAAAATACGTTGCTCGGTAAGCCGGGCCACCAGGGCCTGATCGTCGCCGCCGGGAGCTTTGGGGAAGAAATAGAACGCTCCCCGGGGCAATGTGAATTCGTAACCCGCCTCCTGCAGGATGGAGGCCAGCCGATTGCGCCGACGGGTATAGACGGCCAGAGCACCGTCCGTAGAGGTGCCCAAAGCGGCGGCCATAAGGTACTGCCCCACCACAGGCGGGTTCACAAAGCCCAAGGTGCGGTTGGACAGGATAAGTCCCGCCATCATGGTTTCCTTGTCTTCCAGGGAAGGCGACAAAGCTATGTAGCCTACGCGCTCTCCGGCGAGCCCGTAATTTTTGGAAAAAGAGCCCACCACCACGGCATGGGGCGACAGGGACAGAACCCCCGGCACGGTCAGGCCGTCATAAGCGAGAAAACGATACGGTTCGTCGGAAATCAGATAGACGGGGCGGCCGTTCTGCCGCGAGGCTTCATCCAGCAGGGCCGCCAGCCGGGTCATGTCGTCCAGGGAATAGATGGCCCCGGATGGATTGTTGGGCGAGTTGACGATAAGCGCGCGGGTGCGGGGACCTATGGCCGACTCAATGGCGGCGAAGTCCGGTCCGAAATCCTCGGAGCGGCAGGGAACCGCGCGGAACGAACCGCCGTGATTACCGACATAGAAGCCGTATTCCACAAAATAGGGAGCAATGCCCAGCACCTCATCGCCGGGTTCCAGAACGGTGTGCAAAAACGCGTTCAACGCCCCGGCCGCGCCGCAGCTCAACATCACGTCGCCGCGCGTCAGGAGAACGCCCTGCTGTTCACTCAGCCATCCGGCCAGTTTGTCCAGCGCCCACGGAAAGCCCGCGTTGGGCATATAGCCCAGGCTGGCGGGTTCATGCAGCCGATCGGCCAACTCTCGCATGGCCTTCGCCACTACGGGCGGCGGCGCCAAATCCGGATTGCCCAGACTGAAGTCGCACACGGCCTCGGCGCCGTATTTCTTCCGCAATTCGATACCGGCGTCGAACATACGGCGGATCATGGACCCCTGAGCTATACATTGGGCCATATGGCCGGATACGACGGACATGAGGCTGCTCCTTGTCTATGCTGATGGTTATGCCTTCCCGCCGACGGCAGACGCGCCGGCCGCGCAAGCCCCGCAAAACGCAATATTCTCCCCTTCCGGGGCTCAGGCGTCAAGTGCCGACACGGCCTTGTCCAGACGCCGCATCCACAATTCCGCAAAAAAAGGACCGTCCGCCAGACCGCGTAAATCCGCCGAGCAGACGAATCCGGCTTGCTCCAGGCGATGTTTCCAGGACTGCGGTCCGTCTCCGGCCATATCCTGGAGGGTATGCTTGCCCACCACGGACAACAGCGGCAGCAGCCACACCCGCTCCCCGGCCCGCGACTTCAGCAAAGGCAAAAGCGAATCCAGCGTGACACGCCCTTTCATACAGGCCACATAGACGTTCGGATCCAAGCGGGCGACGGCTTCCCCCCAGCACTCATACAGCCGCTTCGCATCGCGCCGCGTGCCGTGCGCCATACATACCACGGGCTCGCCGGACAAGCGGGCGGGCGGCAAATGCGACAACAGCGCTCGAGCCGCTTCGTCCGCGTCCGCCGCATCGCGCAAAAGCGGTTCCCCCACCGTCAACCGCAACGCGCCTTCCGCCTCGGCCAGGCGAACATCGTCAAGCACGGCGGAGTATTCCTGCCCCGGAATAAGATGAAGCGACTGCACGGCCACATGCGTATAACGCTCGTAGCGCATGCGACGCAACGCCTTGAGCACGGAATCGGATTTGGTGCGGGCCAGAGCCAGACGTTCGCGCAGGGTATCGGACGTGAAGGCCCAGCGCGCGGGCAGTCGGAAACGCTCCGCGGTCAGAGCCTGCATGCGGCGCAGCGTGTCGGCGCTGCGAGCGTTGCCCGCGCCGAAAGCGACCAACAATATACCGCGCTTCATACGTCAATCACGCATGGGAGAACGTCGTTCACGGGAACTTTGCCGGTGGACGGCAATTCTTCTTCCGTCATCAGGATAAAGCCCGCCTCCCGCAACAGTGCGGCGAATACGCCGTCGCCCGCTGTGCGGGTATGAGTAAAGGTCCCGTCGTACACGCATCCCACCCCGCACGAGGGCGAACGAGCCTTAAGCACGGCATGGGTACAACCCGCCGCCCGGGCCAGGCGCAAGGCTTCGGCCGCCCCTTTTCGATAAGCGCCGTCACAGTCCCGGCCGTCAGCGGTGAGCGCCCGGCCGCCCACCAGCTCGCACGGGGTCCGGGGAACGCCAAGGCCGCCAAGGACCTCGGGACAAACCGGCAAAGCCGCGTTGGCGCGCGCCAGCGCCATTACAAGCGGATGAGGCGCGCCGCCGCCGTCATACCTGCAGGCGACGCCCGCCAAACATGCGCTGACCACATATTTCATAACTCTCCTCCGGGTATTCGACGGCAGCTCCGCGCCTCCAGACGCGCAACCGCGCTCTGTTCCGCAAGTCGGAGGTAAAAACAGAGCGGGAAAACAGGTCTTCCCGTTTCCCCGCCGCTGCCGGATCGCATGAGCATTCCGCCGAATCGGCCGGCCTATTCAAAATCGATTTCGACCTGTTCTTTTTCCGCTTCCCGGCGATGTTCGATAACGCCGATTTCCCACGCGCCTACCTGCATGGGAGTCAGACGGGCCATCAGTTCGTCGGCCGTAGCGCGATCCACAATGAGAATAAAGCCGATGCCGCAGTTGAAAATCTGAAGCATCTCCGCCCAACTCAGACCGCCCTGCTCGCGCAACCAGGAGAATATGGGCGGCACCTCCCAGGAGCCGAAACGGATGCGGGCGCATACGGGCTGAGGCAGCACACGCGGAACATTGTCGTAAAAACCGCCGCCGGTGATGTGTACCATGCCCTTGATATGCAGGTCGCGCATCAGCGAACGTAAAAGATCGGCATAGATGATCGTAGGCTCCAGCAGCACGTCGCGGAAGTTGCGATCCGTGCCCGGCACGATGTCTTCGGGCCCGGCCCCGCTGGCCTCGAACAATTTGCGCACCAGGGTGTATCCGTTGGAATGAATGCCCGAGGAAGCCAGGCCTATGACCACGTCCCCCACGCTGATCCCCGACCCGTCCACAATACAGGCGTTGTCCACCAGGCCCACGCAAAAGCCCGCCAGGTCGTAGTCGCCGGGGGCATACATGCCGGGCATTTCCGCCGTTTCACCTCCCAGCAGCGTACAGCCCGCGCGACGGCAGCCCTCGGCCACGCCGCCGACGACCTCGACCGCCTGCTCGACATTCAACTCGCCGGTAGCAAAATAATCTAAAAAAAACAATGGCTTTGCACCCTGAACCAAAATATCGTTGACGCTCATGGCCACCAGATCGATGCCCACGGTATCATGCTTGTTGAACATGGAGGCCAGCTTGAGTTTGGTGCCCACGCCGTCCGTGGAAGCTACCAGCACGGGGGCCTGCATGCCGCTGACGTCAGGCCGGAACAGACCGCCGAACCCCCCGATGTCCGACAGAACGCCGTGCGTGTGCGTGCCGGCCACCAACGTCTTGATGCGGGTCACCAGCTCGTTGCCGGCATTGATATTCACCCCGGCGTCGGTGTAGGCTTGAGAACGTGACGAACTCATGATTGCAGGACTCCTTGGAAAAGATATGGCCTCGTTCAAACAGACTCTCAGCCCCGCTTCAGGCGGGCGCGCCGTCCGGTCCGCCTCCGCGCTTAAGCGGCAGACCGACAAAACCGCGAACCGCCCATGATTTTCATGGCCGCCTACGGTATCGGCAGTCACTTTAATAGACGCTTCCTTTCCTTTTGCCAAGTGGCTTCGAGGAGCTTGCCATGTTCAACACCCCTTCATTTTCCACTTTCGTGGCTTCGTTGTTATTTTGCCTCGGCATCGGCGTCCTTGCGGGAGCCGGGTCCCAGGCTCGGGCCGCGGAAAACGGAGAAAACACGCCCGTGGTCCGGCAGCCCATCGTGGGCGGCACCCCGTTTCCGAATCTGTACCATTACGAAGACCCGTCCACCCGAACCGAAGTGTGGAGCATAAGCCCGCCCCGAACTGCCGACAGCGACATGGACGCTCCCCCGCCTCCCATTTATGTATCGCCCGAAATCAACTTCTCCTGGCCCGGCGATGTCCATCGCCCCCAGCCCCGCCCTTCCGCAAAGGTTCGCCCATGAATGCGGCCTTTGCCCATCCGTTGCGCAACGGTCGAACCCAATGCCGCCTGTGTCGACATTTTTGCCGCCTGAAACCGGGGGAACGAGGCCGCTGCGGGGTGCGCGCCGGTCAGGCCGCCCCTCCCGGCCTGCGCACCCTGGTTGCAGACGGCGTGGCCGCCCGGCATGCGGACCCGGTGGAAAAAAAGCCGTTATACCATTTCCTGCCCGGCAGTCTGGCATTTTCCTTCGGCACTGAAGGTTGCAACCTCGATTGCTCCTGGTGCCAGAACGACGCTATCTCGCGCGGCCCGGCGGAAACAGGGCGGGTCAACGCCGTACCCGCCACGCCCGCCGCACTGGTCCAAAGCGCCAGGGCGGCCCGCTGCGCTTCCATAGCGTTTACCTACACCGAACCCACGATTTTTTTTGAATTGTTGGTTGCCACGGCGGATCTGGCCCGCTCCGATCCGCCGCTGGACACCTTGCTCATCTCCAACGGTTATCAAAGTCCGGACTGCCTGGACGCCCTGCGCAACCGCATCACGGCGGCCAATATCGATCTCAAGACGTTCCGCGACGACAGCTACCGGCGCTGGTGCGGGGCCCGACTCCACGGCGTGCTCGACAATCTCAAAAGGATGCGGGCATTCGGCTGGTGGCTGGAAGTCACCACTCTGCTCGTGCCCGGCGTCAACGATGACGAGGGAGAATTGCGGGACATGGCGCGTTTTATTCGAGATGAACTGGGCCCGGGCACCCCCTGGCACCTTTCGGCCTTTTACCCCTGCCGCCGGATGCGGGACCGACCTCCCACCCCGCTTTCCACTTTGACAAAGACGGCCGATATAGGGCAGGAAGAAGGGTTGTGGTTCGTTTATACGGGCAATGTGCCGCCACCCCTGACTCGTCCCACCCGGTGTCCCCGTTGCGGAATTGAACTGGTGCGGCGCAAGGGCTTCCGGGTTGAAGTGCGGCCCGGCTTCGACGGCGCCTGCCCGCAATGCGGCCGGGTCGTTCCCGGCGTCTGGAGCGCGTCATGATTTTTGTCTACACCGGCCCCGGCAAGGGCAAAACCTCAGCCTGTCTGGGACAGGTGATCCGCGCCTTGGGGTCGGGCTTAACGGTGGCCTTCGCCCAGTTTATGAAACGAGACGGCGAAGCCGGGGAGCAATCCTTTTTGCGCACCTGCCTGGGCCAAGGTTTTTTGGCCGGCGGAGCCGGTTTCTTCCGGAACGAAAGTGAACGTCCCGTCCACCGGGCGGCGGCGGAACGGACTCTGGCCTGGGCTCGCGCCCGGCTGCCCGAATGCGACGTTCTCATTCTGGATGAGAGCTTGTATGCCCTTGGCAAAGACCTCCTCACCCGCGACGAACTTAAAGCTTTGATTGAAGAAGCGCGAACGAGCAACACCCACCTTATTCTGTCGGGACGGGGTTTTCCGGACGATTTGCTGGACGATGTCGATCTGGTAACCGAAATGCGCGAAATCAAACATCCCCTGCGACAAGGCCACGGCGCCGTCAAAGGTTTGGATTTCTGAAGCCGGGCCGTATCGGCCGCGGCTGAAACGGGGGCCGGGTTCCGCCGCCCCGGCTATGCATTCAAGGATATGTTGCCGAGGGGTACTATGGGCGCCAAAAAATCGAAAGATACGGGTAATCCCTTTACCGGGCTGGATATCAAGCAATTTCCCACGGAACGGGAGCAACGCGCGGCGAAGCGGAGGGAGCGACCGACGGCATCCGTTTCACAGAGCGCGTCGTCGGACGAAGCGGCCCCTGACACCGCCTTGTTTCTACTGGCCGTGGGCTCGGCGCGCCCCCTGACGAAGGCCGACGGTTCCCGGCGGCCGGAGCGGCGGTCCCACGACGAGGCCGAGGAACCGTTCATCTCGGACAAAGACGCCGTCCCGAAAAAAAGCGTACCCCCGGCGGACATCGGAACCTTTCAAAAGTCCGGTCTTCTTTCCCCCGAGACGCTGTACAACGATAAGCTGGCCCAGGAACTGACCCGCAGTCTGACCCGTCGCCGGGGATCACGGCTCAACGCGGAGGAAACGGCCGCGCGGCCCGAAAAACCGGAACCTCATCCCACCCTGAAGGCGCCTGTGGGACTGTTCGATCATGAGGCGGAACGCGACGTTTTCTCCCGCGCTATGGCCGACGTGGCGCCCCTGCCCGCCAAGGGCCGGGCGGTTGCTCTCGAACCCGCGCCGCAACCCGTCTCAAGCTTCGAGCCTTCCAACCCCTTGCAGGACTTGGTGGACGGCAAAGTGGAATTTTCCCTGTCCGGCACGGATGAATTCATGGAAGGCCATGTGGTGGGACTCGACCTGCTCACCGTGGGCAAACTGCAGGCCCGCCACTATAGCCCCGAAGCCCACATCGATCTGCACGGACTCAACAGCGAACAGGCCTTCCAGCACATGGTGGGCTTTTTCCGCAGCGCCTATTACAAGGGAGTGCGCACCGCTTTGGTGGTGACCGGACGCGGCCTCAATTCGCCCAACGGCGTGCCCGTGCTGCGTTTCAAAGTCCAGCAGTGGCTTACCCAAGAGCCTTTCCGGCGCGTGGTCCTGGCCTTCTGCACCGCCAAACGCGAGGACGGAGGCCCCGGCGCGCTCTATGTCCTGCTGCGCAAATACCGCAAAAATTCAGGCAAAGTCCGCTGGGACGCCATGCCCGCCGACCCGGATCTGTTTCTGTAGCACCATGGCCTCCCCGGCGGGGCACGGGCGCATCCCCTTCGGCAACGGAAACACGCTCGAAAAGCCGTTGCCCGCACCGGAATTGTCTTCCCCGTCGCTCAGGTCCGTGTCCGGCCTAAAACCGGACGCGCCGTCGCTTCGGATGTCCCTGTGTCGTCTTGCCGCAACAAGGCCCGGCCGAACTTCAGGCCGCGCGTTTCGGCTTGGCGTCAACGTGTCGACATTTTCCAGACTTTATCGAACCGGCGCGAAAAGCGACGGTTTTTCGCTTGAAGAGCGGGCCCGGCTCGGCTATATTACCGGGCGTTGTTTCGGAAATTACCCGCCGCGCGTGCTTTCGTGCCCCACGATAGGCTCTCGACGTTTTTTACAGACGCGCCACGGCCCATCATCTCCAATTCATGGGGGAGGATTTTCATGCAAGCTCCGGAAAAAAATCTGGCTTTCGACCTTGTCCGCGTCACGGAATCCGCCGCTCTTTCCGCGGCACGCTGGCTGGGCAAAGGCGACAAAGAAGCCGGTGACGGCGCCGCCGTGGACGCCATGCGTCTTTCATTCAATTCCCTCGGCATCCAAGGCACGGTGATCATCGGCGAAGGAGCCAAGGACAAAGCCCCCATGCTGTACAACGGCGAAACGGTGGGCGACGGCGACGGCCCCGTGGTGGATGTGGCCGTGGACCCGGTGGAGGGCACGCGCCTGCTGGCCAACGGCCGTCCCAACGCCATTTCCGTCATCGGGGTGTGCAGCGGGGGCCACATGTACAACCCCGGCCCCAGCTACTATATGCAGAAGCTGGTGGTGGGCCACGCCGCCCGCAATGTCATAGACCTTGACGCCCCGGTGCGCGACAACCTCACCAACATCGCCAAAGCCATCGGCAAAGATGTCAACGACTTGGTGGTGTTCGTCCTCGACAAACCCCGCCACGAAAAACTTATCCAGGAAATCCGGGCCACGGGCGCGCGCATCCAGTTGCACACCGACGGCGACGTGGCCGGGGCTCTCATGGTGGCCGATCCCCGCACCGACGTGGACGTGATGATGGGCACGGGCGGCACGCCCGAGGGCGTCATCGCGGCCTGCGCCATCAAGGGCGTGGGCGGACAGATGCTGTGCCGCCTCGACCCGCAATCCTACGTGGAAAAAGAGGCCATTGAACAGGCCGGAGTGGATATCCGTGAAATCCTTTCCGTGGAATCCATTATCCGATGCGACGACGCCTTTTTCGCCGCTACGGGCATTTCCGGCGGCAATCTCCTGTCCGGCGTGCAGTATACCGGCGGCGGCGCGGTGACCCACTCCCTGGCCATACGGGCCAAGACAGGCACCTTCCGCTATATCGAGTCCCACCACAACTGGGACCGCCTGATGAAGTTCAGCGCCGTCCAGTACGATTAACTCCCCAACCCGACCCATAGCCTGCCGGATGAAAGGAATGACCACACCCCCCACCGCCATATTGTTTCCCGGCCAGGGGTCCCAGGCGAACGGCATGGGCCGCCGTCTGGCCGAGGCGTCGCCCGACGTCATGCACCTTTGGAAAAAAGCCGAAGCCGCCAGCGGCCTCCCTCTCCGCGCCATATACTGGGAGAGCGGGGACGAAAATCTGATGGCCGAAACACGCAGCCTGCAACCGGCCATCACCGTCGTGAACCTGGCCCTGTGGTTTTACGTGTGCGGCCGATTCGATCCGGTCTGCGCAGCGGGCCACAGCCTGGGCGAATTCAGCGCGCTGGGCGCGGCCGGTGTGCTCGACGTGGATCGCCTGATTGAAATTGTAGCCTTGCGCGGACGCCTGATGGCCGAGGCCGACCCCGACCACGTGGGCACCATGTACGCCGTGCTCCGGCTCGGCCTGGACGAAGTGGAAGCCGTGGCCAAGGACGTGTGCGACCGCACCGGCAAACTGGTGCGGGTGGCCAACCGCAACACGCCGGGCCAATTTGCCGTCAGCGGCCACCGCGAAGCCGTGGAGGAATTGGTGGAGGAAGTCCGCAACCGCAAAGGCAAGGCCATCCCCCTGGCCGTGAGCGGCGCCTTTCACACGCCCCTTATGGCCGAGGCCTCGGCGGAATTCGCCAAGGAACTGGACCGACAGGACTGGCACGACGCCCGTTTCCCCGTTTACTGCAACGTCAACGGCGAAGCCTTGATCGAAGGGGAAAAAATTCACGCCGCCGTACGCCGCCAGATGACTTCCTCCGTCTTCTGGGTGGATACGGTCGGCAATCAGTGGAACGCCGGGGTGCGACGCTGGGTGGAATTCGGCCCCAAGGGCGTGCTCACCCGCATGGTGCGTCCCATCCTCACCGCCTGCAACGCGCCTGACGGCGCGTACACCACCGAGCATATTCCCAACCTGGACGCCGCCGCGGCGTTCGTCGGCTAATCCAAATCCATAGGGCTGATTTCATGCGCGACTTTCTCCTCTTGACCTCGACCTTTCAGGATATTCTGCGGGACCTGGGATTACCCTGGCCCGAGAAGGCCGTCATCGAGCCCCCCAAAGATCCCCGTCACGGAGATCTGGCCACCAACCTCGCCTTGGTGCTGACCAAGCAGGCCGGAATGCCGCCCCGGGCTCTGGCAGAACGTCTGTCCGCCGCCCTGACCGACAAGCTGGGCAAGCTGGTCGGCACGGACATCGCAGGACCGGGTTTCCTCAACGTCACCTTCGCCCCGGCTTTTTGGCGGCAAGTCGTGACGACCGCCGAGGAGGAGGGGGAACGCTTCGGCTCCTCCGATACGGGCCACGGCCGCAAAATTCAGCTTGAATACGTGTCGGCCAACCCCACGGGGCCGCTGCACATCGGCCACGGTCGGGGGGCGGCGGTGGGCGACACGCTGGCGCGCGTGCTGCGCTTTGCGGGCTACGACGTCACTACCGAATATTACATCAACGACGCGGGCCGTCAGATGCGGCTTCTGGGCCTATCCGTATACCTGCGCCTGCGCGAGGCCGTCGGGTTGCCCGTGACCTGGCCCGACGACTATTATCATGGGGACTATATTCGCGACATCGCCCTCGAACTGCTGCAAGCCCGGCCCGAACTGCCGGATCTGCCCGAACAGGAAGCCGAAGACATCTGCTTCCGATACGCCATGAATTCCATTCTGGATGGAATCAAGGCCGATCTGACCCGCTTCCATGTGGAACATCAGGTCTGGTTCTCCGAACGCAGCCTGGTGGACGCGGGCAAGGTGGAATCCACCCTGAGCGAACTGCGCGAGCGGGGATTGGCCTATGACCAGGACGGCGCTCTGTGGTTCGCCAGCAGTCGTTACGGCGACGACAAGGACCGCGTTCTGCGCAAGAGCGACGGTTCACTGACTTACTTCGCCTCGGACATCGCCTACCACGCCGACAAATATGCCCGTGGTTTCGACGAGGCCCTTGACGTGTGGGGAGCGGACCATCACGGCTACGTGCCCCGTATGAAAGCTGCCGTAACGGCGCTGGGCCGCAACGCGGACACCGACTTCGGGGTTATTCTCATTCAGCTTGTCAATTTGCTGCGGGCGGGAGAACAGGTGGCCATGTCCACCCGCTCCGGCGAATTCGTCACCCTGGCCGAAGTGTTGGACGAAGTGGGCACGGACGCGGCGCGCTTTATGTTTCTGTCGCGCAAAAGCGACAGCCCCCTCGATTTTGACCTCGATCTTGTCAAACAGCGCAATCTGGACAACCCCGTGTATTACGTCCAGTACGCCCACGCCCGTATTGCGGCGCTTCTGCGACGCGCGGCGGACCGGGGGCTGAAGCTTCCGGATCGTTCCGACGACGCCCTGCTGGCGCCGCTCGACGCGGCCGACGATATTGCCCTGCTCCGGGCCACGGAACGCTTCGTGGACGCGGTGACGGATGCGGCCGAAGCCCGCGCCCCTCACGGCATCAGCTTCTATCTCATGGATCTGGCGGGCAGACTCCACAGTTATTATGCCGCCACTCCCGTTCTCGGCGACGACAACGCGCTGACCCTGGCCCGCCTGGCCATGTTACGGGCCGTGGGACGCGCGCTCGCCAACGGCCTGGCCCTTCTGGGCGTCAGCGCCCCGGACAGCATGTAGCCATGCCGGGCGCTTTTTACCGTAACCCGCCTTCCGGCCGACGCCGCGAACGTCCCAAAGACGACGCTCCGCTTTCTTTTGGTTCCGACTCCACGCCCAACAGCCGTGTCAGCCCGGTTGAGGAAATCCGCAAAACCGCTTCAGGCAAGATGTCGGGCCGAGCGACCGGAGAAGGGCCGGCCTGGGAACTGCGGTTGACGCCCTCCATGCTGATTATGGCGGGGGTGTTGACTCTGGTTACGCTGTGTTTCTTTTTTTTGTTCGGTCTGATCATAGGGCGGGGCTCGATGCCCCCGCCGCCCTCTCCGGCGCTGGAACGATTGATTCCCGACGAAGTCGCCGTCAACAGCGAGGAAAACGCGCCCGAACGTATTCTGCCGAAAGAAGATCTGCGTTTCATGACCGATCTGAAAAACGACGCGCCGGAAGAAAACGCTTTGCCTGAAAATACAACGGCCGACCCCGCCGAAGAAAACGCGTCGGCCCCCAAAACACCCGCCGCTCCCTCGCCGGACAAAGGACAATACGACTTTGTTCTGCGCGTGGCCGCCTTCAAGTCCGAAGAGCAGGCCGACGCATTGCGCGCCAAGTTGGAAGGCGCGGGCATGCGCACGCGTATGACGCGGGACAAGGCTCAAAAGGGAACCTGGTACTTCGTCCATGTTCTGTATCGCGGCACCAAGGACAATATGGAGGCCATGCGCGCCACCCTGGTCGATTTCGGCATCCGCGACTCCATTGTGTCCTCCACGACGCCGGTGAACTGACCTTTCCGCTATTCCCCCCTATTCCGTCGCGCGGCCCGCTCTTTTTCCACTTATATTAAGAGCGGGCCGCGCTTGTTTCCATACGCATTTTCTGGTATTTTTTCTCCGATGCTCGGAGAATGCCATGATCCATAAAGTCGCCGCGCCCGATTTACAGCCGGGCATGTATATCGTCGACCTCAACCTTTCTCCGCAGGAATTCCCGCGGGTGTATGCACAGGAAGGGCTGCTCGCGTCCGCGCCCCAAATCGCGGACATTCTGCAAAGAGGTTACCGAGAAGCGTTTGTCGACGACGAAAAAAGTTCAGTACCCATTACGGTGCGCGAGGACTGGACGCTTTTGGCCGGGGGAGGAGAAGACGAGGCCGCGGCCGACGCTTCTCTGCCCGATCCCCACACCATGCGGAATAATTTGGAACGGGCCGTAAATCTGTACTCAGCGGCCGTCCAGTCGGTGGAACAGCTTTTTGATTTCCTTGCCCGGGGCCGCTCCATGCCGGTCGAAACCATCAACGAAGTGGCCTCCGCCATCGTCGAGCATATCGTACGCGACAAACTGACCTTGGCCACGGTGACCAAACTCCGAGTCCACGGCAACTACACTTTCGCCCACTGCGTCAATGTCGCTGTTCTGGCCGTGCTGTTCGGCCGCCACCTCAAACTGAACGCCGACAAGCTGCAGATTCTGGCCTTGGCCGGATTGGTACACGACATCGGCAAGGCGGCCATTCCCAATACACTCCTCGATACCGCCCGCCCCCTGACGGATCAGGAATTCGCTCTCATGAAGAATCATGTTCTGGCGGGGTATGAGGCCTTGAGCAAAGCCGACGATATCGGCGATGAGGTCCGCAGGGCAGTACTGGAACATCATGAACGCTATGACGGCACAGGCTATCCTTTCGGCCGCAAGGGCAACGAAATTTCCCTACCCGGGCGTATCCTGGCCGTCATCGACGTCTACGACGCCCTGACCAGTAAAAAACCATACAAACCCGCCCTGTTGCCCTATACGGCAGTTTCTTTTCTATACGGTCGGCGCGAGCAAAGCTTCGACCCAACCGTGGTCGAACGCTTCATCCAATGTATGGGCGTCTATCCGGTGGGCAGCGTGGTCCGCCTCGATAATGGGGAAACCGGCGTGGTTTACTTGGCCAATCCGCAAAAACCGCTATTGCCCATCGTCTCCGTGGTGCTGGATGCGGAGGGGACAAAACGTCCTCTGAAAATGGTGGATCTCGGCCGGGACGGAGCGCCTCGGATCGCCGCCTGCCTGGACCCCGTGCGTTCCGGAATCAACTGTGCCGAAGTCATCAAGTCCTGCGCCTGGGCTCAGCGCCGCTTTCCGACCGCCGCCCTATACTCTGCCGGGAGCCCGTCCTGAGAACGGTTTAAGCGCCGAAGAAGCAAGCGTGCCCGTAGTCCGCGAAGCGCGCTTATATGGTCAAGACACGATGGTCCGGCGCGCAAGTTTCATGAGCCGGAGCTGCTCGCCGCAAGCATATACGGCGACACCGGAGAGGGAGGGCGGCGCCCTTGACCGTCAACGCGAGAGCTTTGCGAAAAGGGAAGCAAAGGCCTCGTTTCACCGCCCCTGTGAACAATTTTAAATTGCTCTATCGTTCGCCGCTTTGCAGGGGTAAGCGGCCAGAGCCCTGCACTGCAGTTCGCGCAAACGTCGCCCCGACTCCTCTCCCAGTCCTCGCCACTCTTCGGGCAGACGTACGGCCAGCAAAACGGCTCGGTCCCGATCCGCCTCAGGTCTCAAATCCACGCCGCTGTCGGCATTGACAAGTTTCCAAAACGGCGTGTGCAGACCGGCGACATGCGCATCCCACACCACGTCCCGTCGCGTGCCGGGCCGAAGCGTCCGGTATCGTCCCGCCTTCATGTGCAGGCGGGCGGCAAGCATTCCGGCCTTGCGGCAGCGGCCGGGCAAACGCAGGCGACAGGCCAGAGCATCGGCCGCTCTCTCGCCCCGAAGCTCATGCCCATAGTGATGGGGCCACAGCGCGGGGTCCGTCGATACCTTGCCCAGATCATGACACAAAGCCATCCAGACGGCCAGGGAATCTCCGGCCACGAGGTCCATGACGGTCCCGGTGTGCTCCAACACCGACTCATCATGCCAGGGCGCGGGCCCGGCCGGGATACGCCCGGCTTGCGCCAGTTCGGCGAACCACGGTTCGAGGCAGCCTCCCTCATCCAGCACGCGCAGGAAACGAGAGGGCCGATCCGCTTCCAAAACGCGCCGTACTTCATGCGCTACCCGTTCGGCGGGCAGGGCCGCCAGGGCGGGCGACGCCCCCAGTTCCCGCATCCGTTCCAGCGTTTCGGGATGGACGATAAAGTCCGGCAATTCCGCCGCCATGCGGGCCACCCGAAACACCCGGACCGGATCGCGGTTCAAAGCGTCGTCCGCTGCCAGACGCAACACGCCGTCGCGCATATCCGCCAAAGCGCGGGGATGAGCGTACAGTCGCCCTCGCGCGTCCACGGCCAAAGCGTTGACGGTCAAATCCCGGGCCAGCAGATCCTCGGCCGGGGTCTCCCCTTGCAGCGGCCGGAATTCCAGACCGCGCGCCACCCACACGTCCACGCTGCGCCCCACCTTGCGCGCGTGCGGCAAGGCCTGTACAAAGGCATCCACGCCGCCCGCAAAAGCGAAGTCCATGTCGTGCGGCGGGCGCCCCAGAAGAAGATCACGCACCATACCACCCACAACATACCATTCCGTCATGACCACGACCGCCGTATTGCGATTGCTGAATTACGGGCTGCCCGGCCTGCGTTCCGCCGGGGAACGCGCGGCCGAAGCCTTCTCTCCGAACGAACTGGCTGCGTCGCCCCTGGCGCTCGACGCGCCTCCCGCCGATTTATCCGGTGATGTGGACGCTTCCTCCGAAAACGACTGGCGCGAAACCAGTCCGGATGGCGACCTCCACTTGCTGGAACGCCCCTGGCCGGGGCTTCACGCCCCCTTGTACCTTGCGGGCCACGCCACTTCAAGCCTGGATGTGGCGCAGGCTCTGGCTCATCGAAACTTGTTGCCGGAATGGGGGGCGGTGCTGGTCCTCGCACAGAGCGCGGGGCGGGGGCAACTGCGCCGCGCCTGGGCCTCGCCGCCGGGCAACATTTACGCCGCCCTGCGCCTGCCCACGGCCTGGCCTCTGAACACTGAAGCGGCCGCCACGGCCGTGGGGGGACTGTTCGCCTCAGCCTTGACTCAACTGGGATATGCCGTATCCCTCAAATGGCCCAACGACATTCTTCAAGTACAAAATGAAGAATTTTCGACCTCCCCCGATGGCGCTTCGGTCCGCCCCTGTTCAGCGACAGCCTGGGTCAAAGCGGGCGGCATTCTTCTGGAGGAACGCGGCGGCGTGTTGTTGGCCGGCGTGGGGCTCAATATAAGTTCCGCTCCGCCGGCGTCCGCGTTGCGGGAAGGCTTTGCCTTGCCCGCGGGCGTTCTGCGACACGCCCCGGCTCCCCCCCCTGCGCCGGCCGTCGACCATACCGGAATTCAGACCGGCTTTATTCCGCTTTTACCTTTGTGGACGCGGCTTGCCGGGCTTGTATTTTCCTGCTATTTTCAAAAAAATATCGGGACGGAAACGTCCTGGTGGCCTGCTCTGGCGCAACGGCATCTCGCCTTTCACGGATGTCGGGTCAGATTGGAGGACGCTTTGCCGGAACACGATTCCGGGGCGGAGCGGTCCTTTTGCGAGGGCGTGGTGGAGGGTCTTTGCGTGTCCGGCGCGTTGCGCCTGCGCGTAAAGTCGGATGTACTGACTTTTCTTGGGGGTTCGCTCATTCCTCTGGAGTGACGACCCGCCCCCTGGGGTAAACATGGTTTACAAGACGTTGGAAGAGGTTTGGGACGAACTCCGGGACAAACCCATTCTGGTGGCCAACCGGGGCATACCCGGCAGACGCATCTGTCGATCCATTCGTGAACGGTTTCGCGCCGTGGCCGTCATGACGGCCACCGACGTCGACAAAACCTCCCCTGCGGCCTCCTCTGCGCAGGAGCTGATGCTGCTCGGCTCGGACCCTACCGCGTATCTCGATCTTGATCTTATTATCCACAAAGCGAAAAAGCGCGGTGTCGTCGCCATCCACCCCGGATGGGGTTTCGCTTCCGAGGACGAAAGCTTCCCCCGCAAGTGTGAAGAGGCGGGCATTGTTTTCATCGGCTCCACGGCCGAATCCATGAATCTTTTGGGCAACAAGGTCCAATCCCGCCAACTGGCCATGAAACTGGGGATTCCCGTGGTGCCCGGTTCCGACGGCGCGGTGAACGTGGACGAAGCCCGCGAAATCATCCGCCGTATAGGAATGCCCGCCATGCTCAAGGCTGAGGGCGGCGGCGGCGGACGCGGCATTTTCGTCATCCGCGACTCCGACGATCTGGAGGACGCCTTCCTCAAGGCCTCGACCATGGCCGAGGCTTCCTTCGGCAACCCGCGTCTGTTTGTGGAAAAATACCTGGAGCAGGTACGGCACATCGAAATACAGGTGGTGGCCGACAAATACGGCAATGTATTCGCGTTTGACGAACGCGATTGCTCCATCCAGCGCAATCACCAGAAACTTATCGAAATCACGCCTTCCCCTTGGGAAGGCATGACCCCGGAACTGCGCGCCCGGCTCAAGGCATACGCCTGTAAACTGGTCAAGGCGGTCAACTACCATTCCCTGGCCACGGTGGAATTTCTGGTGACCCGCGACGGGCAGCCCTATCTTATCGAAGTCAATACCCGACTTCAGGTGGAGCACGGCATTACCGAGTGCCGGTACGGCGTGGACCTGGTCGAAACCCAGATCGCCATCGCCTTCGGCGTGCCTCTGCCGTTTACCGACGAGAACACCCGTCCCTCGCACACGGCCATGCAGGTGCGCATCAACTGTGAGGACCCGCAGCGTGACTTTTCGCCCAACGCGGGTCGTATCACCCGTTACGTATCCCCCGGCGGCCCCGGCGTGCGCCTTGATTCCAACCTGTCCGCGGGGTACGAGTTTCCGTCCAACTACGATTCGGCCGGCGCCCTGCTCATCGCCTACGGTCCCGACTGGCGCAAAGTGCGCGGCATCATGGAACGCGCCCTGGACGAATACACCGTGGGCGGCCTCAAGACGACCATACCCTTTTACCGGCACGTGCTCCAGAACTACAAATTCCGCACCGCGGACTTTGATACCAACTTTATCGAGCGCACGCCCGAGCTTTTGTACTACGAGGATATAGCCCCCGAAGGCGAACGACTGGCGCGCCTGGTGGCGGAAATTTCGGCCAAGGGCTACAACCCCTATGTACAGCTCGGCAAATACCGCACTGTGGACACTCCCCGCCTGCCCGCCTTCGAACCGGTGCTGCCCCATCTGTCCTCCGCCATTCGCAAGGCCGCCAATCCATACCCGCGCGGCGACCGCGCGGCTCTGCTCGATATGCTGCGGGATTCGGGCGCGGTGCACTTTACCGACACCACCACCCGCGACGTAACTCAATCCAACAGCGGCAA
Organism: uncultured Desulfovibrio sp.; assembly: GCA_900541395.1. Lineage (GTDB taxonomy): Bacteria > Desulfobacterota > Desulfovibrionia > Desulfovibrionales > Desulfovibrionaceae > Mailhella > Mailhella merdigallinarum. The sequence continues at coordinate 98,951 of UQJT01000003.1, forward strand.
CCGTTTCCGCCTGGCGGAAGACGCCCTGGTGGGCCCCTATCTGGACTCATGCAACTTCTTTTCGCTGGAAAACGGGGGCGGCGCCCATTTCCATGTGGCCATGATGGCCAATATGACCTACCCGTTCAAAGAAGCGGAGGAATGGAACAAGTTCGCGCCTAAAACCCTGAAGCAAATTCTGGTGCGCTCCACCAATGTGCTGGGTTATACGCCCCAACCGCGTAATCTGATGCGCATCACGGGCGAAATGATCTGCGATCACTATCAGATCGTGCGTTGTTTCGACTTTTTGAACGATGTACGCAACATGCGGCCCATTGCCGAAGTCGTCATGTCCCGCCGGGACGTGGTATTTGAACCGGCTCTGTCCATGTCCTGGACCAAGGGGTTCGACGTGGATCATTACGTCGACGTCACCGCGGCCACCCTGGACATGGTGGCGAAGGTCATGGGCGGTACCCAGCGCGACGCGGCGGCCAATATTATTCTCGGCCTCAAAGATATGGCCGGCGTGTGCCCTCCGCGCTTCATGGCCGACCTGGTGACGGCCCTGCGCAAGCGTTGGCCCAACCTGGTTCTCCACTATCACCGTCACTACACCGACGGTCTGTTTGTGCCCAGCGTGGGAGCGGCGGCCAAGGCCGGGGCTCATATTGTGGACGTCAGCCTGGGAGCGGCCGCCCGCTCGTACGGGCAGGGAGAAGTATTGTCCACGGCCGCCTATCTGGAAGACGAACTGGGCCTCAAAACCATGCTCAACAAAGACATGATCCGCGAGGCCAACTTTGTGCTCAAGCAGATCATGCCCTTCTACGACCGCTATTGCGGCCCCTACTTCCAGGGCATAGACCATGACGTGACGCGCCACGGCATGCCCGGCGGAGCCACCTCCTCTTCGCAGGAAGGGGCCATGAAGCAGGGGTACATCCACCTTTTGCCTTACATGTTGCGCTTTTTGGCGGGTACGCGTCATATCGTGCGCTACCACGACGTGACGCCGGGCTCGCAGATTACCTGGAACACGGCTTTTCTGGCCGTGACCGGAGCCTGGAAGCGCGGCGGCGAACATGCGGTGCAAGACCTGTTGTCCATTCTGGAAAACGTGGTCGATACGCCCGAGGCTCAGGTCACGCCCCGCCTCCGCAAAGACCGCCTGAGCCTGTACCAGGACTGCAACGACGCCTTCCGCAATCTGCTGCTCGGCAAATTCGGCCGTCTGCCCCTCGGCTTTCCGGCCGACTGGGTCTATGAAAGCGCGTTCGGCCCGAGCTGGCGACAGGCCCTGGCCGAGCGCACCGAAGATTCGCCCCTGGAGCATCTGCCCGAGGTCGACATAGACGCCGAAGCGGCGGCCTGCGCGGAACTCATCAAGCGCATGCCCACCAAGGAAGAACTGGTCCTGTATCTGAACCACCCCGGCGACGCGGTGAAAACCATTCAGTTCGTCAACCAATTCGGCGACCCCAACAAGCTTCCTCTGCACGTGTGGTTTGAAGGGTTGAAACACGGACAGGAGCTCCAGTTCACCGATTCCGAGGGCAAACCGCATAAAATGACCATCTACAGCGTGAGCCCGGTATCCAACCTGGGAACGGTGATGGTGCGTTACGGTTACGATTCGGAATTTATGACCTGCGAGATCAAGGTCGCCGAGGCCACGGGCGGAGGCGACGTGGACGTGTCCATGGCCGACCCGGCCAACCCCAACCATGTGGCGGCCCCTTCCAACGGTGATTTGTGGGTGGTGCACGTACACCCCGGCGACATGGTCAAGGCGGGCGAGGAGCTGTTCAACATATCCATTATGAAACAGGAAAAGGCCGTGCTGGCTCCGGTGGACGGCATGGTCAAGCGGGTGCTCAAGTCCGCGGATTACAAGACAACCCGCAAGATGGTCCCCGTGCGCGAAGGCGAACTCATTGTCGAGCTGGCCCCGGCTCCGAGCCTTTGCCCCAACCCCGACTGCGCAAAACCGATCCCCTCTCAGGGTATTCACTTTTGCCCCTGGTGCGGGCATAAGCTGGATGAGGCGGGCAGCAATCCCCTGGCAAATTAACGGCGAACGTTCACGGCAACACTACCTGGAGGCACGACATGGGCAGAACAAGCGGCGCTAACGCCACGGCTTCGACGGAAGATTTGCAGCAAAAGCTGGTCCTTACCGGCGCGGATATTATGGCTATCGGCGAAATTGCCGAAACCATCGTGGGCGGCAAAAACTACAATACGGCACATATTCATGAGATTCCGGGCGTCCGTACCCCCCAGTTCCGCGCCATTTCATCCATCTGCTTCCACAAGCTGCTGGACGAAACCTCCGTCAACGCCGCCCTGGTACGCTCGCTGGTGGAAAAAGAATACGCGCGCATCGACTGGAATGATCCGGAAATCAACCAGGACACGGAATTCGTGCAGAAGCTGGTCCGCAACCTGGGTAAGGAAATCCGCGCCGCCGACGCCGCCCAGCCCAACGCCACCCGTATCCGCCTGCGCACCTTCGTGAACAATGTAGTGGAGGGTTTCGCCACCTCCCAGGAAATGATCGACCAGCTCCGTAAACGTTCGGTGCTGGTCCAGGCCTCCATTCTTTCCGTGGAAATTCCCAAGGCCGTGGACGAAGCCGTGCGTCAGGCCTATCGCGACATCTGCAAGGAAGCGGGCGAAGCCGACGTGCCCGTGGCAGTACGCTCCTCCGCTGCGGGCGAGGACTCCCGCAAAAAGGCCTTCGCCGGCCTCCAGGATACGTATCTCAACATGGTGGGCGAAGAGCGCGTGGTTCAGGCCTATCATTGGGACTGCGCCTCGGCCTATAACCTGCGTTCCATGACCTACCGCCGCGAAGCCATCCGCGACGGCATCACCCGGGCCGAAGCCACGGGCGACGAATCCCTCGCCCAACAGGCCAAGCAGGAGTGGGCCATTGAGCACACTTCGCTGTCGGTGTGCATCATGCGCATGATCAATCCGGTCATCGCGGGCACGGCCTTCAGCGCCGACACCGCGTCGGGCTGCCGGGGCACGGGCCGTAAGGACCTGGTCAGCATCGACGCCAGCTACGGCCTGGGCGAAGCCATCGTCGGAGGTATGGTCACTCCCGATAAATATTACGTGTTCCAACGCGACGACGGTGCGGAAGTGGTCATCCGCAACCTGGGCAGCAAGGACAAAAAAATCGTCTATGACGAAAAAGGCGGCACCAAACAGGTAAAGGTGGCCGAAAACGATGTTTACCGCTGGGCCCTGTCCATTGCCCAGGCCGAACAGGTGGCGCGCTCGGTGCGCACCATCAGCAAGGCTTACGGCGGCATGATCATGGACACGGAATTCTGCATCGACAACAAAGACCAATTGTGGTTCGTGCAGGCCCGGCCCGAGACACGCTGGAACGAAGAATTCGAGTTGCACCCCGACACCATCTTCATGCGCCGTCTGGAAGTGGACGCCAAGGCCGCGGCTGCGGCCGAAGTGCTGGTGGAAGGCAACGGCGCCTCGCGCGGAGCGGGCCAGGGCACGGTGCGTTTTTTACGTTCCGCCCTGGAGCTGAACAAAGTGGCCAAGGGCGATATTTTGGCCGCCGAACGCACCGATCCGGACATGGTGCCCGGCATGCGCGTGGCGGCCGCCATCATGGCCAATGTGGGCGGCGACACCAGCCACGCGGCCATTACCTCGCGTGAACTGGGCATTCCTGCCGTCATCGGCATTCAACGCCTGGAGACGCTGCGCGCCCTGGATGGCCAGGAAGTGACCGTGGACGGCACCAAGGGTTGCGTCTACCGCGGACTGTTGCCGCTGCACGACGTAGGCGGCGAAATGAATCTGGCCGCGCTGCCCCCTACCAAGACTCACGTGGGACTGGTGCTGGCCGACGTCAACCAGGCCTTGTTCCTGTCCCGCCTGCGCAATGTGCCCGACTTTGAAGTGGGCCTGCTGCGCGCGGAATTCATGCTGGGCAACGTGGGCGTGCACCCGCAGGCCCTGGAAGCGTTCGACAACGGCGCGCTCCAGCGCGAGGTGGAAGCCAAACTGGCCGAATTGGACAACGCCCTGACCAAAACCGTACAGGAACAGCTCAGCGCGGGGCTGGTGGTGCTGGACCTCAAACTGCGCGACCATGTCGGACACGTCACGGGGCTGGCCGAAGAAATTGAAAGCACGGCCGCACTGGAACTGCACGGCACCGAGGAAGTGCTGGCCCAGCAGCGCAAGCTGCGCGAACTGGAACACAAACTCGACGAATATCTTGAAAACGCGGTGCGCTATCAGGACGCTCTGCGCACTTCGGTCAGCCTGGAAGACCATGTTCGCATCATCTACGGCTTTGAGGAAGAGCTGGCCCTGCTCGGCGGCGACCCTGCCGAAGTTCAGGCCCGGCGCGACGCCATCGCCCGCGAGGTCAAAACCTTGGCCGACAAGGTGCGCCATGATTCCTTCCTGGAAGAAGCCTTCCGACACATCGCCGAACTGCGGCGTGAAGTGGGCCTTAAGTGCGGTCTGACCAAGGAAATGGACGCGTTGCGTTCGGTACCGGAAAAGATTGCGTCCATCATCCGATCGCGCGGTTACCGTACGGGCAAGGAGCACTATATCCAAACCCTGGCCCAGGGCCTGGCCTTGTTTGCCATGGCTTTCTACGGCAAGCCCATCATCTACCGGACTACGGACTTCAAGTCCAACGAATACCGCAATCTGTTGGGCGGCATTCTGTTCGAAAAGCACGAAGACAACCCCATGCTCGGCTACCGGGGCGTTTCCCGCCAGATACACGATTGGGAAATCGAGGCTTTCAAGCTGGCGCGCGGCGTATACGGGGGCTCCAATCTCCAGCTCATGCTGCCCTTTGTGCGCACCCTGGAGGAAGCCCGGTCCATGCGACGTTACCTCGCCAGCGTGCATAAGCTTGTCAGCGGCGAAGACGGGCTGAAGATCATCCAGATGTCGGAAATTCCGTCCAATGCCATCCTGGCCCGTCAGTTCATTCAGGAATTCGACGGTTTTTCCATCGGTTCCAACGACATGACCCAGATGGTACTGGCCACGGACCGGGACAACGCCAGTCTTCAACACATTTATGACGAAGAGGACCCGGCCGTGGTATGGGCGCTGCTCACCACCATCTTTACCGGCCAGAAGTACGGCAAAAAGGTGGGATTCTGCGGGCAGGGCGTATCCAACAGCCGTATTTTGCGCGGGTTGGTGGCTATTGCGGGCATCGTGTCCGCCTCGGTGGTCCCCGATACCTACTACAAAACCAAGCTTGAAATCGCCGAGGTGGAAGCCGAGAACATTCCGGCCTCGCGTCTGGGGCAGTGGTTGAGCGAGCAGCATCTGAAACACCTGCGCGAGCTGATGGAGTCCCGCGGATTCGGGCACTTCCTCAAAAAGTATACCAACGGCGCGGACCTGCGGGAATGGTACGAGGGAGAATCGGAGCGCCTGCACGAAAACCTGCGCAAGAGCCTGGGCACTCCCAAGGAAGCCGAATGCCGCAAAGAAATGGCGCAATTCCGGGCCACTTTCCACAAACCCGCCATCTATGCCTCATGGCCGTGGGAGGAAACTGTGGAAGACGCGCTGCGTCAGGCCGGATTCACCTCGTTCGAGGAACAGGCGGCCGCGTTGGAAGCGCAACGGGCGGCCAACATGCCGAAATGATTTTCCCGAGACGTCCGCGTGAGCGACGTTGACAAAAATCGGCCTGCCTTCGTACAGTGAAAAGCGGGGGGAAAGCATGTCTTTCCCCCCGCGCATTTAATGCCCTACCCTTTTTACGGCACAAAACCTTTGCGGCGATAGCCCCAAAGCGGGGAGGGGCATAAGCCGGGCGTGTCACGGTTCGTTCGCGGGCCCCTTCCGAATCGAACGCAGACCTATCCGGGCTCGCCGGTGCAGCAAGCTGCCCGGGTTCGGAAAAGGCCGCCTTCCGGTCGCACCTCAACGCCGATTTTTCAGGAGGTTTTTATGGACTTTCTCGATATAGTGCACACCCGTCGCAGTATACGCAAGTTTACGGACGAACCCGTCAGCTCCGAGGATGTGGACATTCTGCTGCACGCGGCCATGAGTTCCCCCACCGCCACCAACTCCCAAAGTTGGCGCTTCGTGGTCATTGACGACAAGGACCTGTTGCGGGAAATCCCCCATATCCACCCTTATGCCGGCCCGGCGGCCGACGCGCCGCTGGCCATTCTGGTTTGCGGCGACGTGGAGGCGGGGCACGCGCCCGAATGCTGGCCTCAGGACGGAGCGGCGGCTATCCAGACCATGTTGCTCACCGCCCGCAGCCTGGAACTCGGCAGCGTATGGAGCGCCATCCATCCCTTTGTCGACCGCGAAGACGCCTTCATCAAGCTGTTCGGCCTTCCCGGCACGGTACGCCCTTTGGGACTGGTCATTCTGGGGCATCCGGCCCAGCCTTTTAACCGCGCGGACCGCTATGACGCCGCCAAGGTGCATCACAACCACTGGTAACCTCGCCCCGGAGCGAAAACTCGGATTTTTCGCTCCGGTTTCTTTTCCCGTCTTTTGCGGCCAGGGCCGATCCAGGCTTGCAGGCTTCCTTTGTGGAATCGAACTTGTTGCTTCTTCATGCCTATCTGTGCTATGTTCGTTTCAGGACTAACCCGATTCCTTAAGGAGAAAGTCATGGCCCTTTTTTCCACCATCATCTGCTGTATTAATCTGACGGAAAACAGCAACGACATTGTTCAGTACACCCGGGATATAGCCAAAATCGACGATGCCCGCGTCATCGTGGTGCATGCCCTGCCCTCCACCGCGCACCTGCTTAACTATGTCACCTCGCGTTCCATGGTCGAAAGCATTCTCGACGAGAGCAAAGCCCGGACGGAAAAATTCCTCAAGGAATTTGTGGAGAAAAATTTTGCCGGGCTTAAGGCTGAACCGCTGCTGATGTCCGGCAATCCCGCCCGCGAGCTTATCGAACTGGCGGACAAAGTGTGCGCCGATCTCATCATCATGGGCAGCATATCCACCAAGGGTTTGTTCAGCTTTATGTTCAGCCGTCCTTCAGAAAGCGTCATCGGACATACCCGGGTGCCGGTCATGGTCATTCCCAACGACCTGAATCTGGAATGCACGCCTCCCGACGACTTCTAGGACGTTTTTACTTTGAAATCATACTGGTTCAGGCACGATGTTCTGCCGCTCAAGTTTGACGCCTGAAGCCGTCGCTTGCTCTGCCGTCCACGCCTGTGTATGCCTATCGGGCTACCGGGCACGGCCTTTCGGACCGCCCGTCGGATGGCAACGCCGCAAGTGAATTACGGTTGCTCCGGCGCCGCGGCAACGTCCCGCTCCGCTCGAGTCCGGAAGCATTTTCAAAGTGAAGAAACTCTAAGTCCTGTTTCGGGTTGCCGTACCCCGCTTCCACTTGATGGAAGCGGGGTTTTTTGTGATAAATTCCCAGAATTGGAGTTCTCTCCCTGTCCTTGCCTCAGGTCAACGGAAAATGACGCAGCGCAATCACTCGACGGGCGCTTCGGAGGCATGCCTCCTCCTGCAGAGAGACAGGAGCGGGCGGCAGAACCAACCACGAGGAAGGCTGTAAAGCAAATGATAGAGAAATCGTCGAGCCACATATAACCTCAGATTTGTCCCGCTCCGAGGAGAAACAATGGACAACGCACGCCGGAACGGGGTACTTCGACAATAGAGAAAGCCCCAACAACCGGAGTTGCGCCCATGCCTGACGCAGACCTGTTCCTGGCCCCGGCAACTCGTTTCGGCTACCCCGCTGTGGCGACGGGATGCTTCGTCAAGGCGTTTTCCATGCTGGTGGCGGCTGGAGTGCCGGCTCGACAGGGCTATCTGAACCCGTTCCCGGTTCTGGTTTGGGCATGGTTCGGTACGCTGCTCGGCGACGAAGCCGAATTTCAATTGGGACGCCGTTCGGCCCCTCTCTACTGATCTTCCTGCCCCGACGAATACGGGCTGCCCGACGACTGAACCAAGCCCGAAGCTTTATACATGTCAATGGATTTTGTTATGTAATTAGTTGATATATTTTGAATAAAAATATTTTTACAAAAAAAATACCCCGGCAATTACCCCAATAGAAAGAGGATATTACCGGGTGTTACTGGATTGCCTTGGACAAGAATTGTGGGGGAAGAGGGCAGGCAGAGGGAGAATGATGCCAATATTGAGTTAATCAGCTCAAACAGCTTCGCCACGACTTCTATTATTTCAAAATATGTTATGTTGGCCTTTCACTATGAAAAACGGCGTTTATCATATTTACAAATTTGGCTCTGTCACAGGAGCGTGTTGATGCCATCAAGCAGACTTGCCGCCTTGATTTCCTGACCGAACAAGGCGTTACTTCTGTCACGACGTGCTGGAAATTGTTTTCTCCGATGCCCTTCCTTTTTTCATGATGACTTGCCTGATGAGGAAAAATTCATGCCGTTTTTTTCATCTGAGGAGAGTGATTATCAACATTCTTCTGTGACACAGCCACAAATTTTTGTGATGTAAGCATTAATTAGTTGAGATTATTTGCAAATATTCCAATGTCAAAAGCAATCTCCGGCGTGACAGGGTATTTTTGATATCTCGATGCCAACGTCTCCATCGTGTACTACGATAAAATTCCAATTCCGATGCCGTCCAGCACCATATTGGAGGGTTTTAACTTTTGTATGATTTCCGAGCCGCTTCTTCGCGGGTGCCAGTCCTGGCTACTCCGCTCGCAACAGCTCTGTCACGGCGTAATAACGTGAATTTATTCACATATCAAAGTGGACACCGTCGATGGTACCCGAGCTCGCGACGTGAAATAACCATAAAACATCATTAGCTGAGTAAAACCCTCCCATATTGATGGCGGTTCCCGCCATTTATACCTGAAGAAACTGTTCGGTGGGAATTAGCTGCCGAACAGGCTCTAACAGTAAAATTACCTTATTCAAAGTCGTACTGACCGTCAAAACCGTCCTGCACGGTGCCGCGCAACACAAGCCAATGACCGCCAAGGGCTCCATCAGCATCATGAAAAATAAATTCAAATTCTCCGCTACTGTTCACTTTCAGCTCTTCAAGGCGTCTACCGTCCAAAAAACATTGCTTTGTGATCTGCTCTTTATCAAGCCAGTCATCGTCATCGTCATAGAACTTCGCAATAAGGGGTTTTGCCCTTTCATGCCATATGGCCAGTTCGTTATGCAACTTCCGGGCAAAATTGAAAGCCAGATCGTTCAGTTCCTTGTCACCCTCATCCTCACAGTATATGGTAACCTTTCCCTTGCCCCTGGTCACGGAAGCCTCAAACCACTCATAATCATAGTCTGCACTCCTGATGAACTTTATGGGTTTCGGTACGGGCACGTCTCCAATTTTTTTGATGAACTCCGCCTCCGTCATAATCTCAACGCCTTGTTTTCGCGCTTTTTCCATCTTGCTTCCGGAGTTTTTACCCACAATCAAGAGATTCACCTCGGAAACAATCTCATCCGACGTTCTTCCGCCCAAATCCCTGATGATGGCTTTTGCCGCGTCGCGGGCACATAATTCGAGTCTGCCTGTAAAGGCTACGGTTTTGCCAGCAAAAATACTATTGTGGTTACCGGCTACAACCGTTTCCTGTCCTTTGGGCCGCGTATCCTCTATTCTTTTATTCCATTCTTCATACGTTTCCGTTTTGTCGCCGGTGGTTATTATTAAATCTTTGTGGCATTTTTTGAAAATAAATTTTCCTATATTTATTAATGATTCAGGCAAAGTTACACTTACCAGATTCTTGCAATCTAAAAATACTTTATCTCCGATAAATGTTACACTATCCGGAATGACAACGCTACGTAAACGACTGCATTCCCAGAATGCCTGTTTTTCTATACGCTCAACGCCATTGGAAATGACAATGCTCTCTAATTCAGGACAACAATAAAAAGCCTCACGTCCGATGGTTTTTACGCTCGGGGGAACAATAAAACTTTCCAAGTTATAACAGCAACGAAATGCTTTATCATCTATGTGCACAACACTATCAGGAATATTGACTTCAAATATGTTGTAGCGATCATTGCAGGCTTTTCCGATTTTTGTAATCGGCTTCCCTTTAAAACATGAGGGAATGACAATGGCGGAAACATTGAATATTCCACCACGACGCGGAACTTCTTTTTGAGAGACTACCTCCGGTACGAATTTTTCGCAATTATAACAGAATAACTCTGACACAACTTCATATTCGGTATCATTATTTATCGGCTTTAACCGGAAAAAATCCATGTTACCTTCCTCCCTGTTGCGTTACCCTCATTTTTCTTGCCGCTTCACTTCTCCAGTCCAACTACTCACACTTGTGTCGCCAATTGACGAATTGGGAAGTAGGCCAATAAAATACAATATATTATGTCTACTTCATACGCAACCTTGAGCTTTGACGCGGTATTCTTTCCTTGTCCTGTTCCACTTCTTGGACAAAATTATTAATTTGCTCTTCCGTCGGCTGCACATTGGCAATATCAATCTCTCCCGCCATACCAAAGGCATAGCCGATCACTCTGCGCCCGTACTCTGTCCTTTCATCGGGGCTCTGGCCGCTGGAGCGGCGGGGGGCGTGTCTGTACAGCTCGTTGGCGACCTCCTGCACTGTGTATACCCGGCACAGTGCATGTACAGGGCAATGGCCGCATCCAGCCGTGATTCGTCCATCTTTTCCGGGAAACGCTTTTTGACCATTTCCCGGTAAGCGGCATAGGGCGAGGTCAGAGTTCCGGTTTTGGGAAGTTTCCGCTTCCTGACTTCCACGCCCGGAGCTATCCGCTTGCGAAAGCGCCAGAGATTGGCAAGAGAAGGATTCCGCTTGCCCAGCCAGTGCTTGAAGTGGGGGAACCGTTGCGCCTGTTCTGGCTGAACCTGTCTGTTCAACGCCGCTTTTTCCTCTCGCTCCTGTTCCTTCAGACAGTGCCGGGTGATGTTTAGTACGGAAAGGCCGTGTGATGCAAGGCGGGCTGTAGCCGCCTCCCGGCGTTCCCGCTGCCGCTGCTCCAATTCTTCCCGTTCTTCCTCCCGTTTCTTTCTGGCGAGGCGTTTTTCTTCCGCCAGTCTTTGCCGTTCCTTCTGATACTCTTGCCATTCCTCTCGGCACACATGGCTGACCGGCTCTGGAGAGGGCTTGTGGAACGTGCGCTCGGAATAGTAGCCAGGCTTGAACTCACCAAGCCGCTTGGAGAGCTTGGACAAGCTGAAATTCCTGTCCACGCTGGACGCCTTGACCGCCGTTATGATGCCTTGTTCGTGCTCGGATTTCGTTTTGTCTACGGCATACGCGTTGCCACCCCTCTGGCGTTCGGTATGGAGGGTATGACCCACCGTCGTTTTTTTCTCCTTTAATGCGTTCAGCTCGCCGGAGTGGTGCACGCTTTGCCTTCTCAGCGGTTATAGTCTGGGTTGCTTCGCGGAGCGCTGGCACACATCCCTAAAATCGCATCCCATAGTGCTTGCGGCGCTCGCCTTGGCTCCGCTTCTAGAGCATTTTGCTTTTGAAATTGTCCAATTTCAAAAGCGGCGCTGCCGTCATTTCGCCTGAAAAGCGTGGTTTTCAGGCTCATTCGGCGCGGGCGGCCGCTTCCGCGGCCGCCGGAGCGGTTGCCGTTTTCAACAGCAAACCGCTCTAATCTTCGTCCTGCGCCGTCTTCGACGAGGTCGCCCGTAATTTTATCAAAACGGTTTTTCTTTGCTTGGCCTCTTAATTTGGTATTGGACAAGCGGCACACACAGGCGTATTCTCGGATTATTCCTCGCTTTTTCCGGAGAATCCGTGCCTGACGCCGACGTTTTCCTACAACTTCTTATCCATTTCGGATACCTGGCTTTATTCGCGGCCACTTTTCTGAAAGGGTTCACCATCGTGCTGGTGGCCGGAGCCCTGGCTCACGAAGGGTATCTGTCATTGCCCATCGTCATGCTTTGCTCATTCGCGGGCAGTCTGGCCGGCGACGAGGCAGAGTATTATGCGGGCCGTCGCTATGGACGGGCGTTTATAGCGGCCCATCCGCGACTGAATCGGGCAGGCCTCCGCATCCACGCCTTGCTGACCCGTTACGATGCGCTGTTCATGCTCGGATTTCGCTTTATGTACGGCGTGCGCATCGTCACCCCCCTGCTGCTGGCTCTGGAAGGCGTGCCCCCGGGGCGTTTCCTGCTGTACAACACGGTCGGCGCCCTGATTTGGGCAATCCTGACCAGTATGGCCGGATACGGCTTGGGCGGCGCGGCAGATCGTCTGTCCGACGGAGTGGAGGCTCATCCCCTTTCGGTCGTGCTCACGGCCGCGTTCATCGTGGGGGCAACAGCCTTTTTTCTGCGCCGGAAACGTACAGCCGCAACGAGCGATATCGATTCACCGGTGGAATGAACGTTTTTCCACGCGCAAAGGCCGCCCTTGGGACGGCCTTTGACGTCTAAAAGTCGGAAACGATGTAATGCGTGTCAGTTGTTCCAACCCCGCATGTGGTGATTGCCGCCCATGCCGTGGCCGTAACCGCCCATCATGCCGTTATGCATGGGGCCGTATCCCCCCATCATGCCGCCACGCGGCCCCATCTGAACGCCCAGCTCCTTCTGCACTTTGTCCTGGAAATCCCGATTCGCAGCACGAACCTGAGTCTGAAGCTGAGCCACGTCCTGCGCCAGCTTGCTGATATCTTCGGACTTGGCGTTGGGGTTGCGGGACAGAGCGTTCAATTCCAGACGCTTGGCTTCCAACTGCTGAGCCAGAGGCTCCACGGCGGCGCGACGTTCCTGCATAAGCTTGTCCAGCGCGTCGCGCTTTTCCTGAGTCAAGCCCTGATAGTTTCCATTCAGGTTGTAGCACGGAGCTCCATTGCAGCCGCCCTGCCAGCCGTCCATCATGTAACCGTTGTGATGACCACGAGCGAACGCGGCGGAAGCGGAACCGAGCAGCAGGGTGGAAACGGCCAGACCAGCCATGAGATGACGCATATTCATAAAAATACTCCTGAGGGTTTGAAGCCGACATAAGCGTCGGCCGGGTTTCGTGGCAATGCCCCATACCGGGGCGATCCTTCGCGCTTCTTGCAAGCGCCTTACGGACAGCACTTTAGCAAGGGGTGTGCCAAAAGCATCTTGTTTTTCTATGGTATGGAAATAGAAGAATTTTTAATTTTCATCATACTTGCCAAACCCTAAAAGTCCCGTTAGTGTGTAGAAAGGTAACACGTATCGAACCATAAAACGTGTAAAAAGTTCACAGCCTTCGCCACCACCGCCCGGCGTCGGCCTATCCGACGCCCCCTCACGTTCCGGCTCGCTTTTTGCTTATTCCTCAAATTCTTCCGAACTATCTCCATCCCCTTTAACTTTTCCGCTCCCATGACGGATGCCGCCATGTTCCGATCCTCCTCTTCCCGCAATCCGACCCTGCCGCGTCGTATGCCAGCGTGGCTCGTATTGTCGCCCTGGTTCGTGGTGGCCTGCGCCCTGCTGCTGGCCGCCGTGGTCCTTATTCTCGACTTCCGCGACGGCCGGAAGGAAACCGAAATAACCACCCGCATTTACCTGGAGCGCGGGGCCTCGCTCATTCAAGCCTTTGAGGCCACCTTGCAAACGGGCATGGGATTCCGCTGGACGGATGAAGAGCTGCAAGGCGTTCTCGACGGGCTGGGAACCGGCCCCGACGTTTATTATGTGGCCGTCACCAATGAACAGGGTCATGTTCTGGCGGCCAGTCGCCCCGGCATGTCGGGCACCGATCTTCTTTCCCCCGAGGAGATGAAGTCGCTACGGCCGGTGCGCAAAATCAAGGGCGATGTACGCGTATTCCAACCGGAAGACGGCGAAGCCGTGCCTGTCTTTCAGGTCTATCAGCTTCTTTCGGCGCGCCAGTATGCCGAACGCCTGCACGGTCACATGATGATGGGCCGGGGCCGCATGGCGCGTGGCGAAGACGGCGGCCGTCCGCTCAACGCTCAACGTCTGGTGGCATTTGTAGGGTACGACATGACTTCCCTGTTCGCGGCGCAAAGGCAGGATGCCCGTCGAGCTTACGTGCATTGGGCCGTGCTGGCCTTTCTGGGCCTGGTCGGCCTGCTGACCCTGTTCCTCGTCAAAGGTTATCAGCGCTCGCGGCGTCTGGTACAGGAAACTTCGGCGTTTTCCTTCGCCCTCATCGATACCCTGCCCTTGGGCATAGTCGCGACGGACGAGGCTCTGCGCGTCACCACCTTCAACCCCGAAGCCGAACGCATCACAGGTCTTGCCGCCCGAACCGTCCTGGGCCGGACTCTGGCCGACGCATTGCCCGGTCTGTGGGGAGTGGTTCGGGAAAGCGGACTGTTGAAGGAAGACACTCCGGCCCGCGAACACGAAGTCCGTTGCGTATTCGGGCAGGAGCGTCGTATCCCCCTGGCGTTGAACGCCGTTCCGGTAACGACCGACGAGGGACGCCGGGCCGGATGGACGCTGACCTTGCGCGATCTGGGAGAAATACGCCGCCTGCAGGCCGAAGTGCGCCGTCAGGATCGATTGGCCGCCCTGGGCAGCATGGCTGCCGGAGTAGCCCATGAAATCCGCAATCCGTTGGGGGCCATAAAGGGGCTGGCCCGCTTTTTTCGGGAAGTCAGCCCTCCGGACAGCGAAGAAGCGCGGGTGGCGGATATCATGACTCAGGAAGTGTTGCGCCTGGACGGCGTGGTGGGCGATCTGCTTGAACTGGCTCGGCCCGACCGGCTAAACCTGACGCCGACTTCGCTCCGCGATCTGGTGGACAAGGCCCGCCGCCTGGTGCAGTCCGATATGGACAAACACGGCGTGACCTTTACCTGCGATATGCCCGTCCCCTGCCCCGTCATTTCTCTGGACGCGGACCGTATGACGCAGGTATTGCTCAATCTTTTCCTTAATGCGGTACAGGCCATGCCGGATGGCGGACTGCTGTCCGTGCGGGGGCGGATGGTTTCGGCCTCGCCCGGAGACGACGGAGACGGCGGCGTCCGGAACGGCGACGAATTCGTGCTGGATATTATGGATGAAGGCGAGGGGATCGCCGCCGATAAGCTCCAGGAAATTTTCAGTCCTTACTATACCACCAAACCCAAGGGCACCGGACTGGGGCTTTCGCTGGTCCATAAGATCATGGAAGCCCACGACGGCTGCATCGAAGTCAAAAGCGAGCCGGGCCGGGGGGCCATGTTCAGTCTGCGGCTGCCCGTGCCGGTGGAACGCACGACCGAAGCCCGCGATGGAGGTCAATCGTGAAAGAACACAAACCGTCGCTGCTGGTGGTGGACGACGACAACGGCCACCGGTTCATGCTCGAGGCTCTGTTGGGCAAATGGGGATTTGCGGTCGACTCCGCCGTCAACGGCGTGGAAGCCGTGAAGGCTGTGCGCGAACGCCCCTATGATGCGGTTCTTATGGACATCCGGATGCCCGACATGGACGGCATCACCGCCCTCAAGGGCATCAAAGCCTATAATCCCGCCGTGCCGGTGGTGATCATGACCGCCTATTCCGCCGTGGAAAGCGCCGTGGAGGCGCTGAAATCCGGCGCTTACGACTATCTGATCAAACCCTTGGACTTCGATGTGCTCAAGTTGACTTTGGAACGTACGCTGGAGCACAGCCGCCTGAAGTCGGAAAACCGGGAACTGCGCGAACGGTCGCGCGGCGACCGGGACATCGTGGGAGCCAGTCCGGCCATGCGACGTATGCTGGAGATGATCGACATGGTGGCCCCCTCGGAAGCCACGGTGCTCATCACCGGCAAATCAGGCACCGGCAAGGAACTGGTGGCCCGTTCCATCCACCGGCTCAGCCCGCGTCGAAACGGTCCCTGGGTGGCGGTCAACTGCGCGGCCCTGTCCGAAAGTCTGTTGGAATCCGAGCTGTTCGGTCACGAAAAGGGAGCGTTTACCGGTGCGGACAAGCGCCGCGAGGGGCGCTTTCTTCAGGCGTCGGGGGGTACCCTGTTTCTGGACGAAATCGGAGAAATTTCCCCTCTCATGCAGGTCAAGTTGTTGCGCGCCCTGCAGCAACGCGAAATTCAACGGGTGGGCGGCGACGAAACCCTATCCGTGGATGTGCGCATCGTGGCCGCCACCAACCGCGATCTTATGCAGGAAATCAAGGCGGGCCGTTTCCGTGAGGATCTGTACTACCGCCTCAACGTGGTAAGCATTCCCGTCCCCTCGCTGCAGGAACGTCGCGAGGACATCCCCCTCCTGGCGCAACACTTTCTCCATATCTACGGCGAACGTAACCATAAGGAGGTCAAAGGATTCACGCCCAAGGCCATGGACATGATGATCAAATACGACTGGCCGGGCAACGTGCGCGAACTGGAAAACGCCGTGGAGCGGGCCGTGGTATTGCTGTTCGGCTCCTATGTGACGGAACGCGAACTGCCCCAGGCCGTAACGGACGCATACACAACCGAGGCTGCCGCTCCGGATGTTCCGACCGAAGCGGGCACCCTGGAGGATATGGAACGAGCCTTCATCCTGCGTACCCTTCAGGAGAGCGGAGACAACAAAAGCGAAGCGGCCAAACGCCTGGGTATTTCCCGCAAAACCCTGCACAACAAATTGAAGGCCTACGGTCTGCACGGCGGACCGGATGAAGAATGAGCCGCCTCCGGCGACATCCTACACATTAGAGCATTTTGCTTTTGAAATTGTCCAATTTCAAAAGCGGCGCTGCCGTCATTTCGCCTGAAAAGCGTGGTTTTCAGGCTCATTCGGCGCGGGCGTCCGCTCCCGCGGCCGCCGGAGCGGTTGCCGTTTTCAACGGCAAACCGCTCTAATAGGGGGAGAGCATGAAAAAAATCGTACTGTTTGTTGTTCTGGACCAATACGCGGACTGGGAAGCGGCTTATCTGGCGTCGTGGACAAGCGTTCTGGGCCGGGACGAATTCGCGGTGAAAACCGTTTCGCTGACTACGGCCCCGGTTTCCTCCATAGGAGGTTTTACCCTGCTGCCCGATTACGACCTGGCGTCCGCTCCCGAGGATTTTGACGGTCTGATTCTCGTCGGGGGCATGTCGTGGCGAACCGAGGCCGCACGGGAAGTCGCCCCCCTGGTCCGCCATGCCCTGGAACGAAAAAAAGTCGTGGGGGGCATCTGCGACGCGGCCGCTTTTCTTGGAACGCTGGGCGTCCTGAATCAGGTCCGTCACACCGGCAACGACCTGAATGACCTGAAGCAATGGGCTAAAGACGCGTACACGGGGGAAGACAAGTACCTGCGGCAAGCGGCGGTGCGGGACGGAAACATCGTCACGGCCAACGGCACCGCTCCCCTGGAGTTCGCCAAAGAAGCCATGCTGGCGCTGAACATCGCGCCGGAAAACGCCGTTACGGCCTGTTATGACTTTTATAAACTGGGATGCTATGCGGCGCCCATGCCCAATTTTTAAATACGCTCGCCCCGCGAACCGGTGCGCCGGGTTCCTATTCGGTGCACCGGTTCGTTCTTCCGGAAAAAAGCTAGTCGCCCACGACCTGCTTGTGCCACTGCGAAAACGACACTTTGCAGGTTTTGAAAAAGTCCAGCAGACGATCCTTGGTGATGCCGCCCGCCAGATCAAGGTCCAG
Organism: uncultured Desulfovibrio sp.; assembly: GCA_900541395.1. Classification (GTDB taxonomy): domain Bacteria; phylum Desulfobacterota; class Desulfovibrionia; order Desulfovibrionales; family Desulfovibrionaceae; genus Mailhella; species Mailhella merdigallinarum. The sequence goes on from UQJT01000003.1 coordinate 116,533, forward strand.
TTCCAGGCAGGGGTCGTCCTCATCATCCAAGTACGAACGGGAAAAACGCTTGGTTTGATTCCATTCGTTCACCTTGCGCAAGGTGGCGTCGGTGTCGGTGAAGCCCACGTAAAACTGGATGGCATGGCCTTTGTCATACGTGAAGATAAGGCACTTGGAGCCGTCAAGTTTCCACAGCACATCAGGATCCGAATCCGCGTCTCCGGGTTCCAGCTCCACAGCGTAGCCCTCAGCCTTCATAATTTCAACAATCTGTTCCTCGGTGAGCGAGTCGAACACTTCCGGAGCCGCCTGCGCGAAAGTCGGCGCGGTCAGCAAAACGCACAGAGCCGCCACGACCGTGAGCGTACGGCTGAACTGCCTGATAAAAGCCAACATACTTGCCCCTTGTACGGTTGAAAGTTGCCATCCCGCTTGGTTTCCCCCCAAGCGACAAATATTACCATTCCTCTTTCATCGGGACAAGCCGGAAGGAAGCATCTTTTAATAGGCCCCTCACAAACGATGCGGATTATATAAACAAAACAGCTTAACGTCTGCGGCGCTGCATCCGATCCCGCAATGCGACGGCCGCCAAATTCATGCCCAGCACCAGAACCAGCAATACCAAAGCCGTTCCGTACTGGAGGGGGCGGGTTTTTTCGATTTCCGTACCGGCCGTGGCCAGAACATACATATGATACGGCAGAGCCATAACGGCGCTGAATACCGAATCGGGCATTTTGGGCGTGTAGAACACGGCGGCGGTGAACATAATGGCCGCCGTTTCGCCCGCCGCGCGCGATAAGCCCAGAATGGCGCCGGTCAGCATGCCGGGCAGGGCCGAGGGCAGAACCACCCGAACGATGGTTTGGGATTTGGTGCCTCCGAGAGCGTAGGAGGCTTCGCGCCAAGCGTCCGGCACCTGGCGCAAAGATTCCTCGGCCGTGCTGATGATGACCGGCAGGGTCAACACGGCAAGAGTCAGCACCCCGGCCAGCAAACTGACGCCCATGCCCAGAAAAGTAACGAAAAAAGATAGCCCGAACAGGCCGAAGACCACTGAGGGCACTCCGGCCAGGTTGTTGACTCCCAGCCGGATATAGCGCGACATGGGGCTGCGCGAACCGTATTCATTAAGCCACAGGGCGGCCCCCACCCCCAGGGGAAAGGCCACCAACATGGCGCCCAAAGCCAGCAGCACGGTTCCTACCATGCAGGGCCAGATACCGCCTTCGGTCATCATATTGCGGGGAGCCTGGGTCAGAAATTCCCAGGACAGGGCCGGAGCGCCGTTGACAACCAAAAAGCCGCACACGCCGAGCAGGGCCAGAATATTGATCCCCGCCGCCAGGCGGAGAGCCATGAACATGACGCGCTGGCGGCGGTAGCGGCCGGTGGCGGCGGGCATACGGGCGCGGGTGGCGTTGACGATGGCGGTCATGAAAACTTCCTCCGTTGTAGCGACCGTTACAGATTGGAACTGCCCACTTGCTTGTGGCGCTCGGCTATGGTGAAAGCCAGCAGATTAAAGGCAAGCGTGAACAGAAAAAGAACCATGCCCACGGCAAACAGGGCAAAGTAATGCTCGCCCCGGTAAGGAGCTTCGGCCATTTCCGCCGCGATGGAAGCGGGCATGGGGCGCACCGGGTCGAAAACGGACAGAGGAATCATGGCCGCCCCCCCCGCCACCATGAGCACCACCATGGTTTCGCCTATGGCGCGGGACATGCCGAGCATGACGGCCGTGCCTATGCCGGACAACGAGGCCGGCGCCACCACTCTTACCAGAGTTTCCCAACGGGTGGCCCCCAGAGCCAGCGACGCCTCGCGCAACGAATCGGGCACGGCGTGCATGGCGTCCTCGGCCACGCTGCAGATGGTCGGCACGCTCATAAACGCCAGCATGAGGGAGGCGTTGAACAGGTTGAGGCCGGTGTAGGCCCCCATATAGTCCTGAAGAAAGGGAGCCACGATGACCATGCCGAAAAAACCGATAACCACGGACGGCAGGGCCGCCAGCAACTCCACAAAAGGCTTGACCACCCGCCTTGTGGAGACCGGGGCGATTTCGGCCAGATAGGCGGCGGTCATGACGCCCAGGGGCACGGCGATGAGGGCCGACAGGGCGGTGACAGCCAGAGAGCCCACGATAAGCGGAAAAATGCCGAAGTCCGGAGGATTGGACGTGGGATACCAGAACATGCCGAACAGAAAGGACAGCACCGGATAATCCCGGAACAGGGGCAGGCCGTCCAAAAATAAAAAGACCATGATGCCGCCCAGGGTCAGCAGCGAGGTCATGGCCACCAGGCCCAGAGTCCAACGGACCAGGCCTTCTTTGACGGTACGGGCGGATTTCATGAATATTCCTTGGCGTGAGGGGAAAATTCCGCCCCGATCCGGCCCGCCTCCCGCCATCGCGGGCGGGAGCGGACCGCCGGAGCGCAGACGGTTTTACTTGCCCAGAGGCACGAAGCCCACTTCAGCCACGGCCTTCTGTCCCTTCTGCGGGTCGAGGATATAATCGACCAGTCCCTTCACCTCGCCGACCGGAGCCCCGTTGGTGTAAATATACAGATCTCGGGACAGGGGCCATTCCCTGGACAAGGCCGTGGCGGCCGTGGCGGTTTTGCCGTTGACCTGCAGGCCCTTGGTGGACTTGTCCAGATACCCGATACCGATGTAACCGATGGCGTTGGGATTTTTGGACACGGCCTGGACCACGGCCCCGTTGGAAGCCTGAAGCAGCGCGGAGGGGGCCACGCGTTCGCCTTTCATGACCATAGTTTCCCAGGTTTCATAAGTGCCGGACGAGGTGTCGCGCGATACGACCACGATGCGCGCGTCGGCTCCGCCCACATCCTTCCAATTGGTAATGGAGCCCATGTAGATGCCGCGAAGTTCGTCCAGACTCAGCTCACCCACTTTGTTGTCGGGGTGCACCACCGGCACAATGGCATCCACGGCGACGGCTATCTGCTTGGGGTCCACGCCTTTGGCCTTGGCCTGGTCCACTTCGCCGCTTTTGATTTCGCGCGAAGACATGGCCACATCGGCCAGGCCGTCGATAAGAGCCTTGATGCCGTTGCCCGAGCCCCCGCCGGACAGGGCCAGCTTGGCGTCGGGGTGTTCGGCCATGTACTGCTCGGCCACTTTTTGCATGATAGGCAGCACCGTGGTGGAGCCGTTGATGGAAATGTCGGCGGCGCGGGCGACGCCCGGCAAGGACAGACCGGCCAAAAGAAGCAGAGAGGAAGCCAACAGTCGTTTCATGATTTTGTCTCCGGATAAAACGGGTTGCGCCCTGCCGATGCAGGACGAGGGCAAAGCTAAAAAGCCCGTGTGACGAAACGGTGACGGAACGACGAATAATCCATGACGTCGTCCCAAAAGGGCGCCGGACCGAAACGGCGAATTTTGTCACACAATCGTCACATTTCCTTCCCATAACCGTCATGAAGCGGAGTTCATAACCCGAAGCGTCCCAAGGGGCCTTGCTCCGGCAACGCGGTCGTATCACAATGGGATAGCCCGGCGGCACGCCCGCCTGCTCCGGGGCAGAGCCCAACCAAGGAACGAACCATGAGCAAAGACACCATTCTTGTAGTGGAAGATGAGGAAGATATCCGTCAATTACTGGTCTTTCACCTGGAACGCGAAGGTTATGCCACGCTGGAAGCCGCAGACGGCAAAACCGGGTTGGCTCTGGCCCGTTCCCGCGAACCGGCTTTGATGTTGCTGGACGTCATGCTGCCCGTTATGGACGGCTTTGCCGTATGCAAAGAACTGGAGCGCGACCCCAAAACCGCGTCCATCCCCGTGATTATGCTTACCGCGCGCGGGGAGGAACTGGATCGCGTGCTCGGCCTTGAGCTGGGGGCCGACGATTATGTGGTCAAACCTTTCAGCGCACGCGAACTGCTGTTGCGTGTGCGGGCCATACTGCGCCGCCAACGCTCGACCGGCGATCGCCCCAGCCTCGCCCGGGGCTCAATCCACCTGGACCCCGCCGGGCACCGGACCCGAGTGGCCGAGCGCGAAGTGGACCTGACCGCTACCGAATTCCGGCTGCTGGAAGACCTCATGCGTAACGCCGGGCGGGTCCGCACCCGCGAGCAGTTGCTGAACGGCGTGTGGGGTTACCAATTCGAGGGATACGCCCGCACTGTGGATACCCACGTTCGCCGTCTGCGCGCCAAGCTGGGTGAAGCGGGCGACCTTATCGAAACCGTGCGCGGCGTCGGTTACCGCTGCAAGGAATAGCTTATGAACCGTCTGCGCCGTCGCCTTTTTCTCCTGTTTCTGCTCGTCATGCTGCTGGCTCTGGCCCTGCCGGTTCTATACGGCCGCCAGCGCATGCATGTGGATATTCTGGAAGACATGCGGGCCGCCACTCTGCGCCAAGCTGAAGTGACGGCCGCCCTGCTCGACGCTCGACCCGACCTGGACACCGCCGCCCTTCCTGCCTTTCTGGACGACTTGGCCAGGCGCACGGGCACTCGGTTGACTTTTGTGAGCGACTCGGGCCGGGTACTGGCCGATACGGACATCGCCGCCGATCAGGTGGACGAACTGCCCGTGCACGCCGACCGCCCTGAAATATCCGGCGCATTGCACAACGGCCGGGGCAGTTCCATACGGCGCAGCGCCACACTCCACCTGGACCTCATCTACGCCGCCGCCAAGGTTGAGGCCACGCCGGGTCGTCCGGCCGGAATCATCCGGGTGGCCGTGCCCTTCGCGGGCATTGCGGGCCGGGTGGACGCCCTGGCCCTGCGCCTGGGCATGGGAGCGCTGCTGGCCGCGGTTGTGGCCTGGTTGCTCAGCCGGGCCGTATTGGGCCGCCTGGACCAGGCTATACGCGACATGACACGGGTAGTGGAAGACACCGCTCCCGACCTCCGCGGCGGAGGCCCCATGCCCCGCCCCGCCCTGCCGCCCCGCCGGGAATTTCACGCCCTGAGCGTGGC
>UQJT01000004.1 GCA_900541395.1 uncultured Desulfovibrio sp.
GGACCGGAAGGTCAGGGTAACGGGAACCGGCTCGCCTGACAAGCGCCGCGCCGCGCGGCTTCCGTCGCTGGCACGCATCGTGCATTATACCCGGCCGAATCCCCGGGCGCTCTCCCCGGCCGGTTCCGCCGCACCGCCGCGGGCCTTACAGCGGCAGATGTCGGCGGCCGTCAATCGAGGGAATCGCCGCCGGGCCGGACGTCGGATATCCGACGCTCCACGACCGCCCCAGAGACAAGGAGTCAGGAACATGGCCATCAATGTGACAGCCCCCAAACTCGATTACGCGCGCTTCGCCAGACAGGGCGACATCATGTTGGCCGTGGGCGTGGTGGTCATTCTGATGGTCATGCTGATCCCGATGCCCACCTTTTTTCTGGATATCATGCTTTGCTTCAGCATTTCCCTGGGGCTGCTCATCCTGCTCACTTCCATGTTCATGACCTCGCCGCTCGAATTTTCCATATTCCCCTCTTTGTTGCTGGTCACAACTCTGCTGCGCCTGGGCCTCAACGTGGCGTCCACCCGACTCATCCTGCTCAACGGCGACCAGGGGCCCACGGCGGCGGGCGAAGTCATCCGTTCCTTCGCCGAATTCGTGGTCGGCGGCAGTTACGTGGTGGGCGCGGTCATCTTCATGATCCTGTTCATCCTCAACAAGGTGGTCATCACCACCGGCACCACCCGTATCGCCGAAGTGGCCGCCCGTTTTACCCTGGACGCCATGCCCGGCAAGCAGATGGCCATCGAGGCCGACCTCAACGCGGGGCTCATCGACGAGGATGAAGCCACCCTGCGCCGCAACAACCTGCGCCGCGAGGCCGACTTTTACGGCGCCATGGACGGCGCGGGAAAATTCGTCCAGGGGGACGTGACCGCCGGGCTGTACATCACCTTCATCAACCTGGTGGGCGGCATCCTCATCGGCGTGTTGCAAAAGGGCATGGACTGGGGCCAAGCCCTCACCACCTTTTCCCTGCTGACCATAGGCGACGGTCTGGTGTCCACCATTCCGTCCATCATCATTTCGGTGGCGGCGGGCATGATCGTGTCCCGCGCGGCGGCCGAGGCCAAGATGGGCGAGGAATTCCTGGCCCAGTTGTCCTATAACTCCCGGGTCCTCAAGCTGGTATCGACGGTGTTGTTCGTCATCGGCCTGGTGCCCGGTCTGCCCACCCTGCCTTTCTGGATTTTCTCGGGTCTGCTGTTCGTGGCCGCCCGCGCCGTGGGCGGCAAGAACGACGACGGCACGGACGCCCCCGGCAAAGCCAAAGGCAAGGATAAGGCGACCGCCAAGGCGGCCGACACGCCTGAGGAAGTGCAAAACCTATTGCCCCTGGATACCCTGGAGCTGGAAGTGGGGTACGGGCTTATTCCCCTGGTGGACGAGGAGCAGAACGGCAACCTGCTGTCCCGCATCCGCTCCATCCGGCGGCAATTCGCCCTGGACATGGGGGTGGTCATTCCTGCCCTGCACCTGCGCGACAACCTGCAGTTGCGGCCCGGCCAGTATTCGCTGTTGATCAAGGGCAACCAGGTGGCCAGCGCCGAAATTCTGGTCGATCACTATCTGGCTATGGACCCCGGCAACGTGACCAATCGCATCGAAGGCATCGACACCCGCGAACCGGCCTTCAATCTGCCCGCCCTGTGGATACCCGAATCGCAGCGCGAAAGCGCGCAGGTGGCGGGCTACACCGTGGTGGATCCGTCCACGGTCATCGCCACCCACCTGACCGAAGTTTTCCGCCGCCATCTGGCCGACTTCCTGGGGCGCCAGGAAGTGCAGGGCCTGTTGGACACCCTGGCCAAAACCGCGCCCAAGGCCGTGGACGACCTGGTCCCCTCCACCCTGCCCCTGGGCACGGTGCAGAAGGTGCTGCAAAACCTGGTGCGAGAAAACGTCACCGTGCGCGATATGCTGACCATAGCCGAAACTCTGGCCGACTACGGAACCCAAACCAAGAACGCCGATGTGCTGACCGAGTACGTGCGTGAAAAGCTTGCCAGAAGCATCGTCAAGCCGTACATGGATGCGGAGGGTTCGCTGTCCGTCATCACGCTGGACCCGCAGGCCGACCGCGCCATACAGGAATCCATCCGCCAGACGGAAGGGGGAACGTATCTTTCGCTCAACCCCACATCCGCCCAGCATCTGGTCACCAACATCAACAAGGCGGTGGACAATGCCGTGGCGGCCGAAGGGCAGCCCGTGGTGCTTACCTCGCCTCTGGCCCGGCCGCACGTGGCGCAGTTGGTGTCGCGTTTCCTGCCCAACGTGCCGGTTGTTTCGCAGGCGGAAATTCCCGCCGACATCAGGCTCCAGGCCGTGGGCAACGTGGGGATGGAGTGACGTGTTTTTTTGAAAAACGCGCGCGTGAGCGGCAGCCGCATTTCCGGCAGCGCCCCACGGGCGGCCTCAGATGACGACGAAGCGCGGAGCCGAAGCGACAGGACATTGTGTCCGCCAGGATAACCCTTTGCAAAGTTGAAATTTCTCATGCAGGTCAAAACGTACACAGGAGCCGGGACCCAGGAAGTGCTGGCCAGGGTCAAAGCCGAACTCGGGCCGGACGCCATTATTCTCGGCAGCCGCGAATTCCGTCGGGACGGACAGCGCATGTTCGAGATCACGGCGGGCGTCGAACGGACCGGGACCGAGCCGGGCACCGGCGCGGCGGGCGTTCCTCCGGGGTGGGACGAGTGGCACCGTGAATGGTCGCGCATGAAGGATCACCTTTACGCCCTCATGCAGCCGGCCATCCGCTGGGAGCATCTCAGTCCCCGCCAGCGCGTCGCCCTGGAATATCTGCAACGCGAGGGCGTGGAGGACGACGTGGTGGTCGAACTGTACCGCGCCCTGCTGGACGGCAATTCCGGCGCGTCCATGCTGTCGGCCCTGGCCGCCCTGGTGCCGGTCAAAGGCTTCGGCCCCCAACTGTGGCCCCAACGGGTTCATATCCTGACCGGCCCCTTCGGCGCGGGCAAAACCACGGCCGCCCTGCGCCTGGGCATGAGTCTGCGGTCGGCCCGGCCCGGGGCCTCGGTGGCCTATTTGAACGCCGACTGCGGCCGAGGCAACGGCCGCCTGGTATTGCGCCACTGGGCCGAACTTTCCGACTTCGCCTATTACGAAACGCCCGATGCGGCCTGCATGAAATCCGGTCTGCGAACCTGTCAAAACACCGACGTGATTTTTGTGGATATGCCCGGCCTGGGTCGGGGCGAAAACCTGGACGACAAACTGGCCGAGCTGGGGCTGCTGAGCCTGGGGGGCGAATTTCAGCCCGCCGTGCACCTGGCGCTGCCGCCCCACTACGGAGGCCGCCAGATCGACGCCTTTTTGAAACGCTATCACACGTCTCTGCCGTGCAGCCTGGTATGGACCAAGCTCGACGAGGCCGTCAACTTCGGCGGCCTGGTCAATGTGGCGGTACGCAGCGGCCTGCCCGTCTCGGCCCTGTCCTTCGGGCCGGAGCTGCAAGCCTCGTTGGTGCCCGCCGAGGCGGGGCTGATCTGGCGTCTGCTGCTCAAACGGCAACTGCCCGACGCCGCGGCTTCGGGCCAGGCGGCCTGAGAACGAGCCGAAGATATTTCAGGAAACGCGGGCGCCGCCCACGCGGCGCGCGTCCGGACAAACGCGCTTTAACATGTGCAACGACGGAAAAACGGATGTACGTCCCCTGTTCCGTCTATGAAGGATGAAGCCCATGAGTGATTTGCCTTTGGTTCTTTCCGTCACTTCCGGCAAGGGAGGTGTGGGCAAAACCAACGTCTCCGTCAACCTGGCCTGCTGTCTGGCCGGAGCCGGCAAACGCGTGGTCCTGCTGGATGCGGACCTGGGCCTGGCCAACGTGGATGTGCTGCTCGGCCTGACGCCGCCCCACAACCTGTTCCACCTGTTTCACGAAGGCGCGAGCCTTGCGGACATTCTGTTCGAGACTCCCTATGGCTTCAGCATTCTGCCCGCCTCCTCGGGCATGAGCGAAATGCTGACACTGTCCACCGGCCAGAAGCTGGAATTGCTTGAGGCCGTGGACGAACTGGAAGAACGGGTCGATTACCTTATCGTGGACACCGGGGCGGGAATCCACGACAATGTGGTGTATTTCAACCTTGCCGCGCAGGAACGTATTGTGGTACTGACTCCCGAGCCCACGTCGCTGACGGACGCTTACGCGCTCATCAAAGTGCTGAAGCTGCGGCACGGGGTGGAACATTTCAAGGTGCTGGTGAATATGAGCCCCGACGCCAAAAGCGCCAAGGACATTTTTACCCGCCTGCACGCGGCGAGCGATCATTTTCTGAGCGGCGTGTCGCTTGACTATATGGGATATATTCCCCGCGATCCGGCGGTCCGCAGGGCCGTGGTCAACCAAACGCCGTTTTGCGTGACCGATCCGAACTGCGCGGCCGGGCGGGCCATGCAGCAGACGGCGACGACGGTGCAAACCTGGGACGTCCCCGAGAATCTCGATGGCAACATCAAGTTTTTCTGGAAAAAGCTGCTCTTCCGCTCCTGAGGCCCCGGAGGGACGCGCAGCCGGAGGAGCGGAGCGTCCGTCCGCCGATTTTGTCCTCGAGCCCTGGGAACGCATGGAAGCGGGCGAGACGGCCTGGGACGACTTTCCGCTGTCCGACAAGGAACGGATTGTGCGCCACTACGCGCCCAAAATCCGTTTTCTGGCTCTGCGTCTCAAAGTCAAACTGCCGCGCAATGTGGAACTGTCCGAACTGATCAGCGCGGGCACGCTGGGGCTTCTGGAAGCTTTGGGCAAATTCCGGCCCCAGATGGGTATACGCTTTGAAACCTATTCGGAAAACCGCATCCGGGGGGCCATGCTGGATGAATTGCGTCGCCTGGACTGGTTTCCCCGCAGCCTGCGCCAGAGGGTGCGCAAACTCGACGAGGTCATGCGCCGGTTCGAGCACGAAAAAGGCCGCCCGCCCACGGCGGAGGAAATACAGGAATGCACCGGCCTGCCCGCCCGGGAGGTGCATCAAGGGCTGGAAGCCTTGCAGAACCAGTTGTGCGTGTCCCTGGATACCATTCAGGACAGCCTGGCCGGGGAAGCCGACACCGAGGGCGAACCTTTTCGCAAGGCGGCCAAAATTGAGATGGTGGAACGCGTCGCCTCGCTTATCGATGCATTGACACCGCGGGAGAAACTGGTATTATCCCTTTATTATACGGATGAATTGAACATGCGGGAAACCGCCGCCGTTATGGGCATTACCGAGGGCCGCGTCTCCCAATTGCATTCCCAAGCCTTGAGTCGCCTGCGGCGGGAGTTTCAATCCCAGTTCGGGGAAAGCGGCAATTTTTGACCGCGTTGTTCCGTTTTGTCCGTTGCCGCCAAGGCGGCAACGCTGGACGTCGAGAAGATGCTTTTCAAAAAACGGGCGGTCGTACCCCCCGCGGTGGAAACATCTTCCTAAGGAGATTGTTCATGCCTTATGATCCGAACATGCGCGTTCTGGTGGTGGACGATTTTTCGACCATGCGGCGCATTGTTAAAAATATACTCCGCCAATTGGGCTTCACCAACGTGGTGGAGGCCGACGACGGCACCACTGCCTGGGAAGTGCTGAACAAAGACCACATCAGCTTTATTATTTCCGACTGGAACATGCCCCAGATGACCGGCATCGAACTGTTGCGCAAAGTTCGAGCCAGCGAACAGTTCGGACACCTGCCCTTTCTGATGGTTACGGCCGAGGCGCAGCAGGAAAACATTATTGAAGCCGCTCAGGCCAAGGTATCCAACTACATCGTCAAGCCCTTCACCGCGGAAACGATGAAACAAAAGATTGAAAAAATTTTCAGTTGACGCCCGTTCTTTCCTTCCGGCCTCCATTTCCCGCCCGCAGGAAAAACGTATTTTTCCGCGGGCGCGGTTGTTTTCAGCACGGCATCTCGCCTCTGCCGGAACGGACAGGATGTCGAACACGGATATTGCTGTTGACCTGCCGCGTCGGGCCACGGACCGCAAGCGCGGCGCAAGCGGCTTTGTAAGACAATCCGCTCCCCTCGGGGAGTTCGCCATGACGTTCCTGCGAGGGATGAGTCCGTGCCGTTAGACGAACTGGAAGAAAAGGCCACGCCGGACGAAGGCACGTTGGCGGCCGGGGAATTCGAATCCCTGGCCGGACAAAAGGTACAGCTCGACATCGACGACGCGCCTTTCCTGCTCGATCCCGACGACATGCCGGAAGTGCCCGCCACCACGGAGAGCAAGCCTCCGGCTCCGGTGGAGGAAAAACCGCGCCGCAATACCAAAAAGCTGATGGCGGCCGTGTTCTTTATTCTGCTTCTGGCCGGAGCGGCCATCTGGTTTTTTGTTTTCCGCCAAGCGCCGGACATTGTAGCCCCACCCGAGCCCCCGGTCATCGTGGTGCCCACGCCCAAGGCGCCCACCATCCCCAAAGAATTCAGCACAAAACTGGCTCCATTCTGGATACCGCTGGTGGACGACGAGGGTAAAAGCCGTTTTTTGGTGGCCACTTTCGTGCTGAGTACCCCCGAAGACCAGGTAAATCAGGAAATCCAGGATAAACTGGTCACCCTTCGGGACGCCATTTTCTACTACCTGCGCAACAAGGATTACCATTTTCTGCTCGACGCGGCCAATGCCGAAACCATACGCGCGGACCTCCTGGGGACCATCAACAACTATATTGTACGGGGAGAACTTCATAGTCTGTATTTTGACAGTTATCTGTTGCAGTAATCCGGCGCGCCCTGTTGCTCCTTGTTGGTTTTTCCCGGCAATGGGACGCGTATTCCGACCCTGAATCGCGCATGGCAACGATATTCCGCGCGGACGCGATCGACAATCCGGGGTAAAGGCGGCGCTATGGTCGAACCGACCACCATTATTCCATTGCTGAACGCCCAGCAACAGGGCATGGTCGGGCTGGCCCACGGCTTCGCTCTGATGCCCGAACTGGCCCAGGCTTCTGCACGGGAACTGGCCTTGCAACTCTTGCGCCAGGAAGCCCGGCAGGTGCAAAAGCCGGAGTCGGGCAAAGGTTCGGCCCAGGTGGATGATGGGGACGACCGGCCCGGCTCTTCATCGGACACTCCCCGGCGGGAACGAAGACGGAAGGGCGAATCGCCTTCCGACGAGGCATCCCCCAGCTCCAGCCCGCTGGTGGGCAATCTTCTCAACGTCAAGGTATAATGAAGTCGGAAGCGGCTTCCGGCCAAGCTTGCGGTCCACCCGGAAAGAGCCCATGAATACGTTTTTTCTTCTCGCGGTTACGGCGGCGGAACTGCTGCTGCTTATCCTGGTTCTGCTGTTCTTTATGCGTCTGCGCCGCTCGGAACAAATACTGTCCGCCCTGCAAGCCAATCAGGATGATTTACTCGATCGTATGCTGCGCAATGCCGAGCTGGAGCAGGAAATGGTAGCCACCTTTTCCCAGCGTCAGGAGCAACTGGCGCAGCTCAACGCCCGTATGGAAGAACGCATCGCTTCCCTGCGCCGTCTGCTGGAGCAGGCCGAAGGCATTACCCGCTCGCCCCATTTTTTGCGGGAAGTTATCCTCAACTGCCGCCGCAAGGGGCAATCCGTGGAGGACATAGCCCGCAAAACCGGCTTGGCCCGCGATGAAATCGAGCTGATCCTGGCCCGAGAACACGGACGGGAAGCCTAGTTTTTTGGCGTTCCCGAGACTGCAAACTGCGACGGCGACGCGGACAACGCCCGCAGCTGGACAAACGCCGCTTACCGAGACCCGCCATAATCAAAAAGTGGGGAGAGTCGTGGGGACGCGACTCTCCCCTGATTCGTCCGGCATTTTTTTTGGGGGGGGGCGCCGGACGAACCAATGGGTTCAGATCGGGCTTATGCCCGATCGGAAAAACAGCGCCGCGTTTCGCCGCCCGGGACGTCTCGCAGCGTCCCGGGCCCAACGGTCTGCCGGAGAGGACCACATATTGAAAAAAATTCGCTTCGCTTCCCCGCATGGGACGCGAAAGTCGGAGTTGTGCCCCTTGTCGCCGGTTTTGACGGACGGCACGGCACGTCGGCCTATCCGAGAGGCAAGCAGAGAGAGAGAGAGAGAGAGAGAGAGAGAGAGAGAGAGAGAGAGAGAGATGTAGGGTAATTCCCGACAGCGGAAGGCAAAAGACAACGCATAGAAATATCCCGACAAAAAACGCTACTTCTATACAGTTTCGGCATATTCCAAAGGAACGCCAACCCCACGGCGTCCAACGTTCCCCCCCGTTGACCACGTATAAAAGCTAACGGCTTCCTCGTCGCTTTGTCAATACTTTTCCCTTACAGCCTCAAGACATGCGTATAAGATGCGCATGTCTTGCCCACATCTCCCGCCCGCACCGAACGGCCCCCCCCGGCGACTTCGCCTCTCTCCAGCTTTCGCGCGGGAATGCCTGATTTCTTTCCCGGAAAAACTCATTGCCCTCTAATCCAAGCCTCCCTATTCCGGTTACTGAGGTCGCCGTCCGGAGAAAGCCGCGGACGCCGCGTTTTCGCCCCCCCTGAGACGCGTCGGCCGCGACCTCCCCCGGCGGGACCTCCATACCTTTCACTCAGTCAACCTTTCGGAGGAACGGGGTTATGAACATTAACTGGAAACGTCTTCACCTTCCCGCCATCGCTCTGGCCGTAGCGCTTCTCGCCGGGAACGCCGCGCCGGCCAAAGCCTTTGATTTCACGGGCATCTATCTGGCGCCCAAATTCGTCTACGGCATCCAGGTGACGGACGGCAACAAGCAGAGCGGCACTTTTGACTACGGCTGGAAAAGCTCGGAGAAAAACGTGTTCGGCGGCGGCGTGGCCCTCGGCTACAATTTTGATCCCATTCTCAACTGCCCCGTCCGTGTTGAAGTGGAATATCTGGCCTTCGGCAACAAACAGTCCGAAAAATCGCGCCGGTTCGACAGCGGCGACATCCTCAACTACTCGCACCGCATCGGCGTGCAGAGTCTGATGTTCAACGCTTATTGGGACATCAAGACCGGCACGCGCTGGACGCCTTACCTGGGCGCCGGTCTGGGCATGGGCTTTTTGTCCATGAAGACCACCAACCACGGCTATGACGCGACGGGCGCTCAGAACCTGGCGCTGAGCACCGGCTATGGCGACCGCACTCGTTTCGCCTGGAACGTGGGCGCGGGCGTGGCCTTCACCGTCAACGAACGGCTGGCCTTCGACCTCGGTTACCGCTATGCCGACTACGGCCGGGCCGAATCCAAGACCGCCGTCTCTGCCGGCGGCTATACCCTGAAGGGCAAGTCCGACGTAACCATGCATCAATTCCTTCTGAGCGCGCGCATCTCCTTCTAAACGACGCGTATCCGCTCTTTCCGCAAGGCCGCCCTGAAGGGGCGGCCTTTTTTTGCACACGAGCGCCCCCCACGGGAGAAGCCGCGCGGCTTGACTTTGGCGAGGGGCTGTGATTCCTTGGTCAAGACGGGAAAGCGCGGTCAACATGCCAAGGCATTGCGCTCCCGAGACATCTTTTGAGGAGGAACTTCATGACATTGCGTAATTGCCTGGCGGCATTCGCCGTCCTTGGGCTTGTCGTCGCCGCCGTGCCGGCCAAAGCCGCGGATGTGGGTCTGTACATCGCTCCCAAACTCAGCTTGGGCATTCAGTCGTTGGACGACATGAAAGCCAAAGGCTCGCGCGGCGCTTCGGAAGGTCTGGACAGCGGTTACGACGGAACACTGGGCCTGGGCGCGGCGCTGGGCTTCGACCTGTATCCGCGCTATATGGTGCCCGCCCGTATTGAAGTGGAATATATGTATATGGGGAACGCGGAGGAAAGCGGCTCTACCACCCACCTCTTCAGCGGCCAGAACTTTTCCTATAAACAGAAAAATTCGGTGAGCAGCCTGTTTGTCAACGCCTACCTCGATATGCATACCGGCTCCATGCTCACCCCATACGCGGGCGTAGGTCTGGGCACCGCCTGGGTCAAATCCGAAGGCAACCTGGACAACCGGGGGCTGGGCTCCAACAAGGAAACCAACCTGGCCTGGAACGTGGGACTGGGCGTAGCCTTTGAACTCAGCTACAACGCCAGCATCGATCTGGGCTACCGCTACGCCAGCTTCGGCAAAGCCAAAACGGCCGTCAACGCCGGCTACTCCCTGGAAAGCAACCTGGGCATGCATCAGTTCAATCTGGGCCTGCGGTACACTTTCTAAAGTCCGTTTTCCCGCGCGTAGCCGACAAACGGCTTGCGGTCCCGTAACTCATCGTCCATTTCGTCAAAAAGCCCCCGCACGACGGCGGGGGCTTTTTGATGTTCCTTCATAGACATGAAACGGACAAAGCGCACGCGGGACTCAATCCTTGGAGTTCATCCACAGTTGAAATTCGGCGTCGAAACTGGGCTTGGCCGTGCTCCACGGCACCCCCGCCTTAAAATGCCGGTCCAGTTCGGTCAACTGGGCGTCCAGCACCTTGAGCAGATGATCCCCATTGAACAGCGCATATTCGTTGGCCGACAACAGGGCGTCATACGCTTCTTTAAGCTCCGGCCGCTCAAAATCGGATTCCGGCGTATCCGGAGCCAGATCATGTCCGGATACCTTGCGGTAGAGCCTTTTGAACTTGTCGTACTCAATGCGATCGTAGGCCACGGACCGCATATAGTTTTCCAGCTCCTTGTGCATATCGTAAAAGACGTTTACCGCGGCCGTGGCCGCGGCTCCGGTCAGAAAAGGATCGTAGTTGAGCAGCAAAAAATATTCCTCGTACAAAAATTTCTTGATACGCGGAAACTCGTCCGGGCTGTAGAGCACACTTTCCCAGTCCGCCAGAGGTTTTTCGTCGTCCATGACGTCGATGAGCTTCATCTTGTGGTGGAGCAGTTCGCCGTATACCCGGCTGCCCCGCCGTTTAAGCACGGTGATCGCCACGTTTTTGGAATGAAAATACATGATGAAGGAAACGATAAACGCCACCAGAGCCACGGCGAATACGGCAATATTGACGTTGAGCACCGCCGGGGACGGGCCGCCGAGATGTTCCACCGAAAAGAACACGATAAGTGCCAGCGAGCACAGGGTCAGCACCGCCAGGGCACAGGTCAGGTTACGGTAGGTTTTCATGAATACGCTCCTGCTTTCCCGAAACCGGCCGTCACGCCGCCATACGGGAAAATCCTCCCCTGAAAAAAGAGGGATGACAACCTTCTCTAACGAAAATGCGGAAAGGTCAATGAGCAACCATGCATCTCTATCCGCAAAGGGGCTGCACGGATTCGGGCGCGAAAAAGGGGTTACATTTTCATGTAACCCCTTGATTTTTCTGGCTCCCCGAGACGGACTTGAACCGCCAACCTAGTGATTAACAGTCACCCGCTCTGCCGATTGAGCTATCGGGGAAGGCAGCGCCTCATCAGCGCAAGGTGTGTATTAGCCAAAGAGGGAACGGAGGTCAAGTAAAAATCCAAACAGAGGCTCACAATTTTACGCGCAGGACAGTCTTCACCCGGCTTTTAAGCGCTTTTCTCTTGCGGCCGTGTCGCGCCCGCGCCACGCTCCGGCTCCGCGCATTCCCGTCGGAGCCCGCACGCCGCCATATCTCCGCCCCGCGCTCTTTCACCATACGCCTTGCCTTTTGCTTTCCCCTTTTCTACACTGTCAGCGCTTTTATTTCGTGTTCCGATCGGCAAGGAGTCTCCATGCCCCCATCCCAGGCGGCCGCCGTTTTTTCCCCCTCCGCGGGGTCTTTCGTCAATGGCGCGCGTTGCGTGGTGTGCGGTCGTCGCTTCGATCCGGAATACCTGAACGCCGCTTATGTTTGTCCCGAACACGGCGACGAGGGGATTCTGGACCTCGATTATAATTACGAGGCGGCCGCCCCCCGTTTTCCGGCTCCGGAACAGCCCGGCCTGTGGCGCTACCGAGCCCTTTTGCCCCTGCCCTGGACCGCGCCGATCCCCCCCCTCGCCACGGGGTTGACGCCGCTGTATGAGGCCCCCGCCCTGGCCCGCACCGCAAATTGCGCCCGCGTGCTGGTCAAGGACGACACCCGCCAACCCACAGGCTCCTTCAAAGATCGGGCCTCCGGCCTGGCCGTCGCCCTCGCCCGCGTCCGGCGCGCGCCCGTGGTGGCCACGGCCAGCACGGGCAATGCGGCCGCCGCCCTGGCGGGCATGGCCGCCGCCATGCACCAGGCCTGCGTCATCTTTGTGCCCGCCTCGGCTCCGCCCGCCAAGGTGGCTCAATTACTGGCTTACGGCGCTCGCGTGCTGCTGGTGCGGGGCACGTATGACCAGGCTTTTGAACTGTGTATGGAAGCCTGCCGCCGCAAGGGCTGGTACAACCGCAATACCGCCTATAATCCATGTATGGCCGAGGGCAAAAAAACCGCCGCTTTTGAAATTGCCGAAGACATGGACTGGCGGACGCCGGACGCCGTATTCGTAGGCGTGGGCGACGGCTGCATCTTGGCCGGACTGCACAAGGGGTTCTCCGATCTGGTCCGTCTGGGGCGGACGGACCGCATTCCTCGCCTGTACGGCGTCCAGGCCGAGGGCAGCGACTTTTTATGGCAGGCCTGGAAGGAAGGGCTACAAACGCCCCGGTCCTTGCTGACCAAAGCTCCCATCGCGGCGGACACGGTGGCCGACTCCATCAGCGCCGGTCTGCCCCGCGACCGGGTGAAGGCCATGCGGGCCGTGTGTGAAAGCAAGGGCCGCTTCGTGCGCGTGGCCGACGCCGATATTCTGGCGGCCGTGCCCGCCCTGGCCCGGGCCTGCGGCGTGTTCGCCGAGCCGGCCGGGGCGGCCGCGCTGGCCGGTCTTGTCACAGCCGCGGCCGATGGGCTGATCGCGCCCACGGACACGGTATGCCTGGTGGCCACCGGATCGGGCCTCAAAGACCCAGGCGCGGTGGCGGCGGCCCTGTCCGCACCGTCCGCAGCCGCCCCGGCGGCGGACGGGCCCGTCGACGTCGACCCCGACCCGGCCGCGCTGGACGAGGCGCTGTCCCGTCTGAATCTGGATCAGTCCTGATTCCGATGCCTTTTCTCTCTCACTTCGACCCAGGAAACACCACCATGATCGACCTGTCCATCCATCCCGAAGGCCTGGATCACGCGGTCCAACGCGCGCGGGAAAAGCACATCCTCATCCCCACCTTCGCCCAGATGCGCGATCCGTCCCTGGTTCCGGCCCGGGTGCGCGAACGTCTCTCCTCTGTGGGACTGTGGGACCTCGATCCCCTCAATCTGTTCCGCATCACCTGGAAGAACCGGCCCACGGCCAAGGGCGGCGGCTACGGAGGGGTCAACCATCTGGTGCTGCCCACCGAACTGACCGGAGTCAAGGCCCGCATCGTGGTGTTGACCGGCAAATGGTTCCCCACCGGCGCGCACAAGGTGGGCGCGGCCTTCGCCTGCCTGGCGCCGCGTCTGGTCACCGGTCAGTTCGACCCCGTATCCATGAAGGCCGCCTGGCCCTCCACGGGCAATTACTGCCGGGGCGGCGCCTACGATTCCGCCCTGCTCGGCTGCCGCTCCATCGCCATTCTGCCCGAGGGCATGAGCCGCGAACGCTTCGAATGGCTGGAAAAGGTGGCGGGCGAAATCATCCGTACCCCCGGCTGCGAGTCCAACGTCAAGGAAATCTTCGACAAGTGCCACGAACTGCGCGCCTCGGGCGATGATGTCATGATCTTCAACCAGTTTGAAGAATTCGGCAACTATCTGTGGCACTACAGCGTCACCGGCCCGGCTATGGAGGAAGCGCTGCTGCCCCTGGCCACGGGACCGCGCGGAACACGCCACATCCGGGGCCTTGTTTCGGCCACCGGTTCGGGGGGCACCATCGCCTCGGGCGACTACCTCAAGCACCGGTATCCCTGGTTCAAAATCGCGGCCAGCGAGGCGCTCCAGTGCCCCACCCTGTTGGCCAACGGCTTTGGCGACCACCGTATCGAGGGCATCGGAGACAAGCACGTGCCCTGGATACACAACGTCAAGAATACCGACATGGTCATCGCCGTGGACGACGAAGGCCCCATGCGCGGCATACGCCTGTTCAACGCCGAGCCGGGCAAAACGCTGCTGCGAAAACGGGGAGTGGACCCGGCCTTGGTGGATCAGCTCGATCTTCTGGGCATTTCCGGGGTGGCCAACGTGCTGGCCGCCGTCAAATTCGCCCGATACTACGAATTGGGCTCGGACGATCTGGTGGTCACCATCGCCACCGACTCTATGGAAATGTACGGCTCGCGCCTGGAGGAAATGAACGCCGCTTACGGCCCGTTGGGCGAAGCGGAGGCCGCCGCCGCGTTTGAACGCTGGTTCCTGGGCCAGACCACGTCCGACATGCTGGAACTGACCTGGCCCGAGCGCAAACGGGTACATAACCTCAAGTACTATACCTGGGTGGAGCAGCAAGGCAAAACCTATCGCGAAATCCTGGCCCAGTGGAACGACGACGCCTATTGGGAAAGCCTGCCCGAGTTGCTGCCGCGCATCGACGCCCTCATCGAGGAATTCAACGAGCGCACGGGCGTGAAGCCCTGACCCCGGCCTCCCCTCTGCCCGGACAAACAGAACGGGGCCGCCCGCTGGGGTGCGGGCGACCCCGTTCTGTTCCTCGGGCCAGGCGGCGCTTCAGGCAAAATCGGTACGGAGCCGGAGAGCCGGGCCTAGAGCGGTTTGCTGTTGAAAACGGCAACCGCTCCGGCGGCCGCGGAAGCGGCCGCCCGCGCCGAATGAGCCTGAAAACCACGCTTTTCAGGCGAAATGACGGCAGCGCCGCTTTTGAAATGGGACAATTTCAAAAGCAAAATGCTCTAGGGGACCGGCCGAAAATGGCCGGACGACGCCTCGGGCCCATCCCGCCTTGCCCAGCGGCATGTCGGCTGCCGACAAGAAGCGCCGAGTCGGGCTTATAGAAAAGCGACATAGCGGTACATGACCCAAAAATGACACATGCTGCCCGCGATGACGAACAAATGAAAAATTTCGTGAAAGCCGAGAAAACGGCCGTTGGGCCTCTTTAGGGCGTAAATTGCCGCACCGATGGTGTAAAACACGCCTCCGCCCACAAGCCACAGCACGGCGGCCGCGGGCATGGTCCGGAGCAGAGGATAAAAGGCCACCACGGCAATCCAACCCATGCCCACGTATAAACCGGTGGACAGCCAGCGCGGAGCCTCCAGCCAGAATATCTTGATAAACAAACCGGCCACGGCCAGTCCCCACACCACGCCGAACAGCGACCACCCCCAAGCCCCGCGCAACGGAACGAGACAGATAGGCGTGTAACTCGCCGCGATATAGACAAAGATCATGGAATGGTCGATACGCCGCCACAACCGGGTGCCCGCTTCCGACAAAGGAAGCCAATGGTACAGAGTACTGGCGGTATAGAGCAGGATCATGCCCGCGCCGAACACGGCAAAGCCCACGATGTGCCAGGGTTGCGGGGGCGAGGATGCCCGCGCCACCAGAAGGACCAGCCCCACCACGGCCAGCAGGGCGCCCACGCAATGGGTCAGACCGTTCACGGGTTCTCTGAGAGTCATGGAACCTCCTCAAAAATAAAAGGTGCGCCATTGTCCGTTGCTCGTCAAGCGGCCCGGTTCAGGGACGCAAAACGGCTTTGCCGCCGCAGCGGTTTTACTGAATATCCATATAATCTCTTGTCGTTATTATATATTATTTTATAATCCTCTTGCCCGGATCGGCCGAGGGAAAAGCGAAGCGCGCCCTCGCCCCGGCTTTTCCACCGGCCTGGTCCGCGCTATACTGGCGACATGTTTGCCACGGAGAAAATTCATGCCGCTGTCGCTGCTTTCCTTGTTCGACCCGCCAGTCCCCGCCCGGTGCGTCGCCTTCACCGGGGCGGGGGGTAAAACCAGCCTGCTGGCCGCCCTGGCTGCAGCTTTGACGGGTGAGGGACGGCCCGTCGTCGTCGCCACCACAACCCATATCTGGCCTCCCAACCGCCCCGCGCTCTCGCCCTTGCGCGGCGACGGTCCTTTTTTCTGTCGGGACCGGGCCCTGCCCGACCTTGCCGCTGAACTGCTCGTTTTGTTTCGCGCCCGCCCCGGCCGCGCGCTTGTCGTGGGGCGCGACCTGGACGCGGCCACGGGCAAGGTGCGGGGACTGGAACCGCGCGAACTGTGCGCGCTGCGCGCGCTGCTGGACGACGCCGTTTCGGACGCGCTTCCCCCACCCGTCATTCTGGTGGAGGCGGACGGAGCGGCCCGGCATCCGCTCAAGGCCCACGCGGAGTATGAACCCGCCATCCCGCCCTGCGCCGATGCCGCCATCGCCGTCATGGGGCTGGACGCTCTGGGCCGTCCCCTGGCCGAGTCGGTGCACAGGCCCGAACGGGCGGCCGCCCTGCTCGGAGGGGATACCGCACGGCTCGTCACGCCGGACATGGCGGCGACTCTGCTCC
Source organism: uncultured Desulfovibrio sp. (assembly GCA_900541395.1). Lineage (GTDB taxonomy): Bacteria > Desulfobacterota > Desulfovibrionia > Desulfovibrionales > Desulfovibrionaceae > Mailhella > Mailhella merdigallinarum. The sequence continues at coordinate 16,408 of UQJT01000004.1, forward strand.
TCCATCCGAACGGCCCCTTTCGCCATGCTCCGGCCCGGCGCGCCCTTATGCTGAACAAGTCGGATCTGCCCGGCGGCGAGGCGGCCGCCCTGGCCGTGGCCCGTGCCGTAGCGGTTTTGGCTCCGACCCTGCCCTGCCACACGGGCAGCCTTGCGGCCGGAGAATCGCGCCTGTTGGCGTAGCCCCCCTTCCCTCCGGCGGAAAAGGTCTTATTCTTTATCCTGCATTTTTGTATCCGTCCTTTCAAAGAACAAGGGGACGCGGCTCACCGCCCCATCGGCGCGGCGACCGTCGCCCCCGGGAATCAAGTCCATGAGGATTTCCCCGACCCTGCCTTCCGTCAAACCGCCTTCTTCCCCGGAAAAGGCCGTAAAGGATTCGTCCATGAGCACACTCACGCCCCGCCAGATTGTGGCCGAGCTTGACAAATACATCATAGGCCAGGACCAGGCCAAGCGTATGGTGGCCGTGGCGGTGCGCAACCGCTGGCGGCGCCAACGCCTCGATCCGGCCCTGCGCGACGAGATAGCGCCCAAGAACATTATCCTCATGGGCCCCACCGGCGTGGGCAAGACCGAAATAGCCCGGCGGCTGGCCAAATTGACCGGCGCGCCCTTCATCAAGGTGGAAGCCACCAAATATACCGAAGTGGGCTATGTGGGCCGCGACGTGGAATCCATGATCCGCGATCTGCTGGACCTGGGCATCAAACTGGTGCGCGACGAGGAAAACGAACGCGTGCGCGCCGAAGCCGAATCCCAGGCCGAGGAACGCCTGCTTGATCTTCTGCTGCCCGGGGCCGGCTCCGAGGGCAGCCGCGAGGCCACCCGCGAAAAGCTGCGCAATCTGTGGCGGCTGGGGCACCTCGACAACCACGAGGTAGAGGTGGAAGTCAAGGAAAACGCGCCCCAGATGGATATGTTCGCCGTACCCGGCATGGAACAATTCGGCAACCAGATGAAAACCATGATGGGCCGCATCATGCCCCCCCGCGCGACGCGCAAAAGCATGAAGACGCGCGCGGCCTGGAACATTCTGGTTCAACAGGCGTCCGAGGGGCTGATCGATGAAGACCGCATCGTGGAAACAGCCAAGGAGCGCGTGGAGCAGAGCGGCATCGTATTCATCGACGAGCTGGACAAAATCGCCACTTCGGCCGCTCAGCAGCGTTCGTCCGACGTGTCGCGCGAGGGCGTGCAGCGCGACCTGCTGCCCATTGTGGAAGGCAGCACGGTCAACACCAAGTACGGCATGGTGCGTACCGACCATATCCTGTTCATCGCGGCCGGGGCCTTTCACTTCAGCAAGCCGTCGGACCTCATCCCCGAACTTCAGGGGCGCTTTCCCCTGCGGGTGGAACTCCAGGCCCTGGGCAAGGACGAATTCTACCGTATTCTTACCGAGCCCGACAACTCCCTGCAAAAGCAGTATGCCGCCCTGCTCTCCACCGAAGGCGTGGATTTGCGGTTCACGTCCGACGGTCTGCAGGAAGTGGCCGCCTTTGCGGAAGACACCAACACCCGCACCGAAAATATCGGCGCGCGGCGCTTGTATACCATTCTGGAAAAAATTCTGGCCGATATTTCCTTTGAAGCTCCGGATCGCCAGGGGCAGCACATCGTGGTCGACCGCGACTATGTGTCCGCCCACCTTGAAGACGTGAAAAACGACGTGGATCTGAGCCGCTACGTGTTGTAATCGCCCGCGGGGCCGCAACGTGCGCTTTCCGTCCCGGAGCATTTCGCCCTGAAGTGCTCTACGGAGTCGAGCCGGGCGAAACTTCCGCTCTCCTTATCCGTCGCTTCGCGCTGACGGCCAAGGGTGCCGCGACGGCGGACCAGCCGCAACTTCAGCGACTGCTGGCGCAAAGCGCCTTACGGATGAAGAGAGCAGAGATGAGCCGCGACCTGCTTCTGATTTTCGGGGCTGCCGACTTTATCGGCGGCCTCAAACGAACGGCGAGGGGAATCCCCTCGCCGTTCGTTGTATGGTTTTCGGTCCGTCCGCAGCATGTTCAACGCGTTTTGTTCAAACGCTCAAAGCCTTCCTCCAGATCCGCGATGAGGTCCTGGGGATCTTCCAAGCCGATGGAAAAACGCAGCAGGGTATGGGCCGAATCGTCCCAGCGGGATACCGTGCGGCCGGGATGGCTGGTCAGGACCAGGCTTTCATAACCGCCCCAGCTCGCGCCTATGCTGAAGTAGCGGTAATTATCAATCATGGCCCCCAAAGCCGCGTCGGACAGTTTGGGCAACAATACCCCGAACAGCGCGCCCGCGCCGGTAAAATCGCGCTTCCACAGCGCGTGGCCCGGGTCGCTCTCCAGGGGCGGGTACAGCACGCGTTCCACTTCGGGACGGGCTTCCAGCCAGCGGGCGATGGTCAGCGCGCTTTCCTGCTGCACGCGCATCCGCGCGGACATGCTCCGCAGCCCGCGCAAAGCCAGATAACAGTCGTCGGGCGAGGTGATTTCGCCCATGAGCACGGCCGTGTCCTTGAGTCTGAGGTATATATCCCGGGTGCGGGCCGTGGCAATGCCCATGACCAGATCGGAATGCCCGGAAATATATTTGGTGGCGGCCTGGATGGAGACGTCCACCCCGTGCGCCAGAGCTTTGAAATACAAAGGAGTGGCCCATGTATTATCCATAAGCACCACACAAGCGTGGCGGTGAGCGACCTCGGTTATGGCCGGGATATCTTGCATTTCAAAGGTCAGCGAACCGGGGGCCTCGGTGAAGACCAGACGCGTATTGGCTTTGATCAGAGTTTCGATCTCCGCGCCAAGGGAAGGCTCGTAATACGTGGTCTCCACACCGAAACGTTTGAGCACCAGATCGCAAAAACGCCGCGTGGGGCCATAGACGGAATCCGGCACCAACAGATGATCCCCGGCCGACACAAAGGGCAGAATGGCCATGGTGCATCCGGCCAGCCCCGAGGACATGACCACCGCTCCCTCGCCGCCTTCCAGAGCGTTTACGGCGTCGGTCAGGGCAAAGGTGGTGGGAGTGCCGAAAGTGCCGTAACACACATCGTCGTAGCGGTGCTCCTCCCGTTTGTCATAGGCCTCCTGAGTCGGGAACAGGATGGTGGAGGCGCGGTACACGGGCATATTGACCGTGCCTCGGGTGGAAGCCGGATCGCGCCCGACATGGGACAGCAGCGTGGTGTCTTTCATCTCTGACGAACCTCGGAGGAAACGCCCGCGGCGGGAGCCGACGGCGTGGGAGGAGTGATCACAGGCAGGCCGGGCCGGGAAGGGGACGCGGGAGGGGTGACCGTCGGCGGCGTAACTCCGGCGGCATTTCCGGCCGGAGGCATGATGAGGGGCAGAGCCTGCGCCCCCGTGCTCCCGGGCGCGTCGGGCGCGGCCGGATCGGCGGGTTGAACGGGGCGGTTGGTCTCGTTCCCCGGCCGGGGTTCGTCGGGACCGGCCGGGGGCATGACCAGCGGCAAAGAGGGATGCCCGGGGGCCGGAGTCGTTGGCGGCTCGACCGGACGCGCGGGCAACGTGGTCCCGGTGGAAGGCATGGCGATATCCATGCCGTGGTTGGCCGCAAAGGCCCGCCATTCCTCCAGAGAAATATGGCCGTTCTTATCGGCGTCGATGATGTCGAAGCCCTGGCGGGCGATGGATTCGTTGGCCTTATGGAACTCCTCCCAGGTGACGCGGCCGTCGCCGTCGCCGTCAAGGGCGGCGAAGCGGATATCGGTGGGAGAGACGCCGGACGGCGCGGGAGCCGCGCATGTCGCGGCCGGAACGCCTGCCGTCAGGGCAAGCGCGCACAGGACGAAACAAGGGTGACGCATGATACCTCCGGGCCGCTCGGCGGCCGATCGTCAGCTTAGCGCAAGGCCGCGCCGCTGTCATCCAGGACGCGGACACGGGGTATGCCCCAAACAGTAGTCATGGACAGTCAAAAAAGAACCGCAGTCGAGAGCCTGCCGGATCTCTTGCATGTGCCCAAGCAAAAAAGGCACCTACTGAGTTTCAATAGGTGCCCGATAAAATGGTGGGTCGTGCAGGATTCGAACCTGCGACTCTCTGCTTAAAAGGCAGGTACTCTACCGCCTGAGTTAACGACCCGGACGGATGTTCTTAGCTCCGAGCGCCGAGGGAGTCAAGCCGAAAAAATACAATCCCGCTCCGACAACGAGCTATTTTTCCCTTTACATCGGCCCCGGCCGGGGATATCGGCTGTTTTCCACCTTTGAGGTTCAGCCCCATGTCGATTCCCGCCCCGCATCTGCGTCGTCAGCTTTTCAGCCTTACCGCGCCCATTTTCGTCGAGATTCTGCTCATCATGCTGCTCGGCGCGATGGACGTCATCATGCTCAGCCAATATTCCGACAACGCGGTGGCGGCCGTGGGCGTGGACACCCAGATTCTCAATATGGTGTTCATCGTCTTCGAGGTTTTCACGGCGGGCACCATGGTGCTCTGCGCCCGTTACCGGGGCGCGCGCGAAGAGCGCGACATGACGCGGGTCATCGGCATATCGCTGCTGTTCAACGGCCTGGCGGGGCTGGCCGTCAGTCTTATGCTCGTGTTTGCGGCCGAGCCCATCCTGGCCGTTATGGGCATCCGGCCCGACCTCATGCCCGACGCCGCGTCGTATATGCGCATCGTGGGCGGTTTCGCCTTCCTGCAGGGCTTGTCCCTGACCATTTCGGCCGTGCTGCGCAGTCTGGAAATGGCCGCCTGCCCCATGTTCGTCACCCTGCTCGTCAACATCCTGAACATGGCCGGCAATTACACCCTCATTTTCGGTCACTTCGGCGCTCCGGCCCTGGGCGTGACCGGAGCCGCCATTTCCACCAGCCTGTGTCGGGGCGTGGCTCTGCTCATTCTGGCCTACATCCTGCACCGCAAGGGCGTGCGTTTTCCTTCGGCCTGGTTCCGGCCTTTCCCTTTCGACAAGGCCCGCGAACTGCTGAACATAGGCCTGCCCGCCGCCGGGGAATTCTTCTCCTACCAGTTCTCGCAGATCGTCATCACTTTTTTCATCAACAAGCTCGGCAACGAGGCGCTGGCCGCCCGCACTTACTGCGTCAACATCATCATGTTCTCGTACCTGTTCGCCCAGGCCATCGGCCAGGGCGGGTCCATCCTGGTGGGCTTTCTCATCGGCAAGCACCGCCTGGAGGCCGCGTACAAAATGGGGTGGTTCTGCTTCAAGGCTGCCGTGGCGGTCACCCTGAGCATTTCGATGCTTACGGCCCTGCTCGGTTCCACCATCATGCGTCTGCTGACCGACAATCCGGTCATCATTCATACGGCCGTGCTCATCCTGTTTTTGGACATTCCGTTGGAATTCGGCCGCCCGGTGAACATTCTGGCGGGCTTCATGCTGCGCTCGGCCAGTGATGCGGGGTATGTGTTCCGGGTGGGGGTGGCCATCATGTGGACCGTGTCCGTGGGCCTGAGCTATCTGTTCGGCATCACCCTGGGCTGGGGGTTGGCGGGCATGTGGGCGGCTTTCATCCTGGATGAGAACATCCGCGCCCTGCTCCTCGGCCGCCGCTGGCGCGGCCGCAAATGGGCGCTCAAGTTCCGCGGGCGCGTGGCGTGACCGCTCGCGTCCGTCACCGGAACAACACGGCCGACCTTTTTTCTCCGTCCTCCCTTATCCGCTGGTCTTCTTTTCCTTTAGGCGTTATGGGGGTAAAAAGCCTGTTTTTCCATCATGGAGAGGAGAACTTGTATGAAAAAATATATCGCCGTCGTATTGGGCTGCTGGCTGCTGGCGCTCGGCGCAGGTTGCGTCGAGCAGGTCAATCTGGCCAAAGTGGGCGGCGCCGTGGCCGATCTGGGGGCGGCGGCCACGGTCGACGACGAGGAATTGAAGGAAATGTCCCGCGCCATGCGCGCCCGGGGCGACGCTCAGGCCAAGGTGGCTCCGGCGGACAGCGCCTATGCGAAACGTCTGGCCCGGATTATGGCCGACCATACCGAAGTGAACGGCATTCCGCTTAATTATAAGGTATATCTGACCTCCGACGTCAATGCCAACGCCTCGGCCGACGGTTCGGTGCGCGTCTATTCGGGCCTTATGGACCTGATGACCGATGACGAAATCCGCTACGTGCTGGGGCATGAAATCGGCCATGTGGCGCACGGCGACACGCTTAAGGCCATGCGTGTGGCCTATATGGGCTCGGCCGCCCGCAAGGGGGTCGGCGCGCTCAACCCCACGGCGGACGCCCTGTCCGAATCCATGCTCGGCGATCTGCTGGAAGCGGCGCTCAACGCCCAGTTCTCGCAAAGCCAGGAAAACGCGGCCGACGATTACTCCATGCAGTTCCTCAAGTCCAACGGCTACCAAACCCGGGCGGCGGTCACCGCCCTGCGCAAGCTGGAAAAACTGGGCGGCAAGGGCGGCGGCCTGCTTTCGTCCCATCCCGATTCGGGCAAGCGCGCGGAACGCATGGAAAAAGCCATACAAAGCAGTTCGATCTGAAAATCATAGCTTCAACCGCGAGAGCCCGATAAGCACAGGACCATCCCGAGGTCGGGCGCTCTTTATGCGGCGTCCGTCCGCGCCTTCCCGGCGAATTCTACTCCGGAGCAATCTCATGTTCGTTTTTCCCCTTGCGTTCCGCAAATCTCTGATGCCCGCTCTGCTTGCCCCTCTTCTTCTGACCTGGCCCGCCCGCGCCGCCGCGGGGCCGGACGCCGAACGCGCCCCGACGGCCGACGTGGTGTATTACGGCGGCCCCATCTATCCGCTGACCGAGGATTATCTTCACCCCTCGACCCTGGTCCCCGCCCGGGCCCACCGGGTGGACGTGGTAGCCGTCAGAAACGGCGTCATCGTTTTCACGGGCGACCGGGCCGAGGCTGAAAAAGCGGGCTATTTCGAGCCGGGAAGGACGGCCTGTCTGGTCGATCTCGACGGACGCACCATGTTGCCGGGGTTTGTGGACGGGCACGGGCACTTTCCCGTCCCGGGCGCGGCCGACCTGTATCAGGTGGATCTGAGCAGTCCGCCCGTGGGGCGAATGAGCAGCATTGAAGACTACATTCACGCGCTCAAGGCCAAGGCGGACGCGTCCGGCCCCGGTCAGTGGGTTGTGGGGTGGGGTTACGACGATACTCTGGTCAAGGAACAGCGTCACCCCACACGGGAAGATCTGGATAGAGTCAGCACGACCCGGCCCGTGGTGGCCAAGCACGTTTCGGCCCATTTCATGGTGGGCAACACCAAGGCGTTTGAACTGTCCGGGGTGCCGGTGGACGATATTCCGCCCGGCGGCCTGCTGGACGATACGAATATGGGCCTGATCAACATCCCGCCCTCCACCGCGGACCCGGCCGAGGCGGACCGCATGATGGCAAAGGCCATCGCCCGCGCCTCGGAAATCTACGCAGCCCAGGGCGTGACCACGGCCGACCAGGGCGGAACCCTGCTCCACCCTCTGGAACGCGGTTTTCGCCTGGACGAAGCCGCGGCCGCCCGTATGGCGGACGCCGAGGCGGACCGGGCGGAAGCGGATCGCCCGTTGAGCGACGCGGAACGGGATGCCCTGCGCCGGACGACGCTCGATACATTGCGCACCGCCCTGGAAAAAACGGTGAGCGATCAGGTGCGGCGCTGGCCCGTGGAACACAGCGCGGCCGGACATCTGTTTGAATTCCAGAACGCCGTCCACAGCGGCGATCTGCCCATCCGGGTCATCATCCATCCTCTGGGCGGCGAACTCATGGGCGAACTCAACCGCGACTTTCTGGGCTGGGATTCCAGCGGTCCGTATGAGGGACTGCCCGTGCTCGACCCCGTCGGCAAGGCGGACATCAAGACGCCCGCCGCCAAAAGTCCGGGCGACGACATCAGCAACTACAAACGGCCGGACGGTATACCGCCCCTGCCTGCCGACCGCCTGATGCTGGGGGCCTGGAAGCTGTTCCTGGACGGTTCCATTCAGGGCTACACCGGCTGGCTCAAAGACCCCGGCTATTACGACCGCGAGGCCCTGGCCCGCGCGGGGCGCGACGCCGACTGGCGCGGCGGCGAGTACGACGAGGCGGCCCGCGCCCTGGCCGGACTGTTCGCCCGCTATCACTTGAACGGCGAGTCCGTCGAGGTGCACGCCAACGGCGATATGGCCGCCGAGGCCGTGGTGCGCGGCCTGGAAGAGGCGGTTCGGCAGGGCATGGATGAACCTTCCCCGGTGACGGACACGCGTCATGCCATTATTCATGCCCAGATGTTGGGCAAGGATCATATCGCCCGCCTGACCGGCCGGACCGAACGGCAAGGCGCGGCTCCCGGTCTGGCCGAGGCCATGAAGGCCCAGAATTTCGTGCCCAGTTACTTCATCAATCACGCCTACTACTGGGGCGACCGCCACCTGAATACTTTCATGGGGCCGGGGCGCGGCAAAAACCTCAGTCCCGCGGGCTGGAGCGTGGCCTACGACCAACCTTTCGCCCTGCACAACGACCCTCCGGTCACGCCCATTTCGCCCCTGCGCAGCGTACAGACCGCCGTCACCCGGCGTTCCGCGCCCACGCCCACGTCCGTTCCTCCCCGGCCGGGCGGCACCCTGGTCAGCGGCCGCGGCCACGACGTGAACGCCACAGCCCTGTATCCCGCCGTCCGCGATAAGACGCCGGACGGCAAGGCGGACGAAATGAACGACGACACGGCCGGTCGGAAATCCGAAGCCGCCTACCCGGATTACGATCAGCGCGTCAACGTGCTCCAGGCCCTGCATGGAGTGACCACGGTGCCCGCGTATCAGAATCACCTGGAGGACCGTATCGGGTCCATCGCGCCGGGCAAACTGGCCGACTTCGTCATTCTGGGAGAAAACCCCTTCGAGGTGGCGGAACGCGCCCCCGACACCCTGGCCGATATTCCCGTCGTGGCCACCATTGTGGACGGCAAGGTCGTGTACGGCAAGCTGCCGTCGCCGTGCGTGACCCCCTGATCGCCCTTTCCCCCGACGAAGCTGAAGACGCGGCGGCGCCGGAGCGGCCGCCATTTCCCGGCGGCCTTGGCTCCCGCGTCCGCCCTGCTCGGGCCCGTTTTTACCATTGACTTTCCTGTGCCCTCTCCTCTAGTGTCACGTTTATGAAAAACGTAGCACAACATGATTTTTTTCCCGCGCCCCTGTCTCCCGCCGCCTGGGGCAAAGCCGTGGCTTTTCACGGCCACGCCTGTCCCGGCCTGGCTCTGGGGTGCCGTATGGCTCTGGCCGCGGTGCGCGCGCTGGCCCTTGACGATTCCTTTCTGACCGCTCCCGGGGCCGGAAACGCGGGAGCCGCCGCCCCGCTCAGTCCGGATGAGGAACTGGTATGCGTGGCCGAAACCGACGCCTGTTGCGTGGATGCCGCGCAAAGCCTGCTCGGCTGCACACTGGGCAAGGGCAATCTGCTGCTCAAGTTGCGGGGCAAGACGGCTCTTACCTTCTATCATCGACCCACGGCACGGGCTGTCCGCGTACTATGGACGGCGGCCGCGACGAGCGACGAAAGCCGCGAAGAACGCATGGAGCGTTTTCTGTACGGCCCTGAAGACGGTCTGTATCGCGTGCGTGAAGTTCCCTTCGATCCGCCGGGCCGGGCTCTGATCAGCGCGTCGCTGCCGTGCGCGGGCTGCGGCGAACCCACGGCGGAATACGCCGTGCGCCTGCGCGACGGCAAACCCTGGTGTCCGGACTGTTTTCCCGATCCCGCCCGTATATTGTAATTGCCTTCGGAGGTCCCCATGTCCCTTGCGCGTTTTTCCGCTCTCGCTCTGGCATTGACGCTGATTCTGCCCCTCACGGCTCAGGCCCGCGTCGTGACCGACATGCGCGGCAAACAGGTCAGCGTGCCCGACAAGCTCAGCCGCGTGGCCACCATCGACGACGGTTTTGTGGAAGGCGTCATGACCCATCTCGGCGTCATCGATACGGTAACCATGATCGGCTCGTGGAGCATGAAGCGCGATTACACGTACGACTTCCCGTCCGAATCGGGCGAGACCTACACCTACCGGGGTTGGAACACCATGAAGTATCTTCACCCCTGGCTGGACGATCTGCCCTGCGTCAATTCACCCCAAGGCAACGTGATCAGTTATGAAACCCTGGCCTCGGGCAATCCGGAAGCGGTCATCCTGCGTGTGGGCGATTGCACCGTGGGCGCGGGCAACGTGGAGGCCGTGACCCGGACCATCAACACTATCGAGGCCCTGGGTCTGCCCCTGGTGGTGTTGTACGCGCCGGGCTGGTACAAGTCGGCGGACCTGGCCTCCATGCGCGAGGAAGGCCGGGTGGTGGGCGCGCTGTTCGGCATGGAGGACAAGGCCGTGGCCCTTATGGACAAACTGGCCGCCACGGAAAAACTCATCCGCGAACGCACGGCCGACGTGCCTGAAGCGGACAAGCCCCGCGTGCTGTATATGGGCCTCAACCCCGACGTGCGGCGCAAGGGCGGAGCGGGTACGGTCCACGGCGTGGACACCCCGGAATCGTACATCATCGAAACCATCGCCGGAGCCCGCAACGCCTTTGAAGGGCGGGGCTCGGGCGTGCCCCTGGGGGCCGAACAAATATACGCTCTGGACCCGGACGTCATCCTGTTGCCCACCTCCAACGGCTACCATCCGCCCCGCGAGCTGTACGAAGCGCCTTACTGCGCCAACCTGCGGGAACTGCGGGCCGTAAAAGAAAAGAAGGTGTACGCCATGCCCTGGTCGCCCATGAACTGTTCGCGCCGGGTGGAATACCCGCTGGATATGCTCATCGTGGCCAAGGCCGCCTATCCCGATCGCTTTGCGGATATCAGCGTGTACGACTTTGCGTTGAATTTCTATCGGGAGGTGTACGGCGTGGACGCCGAACAGGCCGCCGCCCTGCGCTCGCACCAGCTTCTGGACTGGATGAAGGAGACGGGATTTTGAGCCGTCGCGATCCCGCTCCCGTGTCTTTGCGGGTCGTTCCCCGAGGCGACCTGAACGCGTCCGGGCCGGACGCCCCCGCGGCGCTCGGGCCGGAATCGCCGCCGCTCGTCCGGCGCTTGCCCCGGCGCGGGCCGTGTTTCGCCCTGCTGGCCCTGGCTCTGCTGATATTGTTCGGTTGGGCGCTGACGGCGGGCGACTACGCCATCAGTCCGGGCAAAGCCTTTGAAGTGGCCCTGGCCAAGTTGACCGGAGCCTCGCCGGAGGCCCTGAGTCGGGCGGGCATCACCCGCATGGACGAAGTGGTGGTGTGGAACATCCGCCTGCCGCGCCTTCTTTTGGCCGGACTGGCGGGCATGGCCCTGGCCGTGGCCGGAGCCGCCTATCAGGGCTGCTTCCGCAACCCGCTGGTGGAGCCCTATCTGCTCGGCGTGTCGTCCGGCGCCGCCTGGGGAGCCTCGTTGTCCATCGTATTTCCCCACCTGTTCCCGCAAGGACAGGTAACGGCTTTCGGCTTCGCGCTGCTGGCGGTGTTCCTGTCCTACTCCCTGGCCCGCAGCCGGGGTCGCACCCCGCCCGTAGCTCTGATTCTGTCCGGAATCATTGTGGGAGCCATTTTTTCCGCCCTGGTAGGGATTATGAAATATCTGGCCGCCGATACCCAGTTGCGCGAAATCACCTTCTGGATGATGGGAGGGTTCTATTACGCCACCTGGGACGATGTGGCCGTCAACGCGGCCGCCGTGCTGCCCTGCGCGCTGCTCATCGGCCTCATGGGCTGGAAGCTCAATCTGCTGTCCCTGGGCGATGAGGAAGCCCGCAGCCTGGGCGTGCATCCGGACCGCGCCCGCATGCTCTTTCTCGTACTGGCCACTCTGGCGGCGGCGGTATGCGTATCCACCGTGGGCATCGTAGCCTGGGTGGGCCTGATGATGCCCCACGCCGCCCGCCTGATTCTGGGGCCCGACAATCGATGGGTCGTGCCCGGAGCCGCCCTGCTGGGAGCGCTGTATATGCTGCTGTGCGACACTCTGGCCCGCACCCTGACGGCGGCGGAAATCCCCGTGGCCATAGTGGCCTCCATCGTGGGCGCGCCCTATCTGTTATGGCTGCTGCGCAGCAAAGGCAGGGAACTGTATGGCGAATAAGGCCGCCGTTCCGGCCCTGGAGGTGCGGGAACTCAGCTTCCGCTACGGCAATCGTCCCGCCCTGAACCGGGCCTCGCTGAGCGTGGCTCCCGGCGTGGTGTGCGGGCTGCTGGGGCCCAACGGCTCGGGCAAGACCACGCTGTTCAAGTGCTGTCTCAATTTTCTCAGGGCGGCGGAGGGCGAAGTGCGCGTCGACGGCCGCCCCACGGCCCGGCTGTCTCCGGCGGCCCTGGCCCGGCTGGCGGCTTACGTCCCCCAGGAACATCGCCAGGCCTTCCCCTTCCCCGTGCGGGACGTGGTCCGCATGGGCTGCGCGCCGCACCGGGGCGGCCTGTCCGATCTGTCCGGCCTGTTCGGCTGGCGCGCCCGCGCGGCGCAAGCCGCCCGGCTCACCGAGGACGCCATGCGCCGCGTGGGTATCGCCCACCTGGCCGACGTGCCCTGCAACCAGCTCAGCGGCGGCCAGCGACAACTGGCGCTCATCGCCCGGGCCGTGGCCCAGTCCACCCCTCTTATGTTGCTGGACGAACCCACCTCGGCCCTGGACTTCCAAAATCAAATGGAGGTGTGGAACACGCTGCGCCAAGTGGCCGCGCGGGGCGTGGCCGTGGTGGTATGCTGCCACGATCCCAATCACATTCTGTGGTTCTGCGATCAGGTCGTTCTGATGAAAAGCGGTCGCGTTCTGGCCTCGGGCGAGCCCCGCGCCGTGCTGCACGACGAAGCCCTGACAACGCTGTACGGCGATACCTGCGGCCGGGGCGTGTTGAACGACGGCAGCCTGCCCGTCATCTACCCCGAACGGGCCGTGGGCGCGCGGCCCTGAGGCGCGCCCCTTCAGCCTCCTCCGCCTTCCCCCTCTTTTCCCGGGGCAGACGCGCACGATGCGTCTGCCCCGCTTCTTTTCCGCATACTCATGGACCGCTCATCCCGCCCATGCTAGAGCACTTTCACTTTGAACATGCTCCCGGAGTCGAGCGAAGCGAGACTTATCCATGCTCTCTTCACCCGTAAGGCGTTTCACGCCCACGGCTGAAGGCGCCGCGACGGCGCGGCATTGCCGCCCGAGGGACGTACGGGCATGGACGGCAGAGCAAACGACGGCAGAGGCGTGAAACTCAAGCGGCACAACATCGTGCCCTGAACCAGCATAATTTCGAAGTAAAACCGCTCTGGCGGAAAGGTGACACCATGCCGGACAAACACGCGCCACGCACCAGTCCCTTATCGAAAAAAACGCTGCCCCCCGGGGAGCGCAACCCCTTTCGCCCCTCGGACGAGGCGCCGCCCCGGCCGGAAGTTTCCCGACGCGACATGCTCAAAGGCGGGGCAGTCGTGCTTGCGTCCTCGCTCTTTCCCTTTTCCATCGAAATCTTCAACGCCGACCGCGCCGACGCCGCCCCCCCGGCCCCCGCGCCGGACCCCGGCGAGGAGCGCATCCTGTGGAACTCGTGCAACGTCAACTGCGGCAGCCGCTGCGCCCTGCGTCTGCGCGTCAGGGGCGACGAAATCGTCCAGGTCGAAACCGACAACACCGGCGACGACACCTACGGCCACCAGCAGTTGCGAGCCTGTCCGCGCGGCCGCTCCATGCGTCAGCGGGTCTATGCCAAAGAGCGCATCCCCTATCCCCTGCGCCGGGTGGGCAAACGCGGCGAAGGCAAGTTCGAGCGCATCACCTGGGATGAGGCCTTTACCGAAATCGCCGGACGCCTGCGCTCCACCATCGATACCTACACCAACGAATCCGTGTACCTGACCTACGGCACCGGCGCCCTGGGCAGCACCATGGGCAAAAGCTGGCCCCCCGGAGCCACGCCCGTGGCCCGCCTCATGAACATCCTGGGCGGTTACCTCAACATGTATTCGGACTATTCCACCTGCCAGATCACCATCGGCATGCCCTACCTGTTCGGCGGCACCTGGGTGGACGGAAACTCGCTGTCGGACATGGCCAACAGCGAACTGGCCGTGTTTTTCGGCAACAACCCGTCCGAAACCCGCATGTCGGGCTGCAAAGCCGTCACCCTGCAACACGCCCGATTTAGCCGCAACACCCGTACCATCATCATCGACCCGCGCTACACCGACACTATGGTCTCGGTGGGGGACGAATGGATACCCATCCGGCCCGGCACCGACATCGCCCTGGCCGCCGCCCTGGCCCACGTCATGATCAGCGAGGACCTGGTGGATCACGCCTTCCTGAACAGGTACACCGTGGGCTACGACGAAAACTCGCTGCCCGAAGGCGCGCCCGCCGGTTCGTCCTACAAATCCTACATCCTGGGCGACGGGCCGGACCGTCTGCCCAAAACCCCGGCCTGGGCCGAGGCCATCACCGGCATACCCGCCGCCCGTATTGAAAAACTGGCCCGTGAAATCGCAATGGCCAAGCCCTGTTTCATTACTCAGGGATGGGGACCGCAACGTACCACCAACGGCGAAAACCAGTCCCGCGCCATCGGCATGCTGGCCGTGCTTACCGGCAACGTGGGCATCGCGGGCGGCAATACCGGCGCGCGTGAAAACGCGGGCTACATGCTGCCTATGGTGGACTTTCCCACCCTGGAAAATCCGGTCAAGACCGCGCTGTCGTGTTTCAACTGGTACCAGGCCATCGAGGATTATACCTGGATGACCGCCGAAACGGCGGGCATCCAGGGTCGCGACCGCCTCATCGCGCCCATCAAATTCCTGTGGAACTATGCGGGCAATTGCCTGACCAACCAGCACGGCGGCATCAACCAGATGCATCCCATCCTGGCCGACGAATCCAAGTGTGAGACCATCGTGGTGGTCGACACCACCCTTGCGCCCTCGGCCCGCTACGCCGACTACCTGCTGCCCTCCTGCCTGAACATGGAGGAACCCGACTGGACCCTCAACGGCGACAGCAACATCGCTTACGTCATCTTCGACAACAAGGCTATTCCGCCCTACGGCGAAAGCAAAGGCATTTACGACATCTGCGCGGGCGTGGCCGCCAAGCTGGGCGTGGAGCAAGAGTTCACCGAGGGACGCACCGAATACCAGTGGCTGGAATACCTCTACGCCGAATCGCGCAAGAATGTCCCCGAACTGCCGCCCACCCTGGAACAGGCCTTCCAGATGGGAGTATACAAAAAGTACTTCCCCGAAAATCACATCGCCTATAAAGACTTCCGCGACGATCCCGAGGCACATCCCCTGGACACCCCCTCGGGCAAGATTGAAATCTACTCGCCCCGTCTGGCCGAGCTGGCAGCCACCTGGCAACTGGCGCCGGGCCAGGAAATCACTCCCCTGCCCGTCTGGATCGATTCGCCCGAAGGGGCGCTCAGCCCTCAACGCCGGACCTATCCCCTGCAGCTCATCGGCCACCATTACAAACAGCGCACCCACTCCACCTACGGCAACTGCTCCTGGCTGCAGGAGGTGGCCCCGCAGGAACTGTGGATCAACCCCGTCGACGCCCGAGCGCGCGGCATACGGTTGGGCGACAGGGTCAAAGTGTATAACAATCGGGGCGTATCCTTCGTGCGGGCCAAAGTGACCCCGCGCATCATGCCGGGCGTGGTTTCCCTGCCCGAGGGCGCATGGCATACCCCCAACGACAGGGGCGAGGACACCAACGGCTGCGTCAACGTGCTCACCCTGCTGCTGCCCACGGCTCTGGCCAAAGGCAACCCGCATCACTCCAACCTGGTGGAAGTGAGCAAGGCCTGACGCCCTCAACCGCCGGAAGCGCGCGTCGGCGCGTTTGGAGACCGACCCGCAGGGGCCGTGCCCGTTGGCGACGAAGGAACTCTGCGGGCATCAAGAGCGGCGATGCCCCCGCCGTGTGGAACACGGATGGAGAGGGACAAAGCGGACGAAGCGTTTTCCGCGTAAAACGCGAGCAAAAGCGAATGTAGGCAAAGCCGACCGAGCGTCATGGCAAGTCACGGACCAAGGTCGCGCGAAGCGGAGCCTTGGGAAACGAAGCGTGCCGAGGCGGGACGCAGCCGATGGCGGCCGAAGTCTGCCTTTGGCCGCACAGGAAGCGCGGCTGCCTTACACGAATACCGACAGGAAATCCAGGATGGTGCGCAACCGCGGTCTTACAAAAAAACGGCCCTCTCCACCTCCTCCAACTTTTCTTGGACGGAAATGACCCCAGCTTTCCGGGAGACAGCATGATCAAGAATCCGACGTTCTACTTCAATTCCGAGCTGTGCACGGGCTGCAAGACGTGCATGATCGCCTGCATCGACAAACACAACGTGCCGTTGGGCGTGCTGTGGCGGCGGGTGCTCGAATATTCGGGCGGCGACTGGCTGCCTGTGGGCAAGGGCTACGAGCACAGCGTGTTCGCCTATTACGTGTCGCTGGCCTGCAACCACTGTGAAAACGCGGTGTGCGTCACGGCCTGCCCCACAAAGGCCATGCACAAGGACGAATACGGCATCGTGTCCGTGGACCGGTCGCGCTGCGTGGGTTGTCGCTATTGCGAGTGGAATTGCCCCTACGGCGCGCCCCAGTTCGACGAGGCCATCAAGAAAATGACCAAGTGCGACTTCTGCAAGGACAATCTTGAGCGGGACGAGCCCCCGGCCTGCGTGGCGGCCTGTCCCTGCCGCGCTCTGGACTATGGTTCTTATGACGAAATGGTCGCCAAATACGGCAACCCGCCCGCCATCGCGCCCCTGCCCGACCCCGGCCTCACGAAGCCCCACTTCATTTGCGCCCCCAACCGCCATTCCCGCCCCCAGGGCAGCACGGCGGGGATGCGCGGCGCGCTCATCAGCAACCCCGAGGAGGTCTAGGTCATGGTCGACTACTGGAGTCTCGTCATCTTTACCATACTCGGCCAGAGCGCGGCGGGCATCATGATGCTGCTGGCCCTGTCCCGGCGCGCCACGCGCTCCGCCGTGCGCCGCACCTGGGTGGCCGTGATCATCCTCATCGCGGCGGCCGTGGCCTCCCTCGGTCATCTGGCCGACCCCACCATCAGTTATTTTGCCGTCACCAACGTGCTTTCCTCCTGGCTGAGTCGCGAAATCCTGTTCGCCGGGCTGTTCGGCGCGGCCATGCTGCTGTGGATCATCTTCCGCCGTTGCCGGCTGCTCCGGCTGGCCGCCCTGGTGGGACTGGCCTTTGTCTACGTCATGAGCCGGGTCTACATTATCCCCACCGAACCGTTCTGGAATTCGCTGCTGACCTTCTGGAGCTTTTTGTCCACGGCCTTCCTGCTGGGCGCGAGTCTGCTGCTTCTGCTCGATGAGCTGGGCGCCCGCTGCCGGGCCGGGGGCGTGCGTCAGGCCCTCTTAGGCCGATTGCCCGCCGTGGCGGCCATCGCCGTGGGCTTCCGCCTGATATTTTTGCTGCTCCAGCTCGCCCGGCCTCGCCCTATCAGCGAAGAAATCATCTGGCTGGAAATAGTGGAAATCGCCCTGCTGACGGCGGGCGGCGGTTTGGGCATGCTGCTCCTGACCCGGCGGGCCGCCGCTCTGCCCCCCGCGCTAGAACCCGTCGCCGACGCCGTGGCGCTGCCTCCGGGCAGGCCCGTCCCCCACGGTCGGGCCGAGCCGATTATCCTGGCCCGGGCCGAATCCCTTCCGCCCGAAACCGGAGAAACCGGCAAAAACGTGGACGGCGTTTCCTCCATAGTTGCCGAACCCGTGGCGGAATCCGCTCCCGAAGCGACGCCGTCGGGGCTGCAAACCCGCGATTGCCGCGCCGGTGGCCTGGTGTTCTGGACCCTGGTAGCCGTGGCCCTTGTATGGACGGCGGAAATCTGCGGCCGCGTGCTGTTCTATAAAAGCTACGTATGGTTCGGCATGTAGCCGGTCCGCACGCGGAAATGCCGACGCCCCCTCCGTCACGGACGAAGGGGGCGGTTCTGCGTCGAATATGCCGCCAGGCTCGGCGCTTACAGGAAAAGATCGGCTCCGCACGCAAGCATGGTCGCCCGCACGCAAAATGTATGCTGAGGCGGACGAGGCTCTCTACCGGCAAAAAAGAAAAGGGCGTAACGGATACGCCTTTCTTTTATGAGGAAAATTCCGCTCGAGCTTGAGTTTGCCGGAACTTTTTTCGGGCAGAAGACGTGTGCCCCGGGTTGGCAGCGGGCGCGCGCTCCGCGCGCCCGCTGCCCGGACAGTGGTGCGGGTATCGGATGAAGAGATGCCGCACAGAGGGATTTTCGGTTCAGAGCATAATGCGGCAGAGGTTATAGGTAATGAGCGTACCCATGACAATATTGAAGACCCAGTAGGGGAGCGCGTATCTGAATATCATTCTGGCCCTGACCCATTCGGTGTCCCCATGCAGGACGGCGGACGCGGCGGTTGCCGCGGGAGTGGCGATGCCCAGCGTACATGTCAGAGTAAGGCAGGTAAGGATGGATTGAGGATCCATGCTGCCGTTGGCCAGCGCCAGACTGTAGGCTATGGGAGCGAAGGTGGCGGCCACGGCGGTATTGTTGGTAAGCTGGGTTGCGATAGTGGTAATGACAACGACAATGAAAATCAGAGCATATTCGCTGTAGCCCTGCAGGAGGGGTTTGCACAGTTCTCCCAGCCAGTGGGTGACGCCGGTGGAGCTGAAGGCGGCGGTGATTTTCAGGACGGAGATAACCAGAAATATGGCCGGCCAGGCAACTGATTTGGACATGATTGCCTTGATATTGATGCCTTCCTTGAAGTTGAGCAGCAGGTAGAAACCGATGTAGGCAATCAGCAGGCCATTGGTGGTCAACCTGTTCAGAAAGGCTGCGGGAGCCCAGTCGGCGGGAGCGATATTGGGCAGGAGCAGCAGAACGAGAAGCACGCAGAACGAATACAGAATGGTTTTCTGGTAGGAGTTCAGCGATTCATTGAAGCTCATGTCCGCACTGCCGTTCACAATTCTGGAAACATCCGGCCTGAGAATGAAGCGGAACAGAAACAGCATGAACAGAACGGCCAGAACAAGCTGGATGGCGCAAATGCCGACATAGGCGGTGTAGTTGATGACGTGCCCGTCGCTGAGCTGGGAGTATACGCCGAAGACCACGGCGGGCAGAGCCTTGAAGGGCAGCATCATGAAGGCGACATCCGCTATGTAGAACATGGCGACGAAAAGCATGACGGGGAAGGTGTCGCCGGGCTTGTAACCATACTGTTTGCATACTTCTTTAATAAGAGGAAAGCCGACCACCACGGCTGCGGTCATGGTAAGCATGGTGGCAAGGACACTCATGGCCGCCGCAAGCATGAGTATCAGCATATAGGGACGGCCCCGCACAATGGGCAGACTGATGATTTTGCGCGCCATCCATTCGGCGATGCCTGCCGCGTTGATGATGCTGGCCACCATGCAGAAGAGCAGGATGAGCAGCACGGTTGAGTTGCCGAAGGCGCTGCCGATAACCTCGGTCATGGGTTCGTTTATGGCCAGCCCAAGGGCAACAAGCCCCAGCAGAGAAGGCCAGACGATGTCGAGAAAGAGCCACCCGTACAGTACGGCGAAAAAGATGCCGATGACGGCCATGCCTTCGGCAGTCAGTCCTTCCGGGGGTACAGGCAGTCGGAAGATGAACATGATGGCAAGCATGATGCCCAGATGCAGATATGACTTGGGAGTGTTTTTGCTGAGCGCGGCGCTCATGAGGTGCCTCCGCGTGGGGATGTGTTGTGCCGCCTGGTCGCTTGTGGATACGGAAAGCGGCTGGTTTTAAATGTGGAATGTACTGTTTCGGAAAAGGCCTGTGCTGAACATGGTCCCCTTGTTTTCTGTTCAAGATTTATCCGCAAGGCGTTCAGCGCTTACAGCCGGGAGGGCCGCAGCCCCTCTGTCCGGTGTGTTGCATCCGGTTTCGGATGAAAACTGCGGCATACAGAGGAGCTGACGGGGAGAGTTTTCAATTCAAAACGCTTCAGACTTTCTTGTCTCTCCACGCTGTCGCGACCTTCCCGTCTTCTCCGAGGAAAACGTCGAGCATTCTGTCTGCCAGGAGAGGATTGGTGAAGGTATAGTCGGAGCGCCGGTGAGCGGCGCGAGTTTCCCTGCGTTCCAGAGCGGCATGGAAGACGGCTTCGGCACAGTCGAAGAGGTCCAGCACCTCGGCGGCGCGCATGAGCGTATGCGAGCAGGAGGTGTGGAGCGTGGCGAGCGTTTCCGCGCGCAGTTGGGCAAGGTAGGCCAGCCCCGCGCGGAGCAGGCTTTCCGAACGTACCTTGTAGGGGCCGGCCGGGGCGTAGTCGTCCATGATCTGGTTGAGGGCGCTGTTGGCTTCCTGCCAGTCCGGGCCGCCTTCGCGCTCCGCAAAGGCGGAGAGCTGCTCCATTTTTGTTCTGACGGAAGGCACGGAGGCCAGATTTTCCGTCGAGCCGGACGGGGAGCCGGAGACGGCGGGGATATCCCCCGCCGCGGCCCTGCCCGCGCGCCAGCCGAGCCATGCGGCCAGCCCGAGACCGCAGCCCGCGTTGCCCACCAGGTCGCCCGCCGCGTACAGGCCCGGCACGGACGTGCGGCCGTCCCTGTCCACATCCAGTCCGCGCCCGTGCAGCGTGGGTTCATAGCGCATGCACTCCACGGCATGCCTGCCGGGCTCAATGCCCTTGTCATCCATATAGTGGATAAGGGCGGAAAGACCTTCGTCAAACATGGCCTGACGCATGTAGGCGAGCATGTCCGGCGTGCATTCGGAACAGTCCAGATACGCCGGTCCGCTGCCGTTGTGCATGACATCGGAGAACGCCGTATTCCAGATATCGGCGGTCACGTCGCCGTATTCGGCGTCGGGTCTGGTCACAAAGGGGCCGAGGGGGCGTCCGTCGGGATATCTGTATACCCCGATCCAGGTGGCCTTGCCCGCGCGCTGGAAGTATTTGATTCCCGCGTGGGTATAGGGGAGCTCCATGTTCACCATTTTTGCGCCCGCGCGCCAGCCGAGAGCCTGCCCGCCCGCGCAGTTGGGACAGTGGGAGGTGTTGAACATGCGCGAGGGGGTGGCGGCGTTGGTGTACAGGCGGTGCGTCAGGCCGGTGGAAACGATGACGTTGGGACTTTTCACCAGCACAAAACCCGGTTCGGGCGTGCTGATGTCCAGCGCCAGCGCCCCGGCGATGCGTCCGCCGACCTTGGCCAGTTCCACCACGGGGTGATGGTTGAGCACCTGCACGCCGTGCTTTTTCATCTGTTCGGCCAGCACGGCTTTCTGTTTGCGTCCGTCGAACTTGAGGAAGACGCGGGGCCTGCCGGGCAGGGCGTGCCCCTGGAAATTCCACTTGCCCAGCGGGCGCATGTTGATGCCCCACTCTTCCCATTTTCTGACGATATCGAAACTTTCCTCAAGGTGAAGGCGGATCATGCCGGGGTCCTTGTTCTGGCCGATCAGGCTCCCCATGGCTTCCCTGAGCACGGGCTCGATGTCCGGGCCGTGGACTTCGGGGATATAGCAGCTGAAATGATCATTGCCCGTGGCCCCGGACCCGGAGCGGCGCACGTTGCATTTTTCCAGCACGACAACGCGCTCCGCGCCGGCTTCCCTCGCGGAGATGGCGGCCATGGCCCCGCCGATGCCTCCGCCCGCGATGACGACATCGGCTTCAAGAGTCTTTCGTGTCGGAATCATTGCCTGTGCTCCTTTGCATGAAGTGTGGCCGCATTCACATGCAGCAGCGTGTAGGGCAGGGGAATGCGCAGGGCAATGGCGCCCTTCGGGCAGTCGATGACGCAGGAATCGCAGTGCCAGCACTCGTCGGGAAATCTGACCTGGGGAACCCTGTCCACGGCACGGTCATGCACGAAGATATGCGAATTGCAGATATCCGCGCAGGTGCCGCAGCCGACGCACTTGTTTCTGTCTATGATCGGAGGCATAGGAGATATCCTTGGCAGTAGGTTGAAATGTCAGGGCATTTTTGGTTTGAAACTGCTTCATGAGTCGAGCGGAGCGAGACTCCGCCGCGACGCGGAGCAGCCATACTTCACTTGCGGCTGCTCCGGCGGAGGCGTGAAAGCTGCGGGTGAGAACATAGGGTCCCGGCCGACAGCTATTTCAATGGCAAAACACTCTAGAGGAGAAGGCCCAGTTCCGTACCCTGCGCAACGGCGTCGCGCGCGTCTCCGATGCGCCTGCAGTCTCCGATGACATGGGTGGGAACGCCGAAGTCATGTTCCTGAAGCGACTTGTCCGGCACGGTGCCGATGGCGAGAATCACGGCATCCGCGTCAATCGGGAAGACGGAGCCCCCGTGGGCGATTTCCACCTGATGCCGGGTGAGGCGGAACACGGAAGATGAAGGGAAGAGCCTCACTCCCGCTTCCATCATGCGCCGGAACATTATGCCCCGGATGCGCAGGATGACGCCGCGTCCGATTTCGTTCATTTCCACCAGAGATGTTTCATATCCCTGTTCCGCCAGTCTGACGGCGCACTCCATACCGATATACCGGCCCCCGACCACTACGGCCTTCCTGCCGGGCACACGCGCGCCGCGCAGCACGTCGATGCCGAAAAGCCTGGCGATGCCGTTCTGTTCCGGCGAGGGCAGAATATCCACGCCGCTCAAGTCGCGGGGATGCGCCCCGGTGGCGAGAATCACGACATCCGGCTTTTCGGAGAGGATGGCGTTCTTGTCCGGAGCGGAGTTCAGACGGATGTCCACACCGGCCTTTTCCATGCGGCGGACAAGTCCGGCGGTAAGGGTACGGAAGGGCCGCTTGTCCTCGCCGGCTGAGGCAGCCAGCCACTGGCCGCCCAGCTCGCCGCTTTTTTCATGCAGTATGACCCGATGGCCGCGCTCGGCCAGAGTGGCGGCGGCGGACATGCCCGCCAGACCTCCCCCCGCCACGACAATGCTTTTCAGGGCGCAGGCGGGGTGAGACGTCATGCTTTCTTCGACCATGAGAGCGGGATTTACCGTGCAGCACATGCCGCGTCCGGCCAGAGCGGGGCGTGCCTCCCACGTCTGACAGTTGTTGCAGCGCAGGCAGGGGCGGATATCTTCGAGCCGGCTGTGTCTGACCTTGTCCACATAATCGGGATCAGCCAGCAGAGGACGGCAGATGCCGATAAAATCAGCCTGCCCGGCTGCGAGGATATGTTCGGCCTTGAACGGATCGTGAATGCCACAGTTGGCGATGACGGCAACATCCGGCAGAGCCTTCTTGACAGCGGAGAAATCTTCCAGGCCAGGGATCTCGGGCACGCAATAGGGCGGACAATCGCTCCACAGACTTTCCTGCCCTCCGGTGCTGAGCAGAAAGGCGTCAACCCCGCCTTCGGAAAGCAGGGAGATCTGTTCGATACCCTGTTCAATGGTAAGGCCGCCCTCGGTGTGTTCGGCGCAGGGCATGCGGAGTATGACGGGAAAATCCGCGCTGGTACGTTCCTTGATGGCGCTGATGATCATGTTGACATAGCGTACGCGGTTTTTCGCGCTGCCGCCGAATTCGTCCGTCCGGCGGTTGCTCCAGGGGGAAAGGAACTGACACATGTACTTGCCTGCACTGCCGTGCAGGGAGATGCCCTCAAAGCCGGCCTCATAAACGCGGCGTCCGGCTTCGGCATAGCACTTGAGGTACTGCATCATCTCCTCACGGCTGATTTCGCGCGGGCGCTTCATGTTCCATGATCCGATCACGGGAGAGGGGGCCATTTCTATGCCTGCCAGACGGGAGCCGGAACCTCCGAGCTGAAGCACGGCTCTGGAGCCGCCTTTCCTGATGGCGGAGGCAAGGGCGGCCATTTTCTCGATGTATTTGTCGTCCCACAGTGCCAGGCCCCTCGCCAGCCTGACGGCGGGCCATGCGAAGGTCTGCTGGGCGATGACCAGTCCGGGGCCCTTTCCGTCATGGCTGCGGGCGCGGTGAAAGGCTATGAGTTCGGAGGTGACGTATCCATCGTCGTCGCCGCCTCTGCTCTGCACCGGAGACTGAATGAACCTGTTCGGTATATCAAGCTTGCCGATTTTACCCGGCGTGAAAAGATGTTCAAATGCCATGCGGCCTCCTGATATCGGGGTTGATATTCAGACTGATGTTGCGGTGCGGCTCTGGAAATGCCGCGTGATGTCCGCAAATCAGGAACGGGAGGTAAAAAGCGATTTGCGGTTTCAGACGGCAAAAGCCGCCTCTGCTCCGTCCCGCGTGGCGTAAAGGGCATCGCCGATGCGCCTGCAGTCTCCGATGAGGCGGTATTTCAGGCCGAGAGCATCCAGCTCCGGGCCGAGATCGTTAACCGGCCGGGTTCCCACGGCAAGAACAATGGTATCGGCCTTCAGGCTGAGCATGCTGTTCAGGTGGGCTATATCCACGCCGTAGTCCATGAAGCGCAGCACCGGTGAATCGGGATAGAGATAGACGCCTTTTTCCACCATGAGATTGCGGTACAGGCCGAGGATACGCGGGTTGGTGTCATGCCCTATGGCCGCTGCGTCAACCACGGAAACATGATGTCCTTCCCCGGCCAGCTTGACGGCGCACTCCATCCCCACATAGCGGCCTCCGATGATAACTACGCGATGACCGGCCTTTGCGCGGTCCATGATGATGTCGTTGCCCTGAACCAGACTGGGGCCGGGCTGGGGAAGCTCAAGGGGAAGTGAACGCGGAACCGCGCCTGTGGCAAGGATGATTTCGTCCTGAGCCGCTTCCTGCAGCATGGCGGCAGTTACCTTCGTGTTCAGGTGAACGGTGACGCCGTTTTTTTCCAGCTCGCGCGCGAGCCAGGGAATGTAGGTTTTTTCTTCGTGCTTGTAGGGGGCATGGGAGGCTACGAGCCACTGCCCGCCCAGTGCGGGGGATTTTTCATACAGATTGACCTTATGTCCGCGCAGGGCGAGCACACGGGCGCATTCCATACCCGCCAGCCCCCCGCCGACCACGGTCACGCGTCTGGAGACAGCGGCTTTGGCCGGAATATCGTATTCCGTTTCACGCAGGACTTCAGGATTGACCGTACAGCTCACACGGGCAGGCTGAATTTCTCTGCGCTCGTTAAAAGTGAAGCAGTTCACGCATCCGATGCAACGGCGGATGGAGGCGAAATCCCCGGCCGCAGCCTTTTCCAGCCAGCGGGCATCGGTAAGCAGAGGGCGGCCCAGAGAAATGAAGTCCGCCTGCCCGTCCGCCAGCGCTTTTTCCGCGGTGAGCGGCTCGCCGAGCTTGGCCATGGCAATGACCGGAACGGGGCTGACCTTTTTGATCGCCTCGGTAGTGGGCAGCAGATAAGCGGGCGGAAAGAAATAACAGCAGGAAATGTTCCACATGCGTTCCTGCGTTCCCACGGAAGGCTGTACGGAGTCCACCAGAGGGGCAATGAGCTTTGCAATGCGCACGCCTTCCTCCAGGTCTATCCCGCCGGGAACCATTTCATCCACCGTAAGCCGGACGGAGAGCGGGTAATCGGTTCCGGCCTTGGCCCGCATGTCCGCGATGATTTCGCGCAAAAAACGGGTGCGGTTTTCCGTACTGCCGCCGTATTCATCCGTACGGCGGTTGCTGTACGGCGAAAGGAACATGGAGATCAGCTTGCCGGTGCAGGCATGGATTTCCACAGCGTCTATACCCGCCTCGCGGGCGCGCCGCGCGGCGTCGCCGAACTGGGAAACATGTTCACGAATTTCTTCCGCCGTCAGCTCGCGCGGGATGATGGACGTGTATCCGAAACGCACCGGACTGGGGCCGGCGGCCGTATTGGTGCCTTCAATACGGGTGCCGCGCGCGACGATCTGCACCATGATTCTGGCGTCCAGCTCATGTACCTTTTTTACAATGGGAATGAACTGGGGAATAAAATCGTCGCTCTGGAGTGAAATGGTCTTGCCGTGGGGGGCGCCTTCCTGCTGGTAAGGATAGACGCCGGGCAGGCTGACCAGCCCGACGCCGTGTCTTGCGCGTTCAATAAGGGAAAGGGCGGCCTCTTCGCTGATATGACCCTGTCTGTCCGTAGAGCGCAGATCCATGGCCGAATAGATGACGCGGTTTTTAAGTTCCAGATTCCCGATGCGACCCGGTTCAAGCAGCTTTTTAATGCTGTTCATGAAATCCTCCTGAAAGATCAATGCGGGATCGTGCCGTTTTCCGCATGAAGCGACATCTTGTTATTGCCAGAAATGTGCCAAAAAATATAAGTATAAAAATCAATATATTATAAAAACACAATGAAAATCTATGTTGTTAAATGCAATAATATATGATAGTAAATCACTATACTTAAAAAACTTTCTTGCTATCCTGGACCGGCAGCCCATTAGCCCGAGATTTAAAAACAGAGCCGCAGCAAGGCGGAAGAACATGGAAAGTGATTTCTTTGAGGGAGGAGGATTCTCCTGCCGCATACTCTACCGGATGAACGGCCTGGAAAGCGCCATGCGCTTTCTGCTGAATCTCCTGCAGGAAAGTATGCCCGTGGAGCGCATCAACATCATGTGCGCAGCTACTGACCTCAGCGTCTTCGTGCCCATTTCCGATACAAACGCGGAGAAAATGGACGTGATACACCGGATGCCGGGGAGAACCGCGCCGCTCATTGAACCGGAGCGTCTTTCCGAGCCCCTGCTCGTGGGGAATCTGGCACAATACAAGGAGCGGCTGTGCCGGGATATGCCCGATTGCCGTCTCCCTTTTTTTGAGCATACCTCTTTGCTGCGGCTCCCCCTGTTCCGGCGCGGCGTCTATGTTTTTCTGATCAATTTCTGGAGCAACAGGCGGAACGCATTTACCCATGAAAACATAAAGCAACTGAGAAAACTGATTCAGCCAATGAATGCCGAGCTCCAGGACAAGTTTTCTCATATCGAAAGCGTTGCCGTCCCTCTTTCCGAGTCCGGCACCGGGTACGAGGGGCTGAAGCGCTGCGACGGGCTGGCGGCGGTGCGTGAAGCGGTGGCCAGAGTGGCACCTACGGAAAGTACGGTGCTGATTACGGGAGAGACGGGAGCCGGCAAGGAAGGCGTGGCGGAAGCCGTGCATGAGCTTTCGCCGCGCAGCAAGGGGCCCTTTGTGCGCGTGAACTGCGGAGCGATAGCGGAAAACCTTGTGGACAGCGAACTGTTCGGGCATGAAAAAGGCGCGTTTACGGGAGCGCATGCCACGCGTGTGGGGTACTTTGAACTCGCGGCGGGCGGCACGCTGTTTCTCGACGAGGTGGGAGAACTGCCTCTGTCGGCCCAGGTGAAGCTGCTGCGTGTGCTGGACAGCAGGACCATCATGCGCGTGGGCAATCCCCGGCAGATTTCCGTGGATCTGCGTTTTGTGGCCGCTACCAATCGGGATCTGGAACGGATGGTCGACGAGGGGAGCTTTCGGCGGGATCTGTATTACCGTCTGGCCGTGTACCCCATTTCCGTGCCTCCGCTCCGCCAGCGCAGGACGGATATCAAAACGCTCACGGAATACTTCATCAGCACCAAGACAAAAAAGATGAAGCTCCACCTACCGCCAAAACTCTCGCATGACGAGGAGGACAGGCTGTATCTGTACCACTGGCCGGGCAATGTGCGCGAACTTGAACATGTGGTGGAGAGGGCGCTCATCAATTCCCGTTCCGGCAGTACCGCAGGCGAACTGCACTTTGATTTGCCGGAATCAGGCTCAAGGAAGCACAGCCCTATCGAGCCGTTTCAGGGCTGGCCCACGCTGGAGGAACTCAACTCGCGCTATATCGACGCCGTTCTGGAAAAGACGGGCGGCCGCCTGACCGGGCCGAAAGGCGCCGCGGCGCTTCTCGGCATTCATTACACCACCCTGCGCGCGCATCTGAAACGCAGATCGGTTTCAGGGCAGCCGTGATTCAAGAGTATTTCGTGATTGAAACGCTCCGCGAGCCGAACAAAACGTTTTGAGGAAATGCAAAGCGTTTCCCTGCGGGATCGCGGAGCAAGATCGTCTGCAAGCTGCAAGGAAGGAAAATTCGTCAAAGCGGAGACATCTGTCAGCTCAAGTCTGAACTACTGCACTTCATTGAAGCCCCCTTCTACCCCGTTCTCACGCTGTTTCGTCCGTCTCCCTCTTTTTCCTGATTATCCGGAGACATCCTGCCTCGTCAGATACCCCCCCGAATTTTCGGGGTATCTTGCGGGGTAAAATTTTTTCAAAATATTTTTTATCCTATTTTTTCAATATGATAACTCTCAAAAACAACTGAGCTACGAATATGCCGCCAGGCTCGGCGCTTACAGAAAAAGATCGGCTCCGCCCACAAACATGGTCGCCCGCACGCAAAACGCGGCGACCAGCACCAGAGCGGCCTGAACGGGGGCGGTGGCCCGCCCCATATAGGACAGCCCGATCGCCACGCCCGTGGCCATGACCGCCGCCCAGTAGGGCAAAAATTCCATCCAGGCCACGGACAAAAGGCGCATCAAGGTATCGACGAACGTCCCCCCCAGGCAGGGCACCAGGACCAGCGTCACCAGCAAAAGCCATAAGCCGAGGCGCAGGGGCCGGGCAAACCCCTGTTCGCTCCCCCGCCCCAGTTGCGCAAAGGAGGCGCCCAGCGTCCAGGCGCCGAGGGCAAACATCCAAAGGAACAGCACGCCCACCGGAGACGGCGCGGGCAAGGGCGCGCAGCGCAGCCCCTGGAGCAGAACGCCGACTACGCCGGCCGAGGCGGCCAAAACGCTCAATATCTTGCCGCCCCGCAGATGCCAGGCCATGAAGGCCACGGCCAACAACACGGTAAAAGCCAAACCTTCGAGACCGGGCAAGAGCTCGCCGGGATGCCACTGCCCGAACAGCGACATGACCAGGCCCAGAGCCGCGGCCGCCGTCACCGGCGCCCAGGCGGGCCCGGACGGCCGTTCTCCGGCCCGCAGAGCCCGTCGCGTCTTCCAGGCCGTGAACACGGCCAGACCGGCCGCCCATTGCGTCAGCAGGGTATACAATACCAAAGACCATTGTGCTGTCATACATCCTCCGAAGGGCCGCCCCTTGCTTTTTTCACCCGCAACGCAAAGCGGCCGCAGAAATCCGGCTGCCCGGCGGCCGGGCGCCGCCGGAAAAATCCCCACTATGTCGGAACAAAAAAGACTGTGCGGACGCCCGTCCCCGCCTCAGCGCCGTTCCCTCAGCGCCTTTTTCAGCGCGTCGCGGTACAGGCGCAGCACTTCCAGGCGGGCGCATTTCTTGTCTTCCGCGGCCACGATGTGCCAAGGGGCGTAGTCCGTGCTGGTGCGGGCGAACATTTCGTCCGCCGCGACCAGGTAATCCCGGCGCTTGTCACGGTTGCGCCAGTCTTCGGGCGTGATCTTGTACTTTTTCCAGGGCACGGTTTCCCGCTCGCGGAAGCGCCGGAGCTGCTCGTCCTCCGAGATGTGCAGCCAGAACTTGAGCAGAATATTGCCGCCCTCGCGCAACTGCTCCTCAAAATCGTTGATTTCGGCATAGGCCCGCCGCCAGTCGTCCGGCGCGGTCAGATGCTCCACCCGTTCCACCAGGACCCGGCCGTACCACGAGCGATCGTACACCGTGACGAAACCCGCCATAGGCACATGCCGCCAGAAACGCCACAGGTAATGGTGCGCCAGTTCCTCGTCCGTGGGCGCCCCGACGGGAATGACCCGGGTGATGCGCGCGTCCACGCCCGCCGTCAGACGGCGTATGGTTCCGCCTTTGCCCGCCGCGTCCCAGCCCTCGAACACCAGAGTGCTGGAAATGCCCTTGCGGTACGCCCGGTAGCTGAGATCGAACAAATCGGCCTGAAGCTCCGCCAACTCCTTGCCATAGGCCTCGTGAGCGCAGGCGGCGGACAGGTCGAATGCATCCAGAGCCGAAACAACAGCGGGCCGGGCCGCCTCCCGCAAATCCTCCGCGGGGGCCGCCGCGTCCGGCGGTGGCGGCCCGGCCTTGCGGGCGGCCAGGGCGCGCTCCACGGCTTCGGTCACGGCGCGGACCACCGTAATGTCCCGAAAGTGCGGGTTTTTGGCATCCACCAGAGTCCAGGGCGCGTCCACCCGATCGGTCAGGGTAACGGCGCGGGAGGCGGCCCGGATCAAAGCCTCGTACTCCTCGCCGCTCTGTTTGTCATAAGGGGCGAAGTGGTGAATCTCCTTGTGCTTTTTTCGTTCTTTCCGGCGTTCTTTAAAAGTTGCGCGGTCGAGGTGCAGCCATAACTTGACCAACACCATGCCCGAGGCGGCCAGCGCCCGCTCCAGACGCACCCGGCGTTGCATACGGGCCTCAAAATCCTTTTCCTCCATGC
Organism: uncultured Desulfovibrio sp.; assembly: GCA_900541395.1. Taxonomy (GTDB): domain Bacteria; phylum Desulfobacterota; class Desulfovibrionia; order Desulfovibrionales; family Desulfovibrionaceae; genus Mailhella; species Mailhella merdigallinarum. The sequence goes on from UQJT01000004.1 coordinate 46,602, forward strand.
CGCCGCAGCAGAAGGTGCGAATGGCTCCCCCGTACCAGCCTCCGAAAAACACGCCTATTTCCCCGGCTCCCGGCAAGCTGCGCCAGTAGCGCCAGGCCTCAGGCCGGGCGCGTTCCTCATCCGTTTCCAACCAGAAGGTATGGTTGTGGATTCCCTTGGCGTCCATCCACTCCGACAACAGGTTGGCGACCTGGCCCCGGCCGGAGCCGTCCACGCCCGCCACCGTGATCAGCACGGGCACTCCCGCCGCTCGGGCGTCCTGTTGCGCCTGAAACAGCCTCATGCGCCATTCCTCGGCCAATCTTTTGTATTCCTCGGCGGCATACGCCCGGCCCAACGAGGCTGATTCAAACATGGTGCGGCTCCTTATGGACGATGATTTTCCGTATATTCCGGCCAAGCCCGAAACGAGTCAATGAAAAACGGAGCGCGGCCCGGTGCAGGGCCGGGAAAAAAAGGCCTGCAAATCCAGTTTATCCGTGGCGACGCGCTCCGTAAAGGCCCGATCGTGTTCCACGAAAACCAGAGTGGGTCCGGCGGCCAGCAATGCGTTTTCGATCTGCTCGCGCGCCTCGATATCCAGAAAGTTGAGAGGTTCGTCCCACACGTACAGATGAGCCTCGGCGCACAGACCGGCCGCCAGCAACATTTTTTTCTTCTGCCCGTCGCTGTACAGACGCATATCCCTGTTCCACAGAGATTTGTCCGCCTTGCCGCCCATGCCCAAGCGATCCAGCACGGCCCGGAAGCGCGCGGGGTCCAGCCCCCGCAGGATCGGGAAGTTCGCCGGATCGCCTTGCAGAAAACCGCAATCCTGGGCGACATAGGATACTTTGAGCCCGGAAGCGCGGCGCAGATGTCCGGAAAAGCCCGCTCCGACCGTTTCTTCTCCGGCCAGCAGCCGCAACAGCGTGGATTTGCCCGAGCCGTTGCCGCCGCTTATCGCCAGTCGTTGCCCGGGCTCCACTACCAGGTTCAGCCCCCGGCACAAAGGTCGCTCCGCTTGATACCAAAGGCTGAGGTCCGCTGCTTCGAGCAGTCGCCCCGGCCGGGACGGCAGCGGGCACAAGACCGGCGGTTCGCGCTCCTCCACGTGGCGCAGCAACGAGGCGGCCTCTTCGGCGGCCTTGTCGCGCCGAACCTCCAATGCCTTGGCCCGCTTCATCATCTTGGCGGCCTTGTGACCGACAAAGCCCCGGTCGGGCACGTGCGCGCCTATTTTGGAGCGTTCCACGGCCTCCGACCAGCCCGCGCTGCGCCGGGCCGCTTCGGTCAGCCGCCGGGCGTCTTTGCGCAGTTTGTCGTGCCGCGCCCGCTCGCAGGCCTCGGCATATTCCCTGTTGCGTTTCCAGTCGCTGTAACGACCCTGTTGCAGTTGCGGTCCGTCGCCGGTCAGAGCCAGAACGTGATCCACGCAAGCGTCGAGCAGCGCCCGGTCGTGGGAGACCAGCACGAAGCCCCGTTTGCGGGCCAGGTAGCGGCCCAGAGCGGCGCGACCCGCGGCGTCCAGATGGTTGGTGGGTTCGTCGATGAGAGGAAAGCCCGTATCGTGGGCGAACAGAGCCGCCAACAGGGCTTTGGTCTGTTCGCCCCCGCTCAGGCGGGCAAAGGGTCGCGCTTCCCAGGCCGACGCCTCAAGCTCGGCCACGCCGAGCAAGGCCAGTTCCCGCCGCCAGCGCCAAGGGGCGAAATCCGGAACCAGCAGGCGCGCCAACGCCCCGACGGGTAGTTCCGGATCGGGAACGGCGGGAGGGAAACGGTGCGTGGGCAAAGGCATGTCGATATTTCCGGCATGGGGCAAAGTCCCGTCCAGCAGATGCAGCAGAGTGGTTTTGCCCCTGCCGTTGCGGCCGATAAGGCCCAATTTCCAGTCTGTGTCCAGACGCAGGGAAAGGTCGTCGAACAGGGGACGAGGAGCCCCTTCGTGGGCAAATGTCACATGATTCAAAGCAATAAGAGCCATACGCGCCTTTGCGGACTCCCCACGCCGCCCGGTCGCTCCGGGCCAGGCCCCTCGCGGGGGTCGCCGCCGCGCCCCGGTTTCGACCGAACAGGCCGCAAACACAAGACGCAAAAAAAGAGGAAGCGGCACGATTGCCGTTTCCTCTCCCGCGTCATGCTATCCTTGCGGCGAACAACGCTCCGGACCCGAAATCCGGGGCGCGCGCGTCGGAACATACGCTGCCGCGAAAGGCGTCGCTTCGCCCGTGGAGGCGGACGGCGACCGTTTCCGCCCTGACGGCGGAAACGCGACGAAAACGGCTGTCGCTGCTGTCTTCAAGCACAAGACGCCGCGCGTCAGCGCTTGAAGCGGCTGCCGAAGCGGGACGCGGCCGGAGCCGTCCACGCCTCATCACTGATATGGGAAGATCAGATTCAGCAGGAAAGCATGCGCATTATCGTCGACCCTCGGTTAACGTTCTGTCACCCGGACCTATAACCGACTTTGTTCACTCACGCAAGGAGAAGAACGCCACCATCGGGGCGGACGCATACGATGCGTCCGCCCTGCCCCTCACGCGGAATGCCGACGCCGGAGGCCTCAGCGGATCAAGGACAGAAAATACGCATGCAAGCGCAGATCGTCGGTCAATTCGGGATGAAAGGATGCCCCCAGCACCCGGCCCTGGCGCACGGCCGCGGGCTGTCCGCTCTCTTCGTCCCGGCCGGGCGCGCGGGCCAGAATGTCCACATCCGGCCCGCAATCCAGCAGCAGAGGAGCGCGGATAAACACGGCGCGCATCGGACGATGCGGTGAACTTTCCCGCCTCGCGTCCGTTACCCCGCGCACCTCCAGATCGCATTCAAAGCTGTCCGTCTGTCGCCCGAAGGCATTGCGCAGCACCGTGGCGTCCAACAAGCCCAGGCGAGGCTGGTCCGAAGGCCGGAGTTCGGGCGGACGCGGCCCGGCCTCTTCCGCGGATGAGGCTTGAACCGCGCTTGTCATGATCCGCCGACAGAGCAAAATCAATCCGGCGCAGGTGCCGAACAGCGGCATGCCGTCCAGGCCGCAGCGGCGGATGGGGTCCAGCAGTCGCCAGTCCGTCAGCAGGCGGCCCATAGAGGTGCTCTCTCCGCCGGGCAGGATCAATCCGTCCAAACCGTCCAGCCCCCCGTGAGGCCCGCCCCCCAAAGGCTTGCGGATCAACACCGCCTCGGCTCCGCAGCGTTCGAGGGCGCGGACGTGTTCCCGAAAGGCCCCCTGCAGGGCCAGCACGCCTATGCGCGGCATCACCAGCCCCTTTCCTGCATACGTTGTTCCGGCGGCAAAGTTGACCACGGGCAGGCGGCCTTCCGCGCGGACGCGCTCCACCAGCTCCAAGGGAGCGCCTATTTCCTTGGCGAAGCCCGGCACTTCTTCTCCGGGCAGGGCGCACAAGGCGCGGATTTCGCCCAGGACCACACGGCAGTGGCGCACCGCCTCCACCACGTTGCCCGTACCCGGCTCGCCTTTGGTGCGGATCATGGCCGCACCCTCGGCTATGCGACGCAGGGCCTCGCCCAGATTGCGCGCCCCGCACACGAAGGGCGTCTCGAAATCGTGCTTGGCGATATGAAAGCGCTCGTCGGCGGGGGTCAAAACCTCGCTCTCGTCGATGTAGTCCACGCCCAGGTGTTCCAGAATGCGGGCCTCCACAAAATGCCCGATGCGCACCTTGGCCATGACCGGGATGCTCACCGCGTCCATAATGCGGCGCACCAGCCCCGGATCGGCCATGCGGGCCACGCCGCCCTCGCGCCGGATGTCGGCGGGCACGCGCTCCAGAGCCATGACCGCGCAGGCCCCGGCCTCCTGGGCGATTTCGGCCTGTTCGGGGCTGGTCACGTCCATGATCGCTCCGCCTTTGAGCATATCCGCCAGGCCGGTTTTCAGTCGCAAGGTGCCGTGTTCCATGTCGTTCTCCTTTATGGTAAACAGGACCCGCGTCGCCTGCGGCAAGGCCGCCCACGACGCGGGAACGATCCGCTTTTCTTGTAGCGCGTCCGGCGCGCCGTGCCGAGCGTCCGGCCCGGCGCGGGGACAATAAACATTGTCGCGGTGACAAAACGTCCATGAAGCTGGCCGATCTGTACGTACCCTCCTCGCCCAAATATCTGGCCCTGGCCGACGCCGTGGAACGGGGCGTGGCCGGGGGGCTGCTTGCGCCCGGCGAGGCCCTGCCGACCCAGCGCGAACTGGCCGGGGCGCTGGGCGTCACTGTGGGCACCGTCACCCGGGCCTACGCCGAAACCGCCCGCCGCGGCCTGACCGTGGGCATTACCGGACGCGGCACCTTTATTGCCGAAGCGCGGCCCGATGTAGACATTCTGACCGAAGACGCCGTCCTGGGCGGACCTGACCTGCCGGGCCCGGCGGACGGCGCGGCCGGACGCGGCGGAACCGGTCCGGTCCGCAACCTGGGCTTCATCGCTCCCTTCGAACGGCTCAACCCCTCCCTGGGCGAAGCCCTGGCCCGCCTGGCCGGGACGGCGAAAGGCCGCGCGGCCCGCGACCTGTGCGAGCTGCAGCGCTACCAGCGCCCCGGCGGCCTGGAGAGGCACCGTGCGGCCGGGGCGCGCTGGGCCCGGCGCTACGGCGCGGCCGTGGACCCGGACGATCTGTTGATCTGCGCGGGGTCCCAGCACGCTCTGGTGACCATCCTCACCTCGTTGTGCAAGCCCGGCGACCGCATCGCGACGGAAATACTCGGCTATCCCCTGCTTAAACAACTGGCCCGACGCCTGCGCCTGCACGTGGTCCCCGTCCGCTCCGACGAAAGCGGCATGTTGCCCGACGCTCTGGACGCCGCCTGCCGCAGCGGGGGCGTGGCCGCCGTATACCTCATGCCCACCTGCCGCAACCCCACCACCGGGGCCGTGCCCGCCGCGCGGCGGCGCGAACTGACGGAGGTCTGCCGCCGCCACGACGCGCTGATTATCGAGGACGACGTGTTCGCCCTGTCGCTGCTGCCCGAAAAAGGCGCGCCGGACGCCCCGCCCTTTTCGGCCCTGGCCCCGGAACGCACCTGCCTGATCGCCGCCACCAGCGAAATTCTGGGCGGCGGCCTGCGCGTGGCCTACCTGTGCCCGCCCCAGCACCTGCTGCCGGAACTGGAGCGGACCATTGCCTACACTATTTCCATGGTGCCGCCGCTTATGGCCGAACTGGCCGCTCTGTGGATCGAGGACGGCACGGCCGACCGCGTATTGGCCGCCAAACGGGCGGAAGCCGCCGCGCGCAACCGCCTGGCCCGTTCCGTTCTGGACGGTTTCGGCCTGGAATCGCGCGACACGGGCTTTTTCTGCTGGCTGCGGCTGCCCCGGCCCTGGACGGGCGCGGCTTTTGCCGACGCGGCCCGGCGGCGGGGCGTGCTGGTGGCCGAGGGCGAACATTTCCTTATGGGCCACACCACGCCCGAACATGGCGTACGCCTGGCCCTGGGCGGCGTGGACGAGCGCGACGAACTGAGCGCCGCCCTGACCGAACTGGCGGCCCTGCTGCACGGCCCGGCCCCCCGCACCTGAGCCCGCGCGGATTATCGAGGGCTTGCGCCCAAAGCCCGAACGCGGGACAATACACGCATATTCCCAACAGGAGATTCGACATGTCGGAATTCAAGCCGATCAACCCCGAGGCCCTGCAAGACAACCCTTTTTCCCTCATCGGCAAGGGCTGGATGCTGATCACGGCGGGCCGCGACAAGTGCAACGCCATGACCGCCTCGTGGGGCGGACTGGGCGTGATGTGGAGCAAAAACGTGGCCTTCGTGGTCGTGCGGCCCCAGCGCTACACCAAGGAATTTCTGGACGCGGAACCCGCCTTTTCCCTGTCCTTTCTGGGCGACGAGCATCGCAAGGCCCTGTCCTATCTGGGCTCGGTATCCGGCCGGAACGAGGATAAAATGGCCCGCTGCGGCCTGACCCCGGCCCGCGAGGACGGCATTCCCTACTTCGCCGAAGCCCACACGGCCCTGTTCTGCAGGAAACTCTTTGCCCAGCCCTACGATCCGGCCGCCTTTCTGGACAAAAGCATCATAGACCGGCAGTACCCCGAACGGGATTTCCACACTCTGTACATCGCGGAAATCGTCAAAGCCCTGGCGAAATAAAAAGGCCGTGTCGGTATAGGGCGCGCTTGACGGCAAGCGCGGCGGGGCGTCGCTCAAGGAGCGCTGCGCTTACTGACGATGGGGCTACTTCATGCATAGCGTCACGAAGAAAAATTTTTTCTCTGCGCCTCACGCGGCAGAGGTAGCCCCATATTCTGCATTTTTGCGCGAAGGGTGCTGTAATGAATGCCTAAAAGCGTGGAGGCGCCGTCAACCCCAAGCATTTTGCCCTTAGTCTTTTTCAACGTTTCTCTGATATGCCTTTCTTCCACTTCTTTCAGTGTGGGCCAATGCCCGCCCTCTGACGGATTCAAGACAAATTCGTTTGTTTTGTCGTTGCGTTCCGCGGCGGACGACAAAGGGAAAGAAATCATTTCCCCCATCGACTCGCCGGGCAGCACAAAATGGAGAATTCCCTTGTCGTTGTCGTGGATGATGAGGGAGCGCTCCACCACATGTTCCAGTTCTCGGACGTTGCCCGGCCAGTCATAATCGTAGAGACGACGGATTTCCTTTTCCGAAACGCTTCCTCGAAAATTCAATTTCAGGCTCTGAGCTTTTGAGAGCAAAAATTCTTTGACCAGATGGGGAATATCGTCCCGGCGTTCCCGCAAAGGAGGAATGCTCATAGGAAATACCGCCAGACGGTACCATAAATCCCGTCGAAAAAGCCCTTTTCGCATTTTTGCGTCGAGATCGACATTAGTGGCGGCGATGATGCGGACATCAAGGCTCATGGCTCTGTCGCCGCCTACCCGTACGAAATGACCTTTTTCCAGCACACGCAAAAGCTTGACTTGAGCAGAAAGCGGAAGATCCCCAATTTCATCAAGAAAAATGGTGCCTCCCTGCGCCTGCTCAAAATAGCCTTTATGGGTGCTTACGGCCCCTGTGAAGGCTCCTCTTTCATGGCCGAAAAGTTCGCTCTCTATAAGCGTGGAAGGAATAGCGCCACAGTTGACGACGACAAACGGCTTCTCTCGGCGGGGCGACTGTTCATGAACGGCGCAGGCGACAAATTCCTTGCCTGTGCCCGTTTCTCCCTGAATGATGACGGTGGCGTCGGTCCGGGCCACCTTTCGTATCAGCCCGCATACATCCCGCAGCCCCGGGCAGTGTTCAAGCTGTCTTACGTAAAAGTCGAGAAAAGGCTCCGACTTTTCTGAAAGCTCCATTTCCTCCTGTTCCCGATACTGCTCCGGGTCGGACAAAGCAAAATTTGCCTCCAGTTCTTTTCCCAGCGGACCGATCAACTCCTGCATAAGGGGCATATGTTCCGGCGTGAACGCGCCAACCATGTCCGACCAGAAATTAAAGACAAATACAAACGGCTCCATTGTAAAAACGGGCAGGCGCAGCAGTGCATTATGCCTCAGAAAAGGAATGCCGTTGTACAGAGAATTATTGAGAAGCGCATGTTCTTTATAGCTGGATAAGTCATTAATAAGGGTAGGTTTATTGATGTCTTCCAGTCTGACGGCGATCTTTTTTTTCCATAGAGTCTGTTTCGCGGCTATGGACGCTGTCTGCTCGGGCGACAGATAATAGGACACCATGCGATCATTGGGCTGTGTGTCGAAAATATTGAGGATAGAATTTCCGTCCCTGGAAATGAATACGCCGTTGATACGACTGACAGGGCTGAACTGACGCGTGATTTCAAGCAACACCTTCAAAGCGCGGCCCATGCCCTGCCTGCGCAATTCGGCAAGACACAACTGAGCCAAGGGCTGAATATGTTCTTTTGTGATGTGCGTGAAAGCGAATCCGGGGTCAGTCATGGCGCCTCCGCGGATATGAGCAATATCAACATACATTTGCATAATACAAATTGAGAAAATAGTCACATCCCCATGTCCGAGACTGCTTATTTTTAAATAACATATTAAATTAATTAATAATAATTAAAAGGCATAAGGCTTGCATACTCAGAGCATTCCAAGGGCTGAACAGCAATACATGAGAAGCCCAAAGGCTTTCGCAAGCAAAGGAGCAAACTTATGCCGCCTCTGATTGATCAGACAAAGTGTATAGGATGTGGCGTTTGCATGGAAATTTGTCCCATGCAAGTATTTCGTCCTCATAAGGAAACCCATAAACCTCAGGTCGTTTATGGCGATGAATGCTGGCATTGCAATTCATGCGTTCTGGATTGCCGTCAAAATGCAATTTCTCTTCGTATTCCTGCTCCGTTTATGATGCTCCATATTGATGCATCCGAGCTTAATCCTAACGGGAGATAATTATGCTGAATATACATAAGACGGTGGATACCGATATTCTTATTGTGGGCGGAGGCATCGGCGGTCTGATGGCGTCGATATGCGCCGGAGAACAGGGGCTTTCAACAATTGTGGCGGAAAAGGCCCATGTGCGTCGCAGCGGTTCCGGGGCGACGGGAAACGATCATTTTTTGTGTTTTATGCCGGAGATTCAAAACATAACGCTCAAGGAAATGATCAACGAGATGCTGGCGGGGCAGGTTGGCCCGTGGCATGACACTCAGCTTACCAAAGTTTTTTTGGAGCGGACCGCGGAAATGGTTCACCGCTGGCACTCGTGGGGCATCGACATGAAGCCCTTCGGGCCGGACTATGTATATATGGGGCATGCTTTTCCGGATCGTCCGCGTATGTACATCAAATACGACGGACATAATCAAAAGGAAATTCTGGTAAAAAAGGCCAAAGAAGTCGGCGTCGCCTTTCTCAACCATCACCCCGCAACGGATCTTTTGGCCGAAAACGGGCGTGTAAGCGGCGCCGTGCTCATGAATGTAAAAGAAGACGAGCCCTCCTTTGTTCTGGTGCGGGCGAAGGCCGTCATCATGGCCACGGGCTGTTCCACCCGGCTGTATCCCAGCTCCATGACTCCGGCAATGCTGTTTAACAGCGGTTTTTGCCCGAGTTGCGCGGGGGGCATGGCTTCCGCATATCGCATCGGCGCAAAGCTGGTAAATATGGAATATCCTTATACTCATGCGGGCACCAAATATTTCGCGCGCTGCGGCAAAGCCACATGGATAGGCGTATACAAGTACCCCGACGGGCGTCCCATAGGGCCTTTTGTTCGCAAACCTACCCGTGAACTCGGCGATAATACTTCCGACGTGTGGAAATCCGTTTTTCTTGACGTCATGAACAACGGCACAGGACCGGCTTATCTGGACTGCTCCGAGGCCTCTCCGGAAGATTTGCAGTTCATGCGCCAGGGCATGGTGAGCGAAGGGCTGACCTCTCAGTTGGACTATATGGACAAGGAAGGCATAGACCCCGCGCATCATGCCGTTGAGTTCGGGCGCTACGAACCCCTGCTTTTCGGGCGAGGCCTGGAAATCGACGAAACCGGCTCCACAAATATCAGGGGCCTTTATGTCGCGGGCGATCCCATAGGCAACTTCCGGTCCGGCATTGCCGGGGCGGTGACGTGGGGGTGGATAAGCGCGGAGCACGCCTCGGCGTATGCCCGCGATGTTCAACTTTCCGACAAAACGCTTTCGGACGCTTCGATTGAGCAGCGCCTGGCCTTGTATGACAAGCTGCTGCGTCGCGAAAACGGCGCGCCCTGGCAGGAGTTCAACATCGCTCTGCAGCAGCTCATGAACGATTACTGCCCCGCGGCTCCGCGTGCGCGCTCCGAAACCCTGCTCCGGGCCGGTCTGAAGTATATGGCGGATCTGCGCGCCCATGCCCTGCGCGACATGGCTGTTCCCAACTCGCACATGCTGATGCGTGGACTGGAAGTGCTCGATCTCATCGATCTTGGCGAGGCGGTCATGACGGCGGCCCGTGAAAGACGGGAAACCAGGGTGCAGCATATCCGCTCCGACTGTCCCTTTACCAATATTTCCGACGGCGAGAAGTTCATCACTGTAGAACTGAAGGAGGGAAAGCCTGTTACGGCATGGCGCAAGCGCCGGATGCTATAGACGTTCCGCCCGGGCCCTTCCGCTTTGGGAAGGGCCCGGCCAGACGACTGCTTCTTTGAGAAAATGGAGACTCAAATTCTGCTGAAGACGGAATGTTTCATTTTCGCGCTGATACAGCGTTGTCACATGAGGGGAAACCTCATAAGGAGCACTGATGAAAGACATCCTCTATCGCAACAGGCAGATCATATTTTTTCTGCTCGGTCCGATACTTTGCTTGCTTATCCTGCAATGCCCGGCCCCGGAAGGGCTCGGCCATAAGGGCATGAAGCATCTTGCCGCGGCGGCATGGATTCTCGTGTGGTGGATCACGGAACTTTTTCCGCTTGGCGCGGTCTCCCTCCTCAGCATTCTTATTTACGGCATCGTGGATGTCATGCCTCCGGTCAAGGCCTACGCCATTTTCGCCAATTCCAATCTCATGCTGATGGTCGGCGCCATGATGATTCTCGGGGCCTGGAAGGACAGCGGACTCATCACCAGATATGCTTACTGGGTGTTGAGTCTGCCGTGGATCAAGGGACGACCCAGACGTCTTATGTTGGTGTTCGCCTTTGCTACCGGGCTTGTTTCCACCATTGTTCCCAATATCCCGGTCGCCATTCTGTTTGTGTCGTTGGCTGTGGCTATGGGTAAAGGCATTAACGCCGAACCGGGCAAAAGCAATACCATTCGCGGTTTATGCGTCATGTCCGGCGTCGGTTCCGCCCTTGGAGGGGCCGGAACGCCCATAGGCGGAGCCCCCAATCTGGTGGTGATAGGCGTCATAGCTTCTTCGCTGAACTACAACGTTACGTTTGCGGAGTGGACCGCTCTCGGGATGCCCGTATGTCTGCTTATGTTGCTTGCGATGGTGCTTCTGGCCTATGTGTTCTTTCCCTCCCGCAAAGACGGCCTGATAAGCAACTCCAGCGAATATATTCAAAAAAAGCGGGAAGAACTCGGATCGGTCACGGCGTTTGAGCATGCTTCCATGTTTGTCATGGGGCTGGCGATGCTGCTTTGGGTGTTTGGTCAACCCATATCCAAAATGCTGAACTGGGAAATGGGGACCGCGCTTTTCGCACCGGCGTCCACAGCTCTGCTTATGGGATGCAGTCTGCTCTTTCTGCCGATCAAAAGGGACAAATACAGCGGCACATTCCAATTCGCCATGTCTTGGAAGTCTTGTGTAAATTCTGTGGACTGGGGCATCATCATTTTTATGGCAGGCGCCATTTTGTTCGGCGAAAACCTGGTCGCCGGCGGAGTGGACAAGTGGCTGGGCAATATTCTTATCCATGCCATCGGCGATATGCCGCCGCTGCTGGTATGGTTCGTCATCATGCTCATCGGCGCCATGCTCTCTCAGGTCATCGTGAATCTTGCCGTCGTGGGACTGTTCATTCCCGTAACGGCTACCCTGGCCGCGCACTACGGGCTGAACCCGGTGGTTGTTTGTCTTACTGTCGGCATGCTGTGCAATGTGGGCATTATGTTTTCCGTGTCGTCCGTTCCCATTGCCGCCGCCATGCTTGGCTCGGAAGGATATTCTTCGCCGCGTGACTATATCGTCTACGGGTTCTCCGTGCTGATAGTCTGTTCCATGATAGCTTTGTTCTGCGGGATACTGCTCGGCAACACCATTTTCCCCATGCCTTCAGTATAAATAATACACGATGTCCATTCACAAAGTCATGCCGGTCATTTTTCCATTCATAACTTTATACGGGGTATACCCTTATTCAGGAGATTGTCATGCCTCCCATCATTCATACCGAACAGTGCACCCACTGCGGCATGTGCGCAACCATTTGTCCCATGAACATATTTAAACATAAAAAAGGAGAGATTCCCCAGGTAGCCTACCCTGAAGAATGTTGGCACTGCAACGCCTGCGTTCTCGACTGCCCGGCCGAAGCCGTGGAACTTCGCCTTCCCCTCAACTATATGGTGCTGCATGTCGATGCGAACACCCTTCACGCATAGGAGATAGACATGCTTGAATTCAACGCTCCCATTTCCACCGATGTTCTGGTCGTCGGCGGCGGCATAGGCGGTCTCTGCGCGGCTATAGCTTCAGCCCGTGCAGGCGCCAAAACACTGGTGGCCGAAAAAGCCGATACCCGGCGTTCCGGCTCCGGCGCCACGGGAAACGACCATTTCGCTTGTTATTATCCTAAAGCCCACGGCAATGATATCCGTGTTATTCTCAAAGAACTCCGTCAGAGCATGGTCGGAGCTTATCATGATGAAACGCTTTCTCTGCGCTTTCTTGAAGAAAGCCTGCATGTAGCGAATCTCTGGCACGAATGGGGCATCAATATGAAGCCCTTCGGCAATGACTACGAATTCATGGGGCACGCGTATCCTGAGCGTCCGCGTATATGGCTCAAGTACGACGGCCACAATCAAAAGCAGGTTCTCACTCGTCAAGCCAAACAGGAAGGCGTTGCGCTCATCAACCATACGCCCATTGTGGACCTTATAGAAGTAGGCGGCGAAATCGCCGGAGCGCTGGCTCTTGACGTCTCTAAAGACACCCCCGCTTTCACCGTCATCAAAGCTAAAAAGGTGGTTCTTTCCACAGGCACGGCAAATCGCCTGTATCCTGCCGCCGGAAGCCCCGGCTGGCCTTTCAATACGGCTTTCTGCCCCGCCTGCACGGGCGCTGCGCAAGCGCAGGCATGGCGTATCGGCGCGAAGACGGTCAATATGGAAATGCCCAACCGTCACGCGGGGCCCAAGTTCTTTGCCCGTGCCGGAAAGTCCACATGGATCGGCGTGTATAAATATCCCGACGGCAAACTGCTCGGCCCCTTTGTGGACAGGGCGACCCGTTATGTGGGCGATATCACCTGTGATGTGTGGAATTCAGCCTATACCGACGTCCTCATGAACGGCACCGGTCCTGCCTATATCGACTGCACTCAAAGCACGCCTGAAGATCTCGCCTTCATGCGCGAAGGCATGATCAGTGAGGGGCTGACGACTCTTGTCGACTACATGGATCGTACTGGTCTTGACGTTTCCAAGCACGCGGTGGAATTCATGCAGTATGAACCGCATGTCATCGGACGAGGCCTTGAAATAGATATCGACGGCCAGACTTCCATTCCCGGCCTCTATGCCGCCGGCGATATGGTGGGAAACTTCCGCGCCGATATTGCCGGAGCGGCCGTTTACGGCTGGATTGCCGGCGGTCATGCCGGAGCGGCTGCATCCGCCGCGAAAATCAAGGAAGCAGAAAAGTCTCCCTGGGTTATGGAGCGAGCTTCGTTGTACAGCAGCTTCATTGAACGGAAAAAGGGCGCGGCATGGAAGGAAGCCAATCTGGCTGTACAGCAGATTATGGATTCCTACGCCGCCGCAGGCCCGCACCGTCTTCGCTCGGCCACGTTGCTCACCGCCGGATTGAAGTATATGGCCGACCTGCGGAAAAACGCCGTCAGCGAGATCGCCGTGCCCGACGCCCACAGTCTTATGAGGGCAATTGAAACCCTGGACCTCATGGACAACGGCGAAATCATCATGCACGCGGCCCTGGAACGCAAGGAAACCAGAGGGATGCATCTGCGCTCCGACTACACTTTTACCAATCCTCTGCTCTCCGACAAGTTCCTGAATGTGTGGCAGGAAAACGGCACGGTTCGCAAAAAATGGCGTCAGTGCCGGAACTGACGCATACAGAGCCATTAATAAGGTCATGCCTGGCCAGCATAGTCTGAAATGACTATATACCAACCAGGCATGACCGTTAATACAAACGTAATACGGTTAAAGCATTTTCAGCTTGAAAATACTCCAGGAGTCGAGCGAAGCGGGGCTCGTCTCTGCTCTCCTTATCCGTAACGCGCTTCGCGCGGACGGCTAAGGGCGCCGCGACATCGGAGCCGCCGCAATTCATGGGCGGCCGATAGCTCCGATGGAGGCGTGAAATCTGCGGGCCGGAACACAGGGCCCTGGCCGACAGGTATTTTCAAGGGCAAAACGCTCTTGGGAACCGATCTGAAAACCTTGTGTTCCACCCGGCAGATAACGACCTTGACCCGCTTCCGCTCCATTTGGCCTTTTCCCGTACCTCTCCGGCCGTTGCGACACGCTTCCCGCACGTCTTGTCGCGTTGTCTTTCCCAAGGCGTCGTCAGTCAACGGCACCCGGCCGCTTCCTCAAAAACGCCGGGAGCCGAAATCGGCGCCAAGGGTCCTGATTGCGGTCATTCATACGCGGGCGTCGATATCCGCGATGACGTCCAGCACACCGGCCATATCCCCGGCGGCGGGCACGCGAAAGCGTACCGAGTTTTTGCCGATGCCGGAAAAATCCGAGCCCGATATGACCAGCACCCGCCGTTTGGCGAACTCGCGGGCCAGGTCCACGGCGGGGTCGGCGTGGGTCAGCAGAGAAATGGACACCGTGGGTTCGGTGCATGCCACGGCGATGCGCTTCCAGGGCCGCAGCAATTCCCGCTTGATGGCCGCCGTCCTGTCCCGCAACGCGGTCAGAAAGGCCGCGTCGGTCACGGCCCTGGCGGCCACATGCCGGGACAGGGCGGACACGGTATAGGGGTTTGTGATGTTGCCCGCGGCGCGGGCCAGTTCATCCGGCAGCACCAGATAGCCCGCCCGAAGTCCGGCCAGCCCGAAGCCCTTGGAAAAAGTCTTGGCCACCAGCAGGTTTTCGTGCCCGCCCCACAGGGTCAGGGCCGAGCATTCCGGAGCCATATAGTCGCCGTAAGCCTCGTCCACCAGCACGGCCACATTCAGGGCGGCCGCCGCCCGCAGAATTTTCTCGATGGCCGCCAGAGGGATGACCTGTCCGGTGGGATTGTTGGGATTGTCCAGGTAGGCCAGCTTGTGTTCCGGCCGCAGGGCGGCGATAAAGGCGTCGGGATCGAAGCGGTACCCGTCTTCCGCCCGCAAAGGCACGGCGTCGAACAGGCAGCCGCGCATCTTCACGTCGGTTTCATATTCCGAAAACTGGGGCACATAGCCCAGCACCCGATCGCCGGGTTCCAGAAACAGACGGTTGACCAGATACAGCCCGGCCACGGAGCCGTCGCACAGAACGATGTTGTTCCGTTCCGGCCCCTTCTGCCCGGA
Organism: uncultured Desulfovibrio sp.; assembly: GCA_900541395.1. Lineage (GTDB taxonomy): Bacteria > Desulfobacterota > Desulfovibrionia > Desulfovibrionales > Desulfovibrionaceae > Mailhella > Mailhella merdigallinarum. Next base: position 61,700 of record UQJT01000004.1, read on the forward strand.
GGACCTGGGCGCGTGGGCCACGACGGCGTCCTTGAGAGCGGGGGAATGAGGGTACGGCCCGGCCATGGCGAAATTCAGCCCGGCGAACGCCTCTCGCGCCCGCTCCGAGGCCATGACCGTATTGATGCCTTCGCCGCAGTCCACGTCGAAGTCGGCGAAAAGGTCTTCGGATTCGATGGCGTAACTCTTTTTCAGATGACGGCGTATGCCGTCCGCGATGCGAAATTCCATATTGCTGCTCCCCTCCGGACGCCGCGCGGCGATCCGGACCGATAACAAAGCGTCCGCAGTCTCAAGCGCCCCGCCGGTTTGTCCGGCGGGGCGCTTGCATGTCGGGTTTACGACCGTTCAGCGCAGCGCCTTGCCCGCCGCCGGATCGGTTTGGGCCGGAGCCTGCCCGCCCGTCACCGAACCGTACTTGACGACCTTGTACAGGCCCACGGTCACCAGAGGAATGAGATAAACCAGAATAAAACCGTAAGACATGAGCTGATACCCCATGCCGATGAGGTCGATAATGCCGAATTTGGCGAAAATGGTGGCCAGCAAAAAGATGATCACCGTCACGCCGCCCCGGCTGAAACCGCTCATGTAGGGTTTGCCCGCGTCGGCCAGACCTTTGTCGATACGCTCCAGAAGGGCGTGGATCATGCCGGTGGCGGTTTCGATGAGGGTCCAGCCCACCACGACGCCGAACACGATAACCAGCAAAGGACTGCCGGATACGGCCCCAAGCATGGTCAGCCACGGCACGGAGGCGCCCAGCACCTGGGGATCGGGATAAAAGGCCATGACCGCGAAGTAGGTGAAAAACCACGGAATGGTCATCAGAGCCGCGCCGATAACGCCGGAAATGACGGCCTCTTTACGGGTGGTCTGACGACGCAGGGTAAACAGCCCGGCGGGGATGGCGGACAGATTGTAGCTGGCGTACAAAATGCCCCAGCCCGCCGCGGTCAATACGCCCGCGCCGGGCACGTAGCTGGTGTCGTGGGTGGCGAATACCTGGCCGATCTGCGTATGGCGGCCGGCAATGACCAGAACCGTAAAGACGATATAGGCCGCGTACAGGATGATGGTGCCGAAGGTTTCGAATTTTTCCACCACCCGGCTGCCGTAAAAATTGAGCAGCCCGGCGATGATAATCAGCGCGATGACGCCTATCCAGTAGTTGAGACCTATGGTCTGCTGCAATATTTCGCCCGTGGCCGAGGCCATGACCGAAATGATAAGAAACAGCAGGATGAAATAGATGACGTCGTAGACGATCCACAACGGTCCCGCAATGGTCCGCACGATGGATTTATAGTCGTAAATTTTATAAATGCGGGCCAGCTCGAAGGTGAGCACGGCGATGATGCCGAAGGCCAGAAAGATGAACAGGCCGGAAATCCAGCCGTTGGCGCCGAATTTGGCCCCGTATTCGATGATTTCACGCCCCGTCGCGTAACCGCCCCCGATAAGCACCGACTGGAGGACGATGCCGGGCAGCAGGTATTTGGCCCAGCCCCTGTTGAAAAAACCCCGCTTGTTCTCTGCCATCTTCCCTTTCCGCCTGCATGGGACGGCGCGCCGCCCCTGGTTACAAAAAAAGCAGACCACAGCCGCCTTGTCGTGGCGGCGCGGCGTGCTTGCCCTTGCTTCCGTATCGCACGGGGGTATATTTTTTTGCCAAAAATGTCAAACAATGGCATTATTCTGCCCGATAATCCGATACGGTCGGAACAGCCCCGCCCGACGCGACGCCCCGCATCCGACGACAGAGCGGGCGACGGCGGCCCGTGGATACCGTGGATGCCGTGAATGCAGCGGATGCCGCAGAGGCCTTGAACGCGCAAAGGCCGCGCTTCCTTACAAAGGAAATGCGGCCCCATAAGCAAGCCCCCGCGGCTCCCGGCATCATGCCACGCTGTTACCGTCGCCGAAAGCCTGAAGGTCGCAAAACAAAAAACACGGTTTTGCCTTGCTCACACGCCTGCGGCGGCGCGCGCCTCCTTCAGGGGCGCGCCTGGTGCCGCGTCAAGCGACGCCAGAGTATTTTGCTTTTGAAATTAGCGGCGCTGCCGTCATTTCGCCTGAAAAGCGTAGTTTTCAGGCGGGCGCGGGCGGCCGCCGGAGCACTCGCCGTTTTCAACGGCAAACCGCTCTAAGCCCCCTCCCGCAGTCGGGCGGCCTCCTCTCGCTCATCCAGCGAGGCGTACCCCAACCGGCGCCACAGGCGCTCGTAGCGCTCCAGGGCCAGGTTGCGGCCCTCGTTCCGCGCCCGTAGAATTTCCGTCCCATACAGGGCCAGGGTGACATCGGACCAGGTTTCCAGTTCGCAACGCATATAGTGACGGAAGGCGTCTCCGCCCCTCCCCGGCACCGCGTGGGGATACAACCGGGACGCCTCGGCCAGAAAATCCGCCTCTTCGCCGGTGATGACGTCAACCAGCGGATTGTCCGTCAGCGGGGGCAAGCTGTCCTCCATGCGGGCGTATTTCTCCACCATGAGGTTGCGTCCCTGCATCCCGGCCTGCTTCAGATCGTTCAGGTACGAGGTCAGGGTGGAGTCGTCGTGCACCGACAGACTCATCCAGCGCATGAGGCGGAAAGTTTTGGGCCGTTTCTGACAGGTCGAGGGACCGTCCGCGTCGGGCACGGCCAGAAACATGGCCAGTTCGCAATCTATGATTTCATGCAGCAGCGCCTCATGGGCATCGTTATCAGGCATGATTTCCTCCGTCTCTGTTTGCAACATGGAAATCCGGCGGCCGCGGGCCGTCCCAAGGTCGTTCGCGTTCCCTCCCCGGCGAACTCCGCCCGCCGGACGGCGAAAAAGCCTTGCGCGGACCGGCATGACTCGCCCCGGCTACGCTCGCTGTTCCGCGCGCGCGGAAACCGGGGCCGCGCTTTCCGCATTGGTTTCATACGCCTTATGATGCAGCAGGCGGGTGCCGATGAGGACGCAGACAGCCAACAGGGCCATATAGAACAGAATGGCCGCCCGGTAGCCGCCGGTCAGATCGAACACCAAGCCCGACACAATGGGGCCGAGGGTGGCCCCCAGGTAAAAAAAGCTGGCCACGCGACTGTAAATGGCGGAAAAATCCTTCTGCCCCAGGGCGGCCATGGTGACCATAGGGGTAATGATGGTGGGGCAGGACAAGCCGACTCCGAACAGCACGGCGGCGATGTAGCACATCACGATGCCCTCGCGCACGAAAAGCAGGGTCAGCATGCCGCAGAAGAGCACGCCCGTGGCCACACAGAAGTTACCTCTGGTGCCGATTTTGTCGTCCAGCCAGCCGAACAGCATTTTGGCGAAACCGTTGCACAGACTGGCAATGCTCACTACCGAGGCGGCCAACACCACGGCGTACCCCACATCGGTCAGGTAAGCCTGCATTTGAGTATAGATGCCGATGCCGCAAGCGTTAAGCGCCATAGCAATGAAGCATACGGCCAGAAACGAGCCGGTTTTTTTGGCCTCGTCCCAGGTCAGGCCGCTCATCTCGCAGGTCCCGACTCCGATACATTCCCCGTCCGGCGCGCGTTCGGCCAGGCCCAGAGCCACCTGCCCCTTGTCTTCGGGCTTGAATGCGTAGCCCAGCAGATAGGGCGCCATGCCGCAAAGCAGAATGCCCGCCGTGATCCGGTAGGCGGCGCGAAAGCCGAAGCTCTGGATGAGAGCCGCGCACACCGGGTTATAGATCATGGCTCCCATCGCCGTGCCCAGCATGGCGATGCCCAGGGCCTTGCCCTTGTTCTTCACGAACCATTTGCCGGTGATCATGGCCACCATGGTGGTGCCGGTAAACGACAGCCCCACCCCGATAACGGCGGCGCACAGGTACAGGTGCCACTTATTTTGAGCGAAAGACAGGCAAAACCAGCCTCCGGCCACGCAGAAAACGCCGAGAGTGGACCACACGCGCGGCCGCGCCGCCTTGAACAGTTTGGTAAGCTGCGGCACCAGCAGAATCATGACCACAGTCAGGCAGGAATTGTACAGGCTGGCTTCGGACCGGGCGATGCCCAGAGCCTCGGTCAGCGGTTTGAGAAACTGCCCCGCGCTGTTGTTGACCAGTCCGGTGCCCGATGCCAGCACCAGCAGGTTGAACATCACCATATACCAGCCGTAAAACGCCTTGCCCACGGCTTCTCTCCCGTTATGGCGCGCCGCTGTGGTCCGCAAGCGCCCGCCCCGGCGATCACGGGGCGCAAACCGTGACCCCGGTCATGCGCGCGCCATGCCCCGGATGTCGGAAGAAGAAACGGTACCGCCGCCCCGCCGGGTCTCTCCGGTCCCGAACCGGGCGGACAGGCTACGGTATTTCAACGTGTGCTTTCAAAACAACCATGCGTTAATAATACACATCGTCGCCCACGTAACAGGCTATCCGCCGATCGAGGTAGACGTTTTGCAGACGTTCCATAAGCTCGGGCGGCGTCCCCTCGCAGTCCGCGTAGGCGTAGGTCATCCCCATCTGCTCCCACTTGGACGTGCCCAGCCGGTGGAAGGGCAGCAAATTGATTTCGAACAGGCCCAGCGACTCCATAAAACGCGCGGTTTCAGCGGCGTTTTCCAGGCTGTCGTTGAAGTCCGGAACCACGGGCATGCGCAGAATGAGCCGCCCCTTCCAGCCGGACGACGCCAGCCGGGCAATATTGGCCAGGATTCGTTCGTTGCCCACGCCGGTTTTGGCCCTGTGCCGCTCGCTGTCCATGTGTTTGACATCGATGAATGCGAAGTCTATGAGGCGCATGATCTCCTCAAACGTCTCCGTCCGGGCGCAGGCCGTGGTTTCGATGGCTGTATGAATGCCCTCCTTTTTGCACTCGCGCAGGATGTCGAGCAGAAAGTCGCTCTGCAGCATGGGTTCTCCGCCCGAAAAGGACGCCCCCCCATCTTTGCTCCAGTACTGCCGATCGCGACGAAACACGTTCATAATTTCGCTCACGCTGCGATATACGCCGGAAACGCGCGCCCCCTCCTGACTGCACACGCGGGCGCAATCGTAGGTCTCGCAACTGCGGCACACGGCGTGATCGAACGTCGGTTCACCGCCCTCCACGGTCGGAAGGGCAACGGCCCCGTGGGGACAGACCTGGAGACAACGACGGCAGTTGTTTTTGACGAACCGGCATTTCTGCCGACTGAACAGCAACTGACGCTTCAGCTCACGCCCTTCCGGATTGGCGCACCACTCGCAGCGCAGGGGGCAGCCCGACAAAAAGATTTGCGTGCGGCTCCCCGGCCCGTCGTGCACGGAAAAGCCCTGGATATCGAAAACCAAGCCCTCTCGTTCCGCCATAAGCCCTTTTCCTCCGGCGAGACGCTTCGTCCCGTTCAAGACTGGTGGTTGACCCCGTGACGGGGGGGGGAACGCCGCCTTCCCGCCCCCCTCGGCACGGGCATAATGCCCCTTGTCCCCATACGGGCCGCCCCGCCGGAATGACGCAACAGCCTGAACTCCGTCGCCGGAGAGTCAAGGCGGGACGGTCCCGATACGAGGAATGGGGTTGATTGTCTCCCTGCGAGGTCTTCAGTCGTCGAGGCCAAGCGCCTTACGGATGAAGAGAACGCAAGACGGGCGGGAGGGGCCCCGACCCGGGGCGCCATGCGCCCCGGTCCATCCGGACTCCCCCCGCGCTTTGCGGGGCTCAGGCCCTGGCGTAGCCTTCGCAGTTGAGGGCGACGCGCTCGCCCAGAGCCCAGTAATCACGGTCTTCCAGGCCGTCGCAGCGGCCTATGCCCTGCTCGTCCGCCCGGCTGAAGTGGGAGCAGTTTTTGCATTTGGCCTTCTGCCGGAAGCATTCGCAGGCTTCGCCGTCAAAGGGCACCAGACCATTTTTATTCACGCAGTAGCCCTTGGCCACGTCAAAGAACTCGAAGTTCTCACAATCATTATGTTTGCTCATATTCTTATACTCCTTCATATTCCGTGCGGGCTACCAGTTCGTCCTGAATGGGTTTGCCGATTTCCACCCAATACTGGGTGAAACCGGCCACGCGGACCATAAGGTCGCGATAGTTTTCCGGATTGGACTGGGCCTTTTTGAGCAGCTTGCTGTCCACCACGTTGAACTGGATGTGGAAGCCGCCCTTCTTCATATACGCGCCCACCAGGTCGGCCAGGCGTTCGGTGCCCGCCTCGCCGCGCACGGCGGTGGGGTGCAGCTTCATGTTCATCTGCGAATTCTGCGAATCGCTGTGGTCCCACACCGTGGCCGAATTGAACAGGGCGTAAGGGCCGTTGCGGTCCGTGCCCGGATAGGCGGACATGGAGGCGTCGGCAAAGGTGGTGCCTTCCAGACGTCCGTCCGGAGTGGCCATGCAGCCCTGGCCCAGCAGGCCGTGCGTGGACACGGAAATCTGGCAGGCGTACATGGGCTTGCCGAAGGGCGATTCGAATTCGGCGCAGGTGGGGATCAGCCAGTCTTCATACTGCTTGAGGATGGCTTCGCAGTACCCTTCATCGTTGCCGTACTTGGGCGCCAGCAGACAGTCGGAATGGATGTCGTCGTACCGCTCCATGTTTTCCTTTTTGATCTGCTCGCCCATGGAATAGTTTTTGGTTTCCGACGCGGTGTAAAAGCCGAAGTTGTTGTGGATGGCGTCCCGCATCTGATCCAGGGTGTACTTCTTGTCTTCGTAGACCAGTTTTTTCAGGGCGGCCAGAGCGTTGACCATGCTGATGGTGCCCGAGGTCTCGATGTTATAGGTGGCGTTGTACCGGAAACCCATATTCGCGTGTTCGTAGCCCTTTTCCAGGCAGTCGGGCTTCAGCGTGGACTGCCACACCGGCACGTCGATCTTGCGGTGGATGTCGTGCTGAATGTTGCAGCAGCGCTGCTGCACGCGGATGCAGTACTTATAGTATTCGCAATAGGTTTCCCACAGTTCCTCGTAGGTTTCGAGCTTCTTGTCGTGGGGCGGGAAAAGCTGAACCTTGTACTTGTGGTCGTAGCCGTTATCCAGCACCAGGCTGAGGATTTTGGGATTGGAGATGAAATGCACGCCGATGGACGTAGAGTTGCCCGCGCCCACCGGGATTTCATAAGTTTTGCCGTTGAGGGTAAGTTCCTTCCAGCAACAGGGCGAGGTTTCCAGGCAGCCGCCGATGGCCATGGCCCGCGCCTCTTCCTCGGTCATCCCTTCGGGGGCGTACTGCTTGCACAGGAACTTGATGCCCACCTGGTTGTTCATCCAGGCCGGGTACCCCGTGCCGGTCTTGACCACTTCGGCGCACTTGAGCACGAAATCGCGCGGCAGTTTTTCATCCCACAGCACGCTTAAGGTGGGCTGCGGCGACTGAAGCGTTTCGGCCGCATGCAGGATGAGCCATTCCAGTCGGTTGCAGGCGGGCTTGCCGTCACGGGTCAGGCCGCCCACGCTGACGTTGTTGAAGGTGTTGCCGGACAGCACGCTGGTGGAACTGCCGCTGACGAACAAGTCCATGCAGGTGAACTTGACGCGCATGCACTCCAGCATTTCCAGCACGTCGTGTTCGGTCAGGCGGCCCGCTTCCAGGTCCTGCTCAAACCAGGGATAGAGCACCTGGCCCAGACGCCCGGGAGAAATGCCGGAGGCAACCTCTTCATTGACCAGGCCCAGATGGGTGAACCAGCACAGTTGCATGGCCTCGAACAGGGTTCGGGGCTGGTTATGGGCCACCCAGTCGCAACGCTCGGCGATGGCCGCGTACTCGGCCTTCTGGGCGGCGTCCCGAGTCAGCCCGCTAAGGCGGCGGGCTTCCTTGGCGTAGTTCTGAATCCAGGTCTGGATGCCTTTGACCAGCACGATAACCGCTTCGTAGTAGTACAAACGGTCCATGCCGCGCAGACCGTCGCCGTCGGCATACCCCGCCACCTCGGCGGCCCGACGCCGGCAGAACTCGATCATGCCGTCCAGCCCCATCTGAAGCGGATAGTAATAGCTGACCACCTCGCGGCCGACGGGAATGGTGTAGGCCGAATCGGGCCGGGCGGTGAGTGTGCGCCCCAGTTCGTTCTTGGTATGGAATTCGGGCACGCGGGCGCTGTATTTTTCACCCAGGTCCAGAATGGTCTTGCCGTCCCAGTAATCGGTGATCCGGTTCAGACCGGGCAGCTCTTCGGTACGCACCCCGAACTTGCCCGCCAGCGAGACGATGCCGGGCATGTCGTGGGTAACGTTGCCGCCGCCGGTGCCGAGCACGGCCTGGGCGTCGATGGCGTTGATGGTGGCCCCGGCCTTCTGGCTGAATTCTTCTTTCTTGGCCGCGAAAAAGGCCTGGATGAGCCAGGGCATGGGGAAAGACCCGCGCAGGTAGCACGCCTTGCCGCCCACGATGATTTCACCGGGATAAATGCTGGTGGTCACCCGCGAAAAAGCGGCCGCCAGGGAATGGGCACGGCGCATAATCTGGATTTCGCCCTCCAGTTGCTCATACTTGCGGGTATACCAGTAGGTCCACTCGGTGGAGGTGGAAGCCAGGGTGTTGTAATACAGGTCCATGAGCTTTTTGGCGCGGGGCGTGGGCTCATAGGGGAAGGTCTCGCGGTCGGCTATTTCATTTTCGTTGCCGCCGGTGCCGCCGTATGTGCGGTTCAGGCCCATGCCTTTTTCCGCAAGGATATCCGCCAGTTTGCGACTGGTCGCCTGCATAGTTCGACTCCTTTTTTAGGATGATGGATATGAATGCCCGCGTCTTGCCGCCTAAGCGGCTTTGGCCGGTTCAGGGGCCTTCTTGCGGAGCAAATTGGTGCCGATGACGATGGATATGACCAAGAGCGCGATATAAAACAGAATAGCCGACCGGTAGCTGCCGGTGTAGTCGAACACCACCCCGGAAATGATGGGCCCGATGGTGGACCCCAGGAAGAAAAACGAGGCCACCCGACTGTAAATGGCGGCGAAGTCCTTCTGGCCCAGGGCGGCCATGGTCACCATAGGAGTGATGATCGACGGGCAGGCCAGGCCGAAGCCGAACAGCACGGCCGCCACGTAGCACACCGCGATGCCCTGCTGTACGAAGAGCATGGCCGTCAGCCCGCACAGGAACACCGCCATGGCCACCATGTAGTTGCCGCGAGTGCCGATTTTATCGTCCAGCCACCCGAAGAACATTTTGGCGAAGGCGTTGCACAGGCTGATGATGCTGACCACGGTAGCCGCCAGCACGGCGGCGTATCCGACGTCGGTAAGGTAGGCCTGAACCTGGGTATAGATGCCGATGGTGCAGGCGTTGAGCGCGATGGCGATGAAGCACACGGCCCAGAAGGCCGGAGTTTTGCGGGCCTCGGCGTAGGTAAGGCCGGTCATTTCCTTACGCGGCGCGGCGGGACCGCCCGCGGAGGCGGCGTTGTCTTCCAGCCCCAGCGCCACCTGCCCCTTGTCCTCCGGTTTGAAGGCGTAGCCCAACAGATACGGGATCATACCGACGAACAGGATGCCCGCGGTGATCTGATAGGCCGTACGGAACCCGAAATGCTGAATGAGAGCCGCGCAGGCCGGATTGTAAACAAAGGCGCCGATGCCGGACCCCAGAAGGGCGATGCCCAGCGCTTTACCCTTGTTCTTCACGAACCACTTGCCGATGATCATGGTGACCATGGACGTGGCGGTGAAAGACAGACCGATACCGATAATGATGGCGCATATATAAATGTGCCACTTGCTTTGGGCGAAGGACAGACTGAACCAGCCTCCGGCCACGCAGAACACGCCGATGGTGGAGATGACGCGGGGCTTGACCACCTTGAAAAGCTTGGTGACCTGCGGAATGACGAAAATCATGGCGATCGTCATGCAGGAACTGTACAAGTTGGCTTCCGACCGGGTGATGTCGAGAGCCGCCGTGAGAGGTTTCAAAAACTGACCCGAGCTGTTGTTGACAAGCCCCGTGCCGAAAGCCAACACCAGCATATTGATGAAAACGACATACCAACCATAGAATTTTTTTTGCTCAGCCATAATGTAAAGCTTCCTCGGTTAAGAAATATTCCTTTAACGTACCAAGAAGCCGGCGGTATCTGAATGCGTGCCACCTCCCCATCCGGCGTCGATCGCTTCTCTCTCTTTTTCGTCGCGCCAGGTTTGCGTCCGGCCTGAGCCGAAACCTTTAAAGAAAACCGCTCTCGTGAAATTCTCCACTTTTTCTTCCACACCACGTCCGTCCTCAAAAAGGACGAAGATATGTAAGAAAAAAATTTCCGGTCGCGGCCTCCGCCCGGTGTTCAAAAACCACGGAGCGGAGACCCGACAGGCCGGTCCATCACGGAAGCGGGCCGGAAACCGAACGTCCGCGGAGCAGGAAGACCAACCGGAGCAATCCCCTTGAACCCTCATGAGAACAAGGTTCCGCCTCCGATCGCAGAAGCCCGGACGTTGACCCCTGCCAGGGGGCGCTGATAAAGTTGATGTGTCGCATTACTCGTCAGTCCCCGTGAGACGGATATAGGAAAATTACTGCTCAAAATCAAGCATATTTTTGCACAATGAGCATCATTCCTTTTAAAGCAGGACTTTCTTCCATTATTTCCGATTATTTTCCGCCTTGCGATGGTTGGGACCGACTTTATCTCCAACCCAGGAATCATCACATCTTATGGACATCGCAGGACGGATCAGGATGGTCCGGGGGAATTTGTCCCAGGTGAAGTTTGCTGAAAAAATCGGCTTATCCCAGCGGACAATTGCTAACTATGAAAACGGCGACAACATCCCGAACGCCGAGGTGGTGACCCGCATCTCCGACATATTCGGCGTATCGCTGGACTGGCTGCTTAAGGGGCAAGGAGCGATTCATCCGGAACTCGCATCTTCCGAGCAGTCCGACAAAGACGAAGACGGGGATGCGGCGATCCGCTTCCAGTGCCCGCGCTGTCGCAAGCTTTCGGCCGAACTGTGGGCCGAACGCCGGGAAGCGCGGTTGCAAACCGCCGAGTTGCGGGAGGTAAACGCCGAAAACCGCCGTTTATGGCAGGAAAACGCCGGCCTGCGCGAACGTCTGGCCCGCCTGGAACCGAGGGGGCAGGAGCCTCTGAACTCCGGCGACCCGCCGATTCCGTCCCTCTCTGACCGGCGGGGTTGACGCCGCCCTCCACAAAAAAACGGGCGACGCGCCCCAGCGGCGCGCGCCCACCCGTTCCCGGCCCGGCGGTTCTTCCATTCCGTTTCCCCGACGCCGCGCATACTCGCGCGTTGTCGCCGCGTTTCTTCTCTCCGGCGTGGCCGCGGCGGCAGGTACAATGGGCATGCTTGCCGCCGCACTGTTTTTGAGGCCGGGACGCGAACGACGGCCGTCGCCCGGCGGCGTCCCCCCTGTTTGTCGCGGGACATGAAGCGCCCGACGGACCGCCGGAAAGCCCTTTTCTCCATTGAAACACAGAGGGCTTATCCCGTCCCCGGCCTCAGCTCCGGTCTTCGATGGCGTAGAGCCGTTCAACCTCGGACGGAGCGAGCGTGTCCAGGATCAGGCCGCGTCCCTCATCCAGACGGGCGATGGCTTCCCGATCCGCGTTGTCCAGGGTGAAATCCCAGATGCGGAAATTTTCCTCGATGCGCTCTTTATGGACGGATTTGGGAATCACGGCCACCCCGCGTTCGATGTTCCAGCGCAACATGACCTGTGCCGCCGTCTTGCCGTATTTACGGCCGATGGCGACCAAGGTTTCGTTGTGGAAAATGCCGCGCATCCCCTCGGCGAAAGGCGCCCAGGCCTGGGCCCGGACGTCGTGCTTGCGCATGAGTTCCAGGGCTGTCACCTGCTGGCAGAAGGGGTGCATTTCCACCTGATTGACCAGAGGGGGAACGGCCGCATTGCGGCATAAATCCAGCAGCCGATCGGGCAGGAAATTGCACACGCCGATGGCGCGGACACGGCCTTCGGCATAGGCTTCCTCCATGTCTCTCCAGGCGCCGTAATAATCGCCGAAGGGCATGTGAACCAGATACAAATCCAGGTAGTCCAAGCCCAGACGCCGCAGCGACGCCTCCAACGCCCTGCGCGTTTTGCCGCGGCCCGCCGCCGGAATCCACACTTTGGTGGTGATGAACAAATCCCGGCGGGGAATGCCGCTTTGCCGGACGGCCGCGCCCACAGCTTCCTCATTGCCGTATACCGACGCCGTGTCGATAAGCCGGTACCCGACCGCCAACGCCTCGGAGACCGCCCGCTCGCACAGGGCGGCGTCCGGCACCTGAAAGACGCCGAAGCCCTGCAAGGGCATATCTACCCCGTTTTTCAAAGTCACAGTCTGCATCATGGTTTCCTCATCATAATGATTGGTCAGGCGTTCCGGCCCATATCGCGGGCCGCCCCGAGAACGGCGGACAGAGCGCGCACGGCTCCCGCCCGGTCCGCCCCCACACCCCGGACCACACCCTTCAGGGACGTTTTTTCAAAACAGTCAATCCAGCCCTGTATTTCCTTGACGGCTCCGTCCACGGCCCGCTCGTCTCCGTCGGCCGCCGTCGCCAGCAGATAGACGTCGCGAAACGCGTAATCCGACGGGAACAAGGGATTGGTGCGATCGAGCAGAGTCTTCAACTGGCCGCACACGGCATAAAAATAAATGGGGGTGGCAAAGACCAGGACATCCGCGTCCTTCATCCGCTGCGCGATGGCGTCCGCGTCGTCGTGGATGACGCAGCGTCGGGTCCGCTGGCAGGCCAGACAGCCCCGGCAAAACCCGATGGCCTTGTCGGCCAGGCGTATCGTGTCCACGTCGTGCCCGGCCTCACGGGCTCCCCGGGCGAACTCTCCGGCCAATATGGCGGAATTGCCGTCGGTACGAAGACTGGAGGAAATAATCAGAATTTTTTTTGCCATGACAATCATGCTCCCACAGGTTGGAAAGACGACAACGCGCGTCGGCGTGGTCGTGCCGTCCGGTATTTCGCTGTCTTTTCACACTCCGGCCGGGTTCTAGGGCAGTCGTCCGGTCTCCCGGGCGTACAGGGTAAAACTGATTCGCACCCACAACGCGGCGACGACAAGAAACGCCGCGGCGATCAGGAAAATGCCCCGGATGCCGAAGGCATCGAAGGTCAGGCCGCCCACGGCGGCCACCAGCCCGATGGCGAACTGGGTGACCGCCACGGACAGACCGCCCGCCAGTTCGGCCTGGTCGGCCAGGGTGCGGGCGATCCACGCGGACCAGCCGACGGGAACGAACCCGAACAACAATCCCCAGATCAACACCAGGAACAGGTTCAGGGCAAGCCCCGCGCCGAAGAAGAACAGGAGCGCCGCCCCCGCGAACGCGAGCAGCACCAGGGGCAGGGTCAGCCGAAACCAACGGCCCAGCACGGCCCCGGCGGCCACGGTGCCCGCGCAGTTGGCGACGCCGAAGGCCAGCAGCACCCCGGACAGGACGTCGGGCCGCAAGGCCAGATTCTGCTCCAGAAACGGCCGTAGATAGGTGAAAAAAACGTGGTAGCCGCCGTAACTGAAAATGATGCCGCCCATGCCCGCCAGCACCCAGGAGCGCCGCGCCAGGGCGAACAGATTTCGAAAGCTGCTGCCCGGACGCGCAGGCAGGGACGGCATGGCCGCAAACTGCCAGGCAAACATGATCACGCCCAGCATGGAGGCCAGAAGAAAGACGTTCCGCCACCCCATGAGGTGCCCCAGGTAGCTGGAGAGGGGCAAGGAAAGGATGGTCGCCACGGACACCCCGGCGTATACGATGCTCAGGGCGCGGGGCAGCTCCTTCGCAGGCACGAGTTGCAGGGTGACCGCCGGTGCCAGGGACCAGAAGCCGCCCACGCAGACGCCGAGCAGTCCCCGCCCCGCCAGAAGCACGCCGTAATTCGGCGCCAGGGCGACCAGCAGATTCGAGAGCACCAGCAGCAGGGAAAAGGCCAGCAGAATGTGTCTGCGGTCCACGCCCCTGGTCAGAGGAGCCAGAAGCAGACTGGAGAAGACCGAGAATACCCCGACGGCGGTGACGGTCTGTCCGGCCATGCCTTCGGTGACGGCCAGATCGCGGGCGATGGGAGTCAGCAGGCTGACGGGGATAAATTCGGCCGCGATGAGGCTGGTCACTCCCGCGAACAGAGAAAACACCGCCGCCCAGTGCGGCGCTTCGGTGGAAAAAATGGCTGTTTGCGCGTTCATGCGATTTTGTCTCGGAGGTAAGCGGCTCCGCAAGGGAGAGCCGGAGCCGCGATGGTTCTTGGCGTTGAGTCGTTCCCGGGGCTGACCACCGAAAGCAGGACGGGAGCCCGCCGGTCCGCGGGCTCCATCCTTTTCCGCTTGGGGCTTAGCTGTTCCAGGGGGTAAGCATGTGGTCCCGGGCGAGGGTCGAATGGATGCTGCTGCCGTCCGAGGCAAACGCGGAGGAGGTCAGGGTCAGGGCCATGACACAGAACAACGCGGTCAGAAAGAACTTGAACATGATAGACTCCTTGGGAGATTATGTGGTGTTGAGCGGCGTTACTTCAAGTTTTCCGTAAAGAAGGACGTGAGCTTGGCAAAGGGGATCAAATTCACGCGGTCATACAGGTCCACGTGGCCCGCACCGGGCACGATATACAGTTCCTTCGGCTCGGCTGCGCGCTGGTAGGCGTCTTCGCTGAATTCGCGCGAATGGGCGTTTTCCCCGGTAATGAACAGCATGGGGCGGGGGGAAATGGTTTCGATGTCATTGAAGGGATAAAAGTTCATGAACTTGACGTTGCTTGTGAACGTGGGGTGTGTGGTGAGCAGGGGCGACGAGCCCGCGGGCGTAAATTCACCCCGGGGCGTACGGTAGAAGTCATAGAACTCGCGCTCGATGGGGGTGGAATTTTCGGTCAGCTTATGCACGGTTCCGCTGGTATACCTGGTCTCCCCGCCGTTGAATTCCACGTAACGCTGTTCCGCCGCTTCCGCGAGAATCCGCTTTCGCTGCTCCAGACTCAGCGAATGCCCCAGGGAATGGCGGTTGGCGGCGCCCATATCGTACATGCTGACGGTGGCCACGGCCTTCAGGCGCGGGTCGATTTTGGCGGCGCTGATGGAAAAGCTGCCGCTGCCGCAAATACCGATGACGCCGATTCGCTCCCGGTCGATAAAGGGCCGGGTGCCGAGAAAATCCACCGCCGCGCTGAAATCTTCGGCATAAAGGTCCGGCAATACGGCGTTGCGGGGCCGGCCGTCGCTTTCGCCCCAGAACGACAGATCCAGCGACAGGGTCACAAAGCCCTGTTCCGCCATTTTGGCGGCGTACAAATTGGCGCTCTGTTCCTTCACCGCGCCCATGGGATGGCCGACGATAATCGCCGGGTATGTCGCATTCCGATCAAAATCTTTGGGCGTGAAAAGATTGCCCGCCACGTTCATCTTGTACTGGTTGGGAAAGGATACCTTCTGCATGG
Source organism: uncultured Desulfovibrio sp. (assembly GCA_900541395.1). Lineage (GTDB taxonomy): Bacteria > Desulfobacterota > Desulfovibrionia > Desulfovibrionales > Desulfovibrionaceae > Mailhella > Mailhella merdigallinarum. Next base: position 77,031 of record UQJT01000004.1, read on the forward strand.
TCGCATCCTTGCTGGTGTAAAAATTGGCGGCGCCGTCGGACATATCCTGCGCCAAAGCCGGTTCGCCCATCATGGACATCATGCCGCACACGGCGGCAACAGCCGTCAGCAACTTTTTCATGGTCTCTTCCTTGTGGCTTTCCGAGCCCCGGGCTCGGGTTGAACATGAGCGGTTACGGCTCAAGCATCCTTCCCAGGAGAAATGCTCCGAGTTCCCCGTCCATGCTTGTTTCTCTTGTGATGTTTATGTAGGGTCCGGCCTCTGAAATAGCAAATACTTATATTGAATGGATACCCATGCTTTACAAGCATAGCATTAACCGATAAGCTCCCAAGCGCATCCTTCATTGATGCGGGACATCATCATGGCGCACCGGGCCCGGCGCCCGGCAGAGAGAAGACACTATGGAACTGAGGGTACTTCGCTATTTTCTGGCCGTGGCCCGGGAGGAAACCATTTCAGGGGCCGCCGAGTACCTGCATGTGACCCAGCCCACCCTTTCCCGTCAGATGATGGAACTGGAAGAGGAATTGGGGAAAAAACTGTTCATCCGGGGCAACCGGAAAATTTCTCTGACGGAGGAAGGCATGTTTCTCCGCAAACGGGCGCAGGAAATTGTGGCTCTGGTGGACAGGACGGAATCGGAATTCAGCGTATCCGACGAAAACATCAGCGGCGACGTATCCATCGGCGGCGGCGAGACCGACGCCATGCGCCTGGTCGCCCGCACTGCCACCAGGCTTCAGGCCCGGTATCCCCACATCTCCTATCACCTGTTCAGCGGCAATGCCGACGACGTGGCGGAGAGGCTCGACAGGGGGTTGGTGGATTTCGGCATCTTTATCGGAGCTGTGGAACTGTCGAAATATGATTTTCTCCAGTTGCCCGTACGGGACACCTGGGGCGTCCTGATGCGCAAAGACAGCCCCCTGGCCGCCCAAGCAGCCATCCGGCCCGGCGATCTGGCGGGGGTTCCCCTCCTGTGCTCCCGGCAGAGCCTGGGGCGCAACGAATTGTCCGGATGGATGGGGAGCGGGTATAGCACGCTGAATTTTGTGGCGACCTATAATCTTTTATACAACGCTTCTCTTATGGTGGAGGAAGGTCTGGGCTATGCATTGGGGCTGGACCACATCATCCGGACCTCCGGCGACAGTCCGCTGTGCTTCCGACCTCTGGAACCCAAACTGGAAGTGGGGCTCAACCTCGTGTGGAAAAAATATCAGATTTTTTCCAAGGCCGCGGAAAAATTTCTGGAATATCTGCACCAGGAAATTGCGGAATAAAAAGGGAGACAGGCAAAGTCCGGCCGGTGGGCGCGGCGCGCGTCCTGCTTTGCCTACCCCGCATTGTTGTCCGCAACCGCAAACAAACGGCGGACAGACAACAAACAAGGGCTTGGGTGAACCACCCAAGCCCTTGAAAATGGTGGGCCCTGCAGGGGTCGAACCTGCGACCTGCCGGTTATGAGACCATAGGTCGTATTTTTTATAGACTTGCATGAAGCTGGCGCTGCACCTCCCGTTTGTCCGCCAACTGGAAATCGCTTGGGATGCGGACGCTTGTCCTGTCCGGGCGCATCTGGATTTTGTCCTGGCGTCCGCAGAGCTTCATCCGACTGTCCGCATTCTGGAAGTGAAAAGCGCCTCCCGTCTGCCGGACAGCCTGTATGCTTCCCACGAAGCTCAAGTCTATGGTCAGATCGGTCTGCTGGATCGATGCTGGAATCTTCCGACGTTCAACCTCAATGACGAAACGGGAAATCCCGTCTTTTCCCATCTGACATTTCCGCAGGCAGCCAAGGCTCTGTGGGGCATGACGCTGCCCGACACGCTTTCTCAGGTGGATGTGGAGGCATGGGTACTCGTCCTGTCCATGACGGAGGGCAGGGCGTTTGGTCCCTATTTTGCCCATGACGCCCTCCTGAACGCCTGCCTGAACGGAGCGCAGGAACTGTGGCGTCTGCTGGAACAGGGACGCCAAGGCACGCTGGACATTGGCGCTGTGCCCGTGGCCGTGGGTTTTCATCCTCTATGCTCATGCTGTGACGTTAGTTCGGACTGTCCGAAATTTGCCGGACAGACCCATCCTGAACTGGAAGAAGCCTTGGGGGAACTCGCCTTGTGGAAGGCGCAACGCTCCGCATTGGATGCAGAGATTAAGGAACGGGAGGCGCACATGAAGGAGTGGTACGCCCATGCGGGCGCTCAAGGTCAATGGATTGAAGCCGGGGGAAGACGGTTTCGTGTTTCTCAACAGTCCGGCAAGCGCACCCTGGATAGGGATAGTCTGGCAGAAGAGCTGGAATCTCTCTTTCAGGTTGAGGGCATTAAGGGAATAGACGTGCCTGCTTTCCTTGCCCGCCATGAAAAGATGGGAAAAGCATCCACGCGATTAATCGTTACCCATTTGATTCCGTATGAGGCCGCTCTATAGAATATCGCATGGAAATCATGGGAGGCTTCAAGGAGAATCCATTGGGTATAGCGCTGAATCAAAGCGTCATTATGGATGCGTCTGACTGTGTTTCCCAAGCGGAGGGTATTGTCGGGCGGAATGCAGCACTGCCACAATGGTGAGGTTTTGTTCCGTCATTTCATACACAAGTATATAGTGCTTGTGCAGGACAAGCTCTCGCGTTCCCTGCACCCTGCCATCCCGCCCCAAGGCGGGAAATTGTTTCAATCGTCGGGCTGCCTCGTCCAATGCGTTCAGCAGAGCGCAGGCGGCCTCCACATTGTCCTGGGCAACATACAAGGCGAGGTCGTCCTATCCTGTTTCGCGGACGAGGACCAGAGGACGTGCATCAGCGCTTTCCTTGCTCACGCAAGGATTGCCGCAGCAGAGCGCTTTCCTCCTCCATTTCCGCCATCGTGTAGACTTCGCCTCGGGCGGCTGCAAGACGGCCTTCCTCAACTTTGGCCCGGAACCACTGGTCATAGGTCACCTTGTCGGCGTGTTCCTGCACGTAGCGCCGCATGAAATCCCGCAGCACCTGCGCCCCGGAACGATCATTGGCCTCGGCCACGGTGGCGAATGCCGCTTTGAGCTCTTCATCCACTCGAAAGGTAAACGTCGCCTGACTCATAGCTTCCTCCTTTGTTGTGTTTGTTTGTAACACATCAAAACACCCCATTCAAGCCCGGAGTCCGGCTCTGCTTCTGGGAAGCTGTTTTTTCCATCCAAAGAGGAGAACTACGACAAGTCCAACCTTGAATTTCACTTGACGGAAGCGGTTAGGCTTTTTTAAAATAATAATATTTTTATACAGGAGAATTCCCTTATGTCTAAGCTTACCCCTTTTGATTTAGAAGAAACGGGGTTAGAAACCACACTCACGATCATTAAGTCAGCGAGTGACATTTTTGGCTCTTTAGTGCCTATTTTAGGCCCAACCCTCTCTAAAGCAATAGAATATAGATTATCAGATATTCAACACAGAAAATTTGTGGAATACATTCAAGCTCAAGCTGATTATTTAAAAAATATTCCTGAATCTCTCCTTAATTCTGATGAATTTATGGATGAGCTTAGAAAAGAAATTGGAATCTACTTAAATGAAAGTTCTTTAGAAAAGAGAAAACTTTTAATTAATCTTAATCGATCCTTTTTTACTATTTTAAGGACTTCTGATAAAAATATATTTAATATAAATAGGGCTTTTAATGATTTATTTTCTCAGCTTTCAATCCCTGCCTTAGATTGTTTATTGAACTTTCAAGATAAATTTCCTTTGAATGCAACACGCTATGACATTATACAATATTTTAATGAAAGACAGGGAATTCTTGGTAGGCATTGTTTTTTAGAATTAGAGACACATGCTCTTCTAGAAGAAAAAGATGTGTTTGAAATGCCTCCTACATTTTGTCTTGACAAAAACCAAAAAAGGCTTGGTGAACCCGCTAATGATATACCTTTGGGTCAAAGGTGTTATAAAATAACACCCCTTGCTGGTGTATTTATTGATTGGCTTAAAATGGATATCTCAAAAATAAAGGAATAAATTTATTATTGATGTAATTCTTGAAATGAGAGGTGTCAGTTATAAAACTTATAGTTATAAATGATGCACATGTGAGAGATGCATAGCTATCCTTTCTTTAGTATTTTAGTATCTATCTACTAAAAGGAAGCATAATAAATTAATTTTAATCCATGTAATTCATTTACATTATCAAAAAAATTGATTTTAGGATGGATTACGGTGCTTTTGCATATTCATATACTCAATCCCTGTGATCTGGATGAGGCATTGTTCTTATCGTGTTATCTTCATCGCGAGCAACACCAAGATGGAAGGCATACTACTCACTCCATTTGAATCCGTAGGAGGGCGTTCGATAACCTCGTGAGTGACTCACCTTGACGAAAAACGAAAGGATACTTCATTTAACATAGAAAAAGATATTTTTTAAGGTGCTCTTTATGGAAACCATCCACGCCGACATGACAGTCAGCGTCACGGAATTAAAGCGCAATTTCGCCGCCATGCTCTCATCGGCGCAAAGCTCGCCCATAGCCGTGCTGAACCATAACAAGCTGGCGGCCTATTTGCTTTCCGCCCGACACTACGAACACCTGCTTGCGCAACTGGAAGACGTGCGAGATAGGGAAACGGTCATGGCACGAAAGGAAGGTCCGTTTGTCGAGGTAAGCCTTGATGAGCTATAGTCTGCGCTGAAAAAATGAAAACCTTAATGAACAGTCCTGAATACGTATCGGAGAGATGTATGCTATTGGCGTTCGACGAACTGACCAAAGTCGCCATACAAAACCAGCACATCATTCTGGGCGAAGAACTGAAGAAGGGCGTTCCCCTGAACTACCGGGACGAGGAAGGCTGAAATGTGCTGAAGTTCTCTGACGGGCATGCTGAAGTGACGGAGGAAATCATGCCGCCTCTCTTTCGGCGGAACGGGCTTGCCGAGTTGGCCTCCCTCGAATCCGCTGATTTCGGCTTGGAGCCTCCTCAAGTTGGAAGGCGAACTTTTTCGGACTGAGAAATTCTGGTGCGATAGCCCTACGCCGGGGGCGTGTAGGAACCTGACGTGAGTACATTCCGCCAATCTCTGCGGGCGTAAAGGATGCGCAGGACGTAAACGCGTTTGGCATCGGCGTACAGGGTATAGAATACGAGATAATTGTCCACAGGAATAAAGCGGATTCCCTGGCCCCGCAACACTTCATCAACAAGCAGGGCATGGCGTTCCGGCATAGTCTCCAGACTGAACACGGCAGCGCGAAGGCGCTCAATTTGCTGTGAGGCGGTTTCCGGCTCCAGTAAACGAAACCGGATATGCCGGTCAATTTCCCTTAAATCTTGTGCCGCACTTTCCGTAAGCTCTACAGCATAGACGTTCACGCCTGTTCCCCAACAAGGCGAAAGGCGTCCGCCGCAGAAACTGTTCTGCCTTCGCGCACATCGCGCAGTCCCTGCTCCAGTTCCGTCCGCAAGCTGTGCATGCCCGCAAGGCGTTCATAGGTTTCCATGCTCATGACCGCCAAGTCTCCGACGCCATTTTTGGTGATGAAGACGGGTTCAGGTGCTTGATGGCAGTAGGCGGCAATCTCCGCGTATTTGTTTCTCAAGTCTGAGCTTGGTCTGATAATAGGCATGATACCCTCCCTATTTGATATCATCATTTTATCACAATTACGATACAATTTCAAGCACTCTTTCCACCGATCCATTTCTATTTCCCGGTTCCCTTCGGAGCCGGGATTTTTTCATTTAAAGGAGGTTTCTTCATGAGCACCGCATCACCTGCCACCCTCATCACTCTGGACGCCGGGCAAGTCTTCAGCGGTAAAAAGTCGGGCACGCCTGTCAGGGGGTATGCCCGGTCCTCACCTCATACTCCGACGCTCGATCCGGACTATGCCTTCCACGAATCCAGCCGCGACGTGATCGTCTGGCTTCTCATGGACAAGCCGGAGCCGCTGTATGTGTACGGTCCCACCGGCTGCGGCAAGACTTCGCTTGTCCGGCAGCTTGCAGCCCGCCTCAGGTATCCCGTTTTGGACGCCACCGGCCACGAACGCTTGGAATTCTCGGATCTTGTGGGGCATCTCACCGTGCGGGACGGCACTATGGCCTTTGAGGACGGCCCGCTGACCCTTGCCATGCGTCAGGGAGCCATCTTCCTCTTTAATGAAATCGACCTTTGTTCTCCGGCCACCCTGGCCGGGCTTAACTCCATTCTGGACGGTTCTCCGCTGTGTATTGCGGAGAAGGGTGGAGAACTGGTCACGCCTCACCCCATGTTCCGTTTCGCCGCCACGGCCAACACCAATGGCGGCAGTGACGAAACCGGGCTTTATCAAGGCGTCCTGCGTCAAAACCTGGCTTTCCTGGATCGCTTCATGGTGGTGGAAACCGGCTACCCGGCCCCGGAGATAGAACAAGGTTTGCTGGAAAAACGGTTTCCCGCGCTTTCCTCCGATTTGTGCAGAAAAATGGTGGAGTACGCCGGAGAAGTCCGCAAGCTGTTTATGGGCGAAACCTCACAGTATGCCGGAGCCATTGAAGTCACCTTCAGCACCCGGACCCTGCTCCGCTGGGCGGATTTGACCGTCCGGTTTCAACCTTTGGCGCGCCAGTGCATCGCGCCGATAACCTATGCGTTGGATCGGGCGTTGGGTTTTCGCGCCTCTCGCGAAACCAGGGCCATGCTCCACGAACTGGCCCAGCGCATCTTTCCCCGCGATATACCGGGGGAGTCATAAGGGACGAGGCTTCCGCCCCGTCCCGTCTTTCTCGCCTGTTTGAAGGTGTGTTGAACCGAGTGGCCGTCATGGGGCCCTCGTACCTGCAAGGACGTTCGCTCCTTCCGCAAATACGCCTCGACGCGCCTGGGACCGTTTCCGGCACTCGTAAATTCTGGGAAGCCACGGCCGGGCCGGATGGCCTGCGCCTGCGCTGGGGGCCGGACGGACGGCAGGGCCAAACCACGCTTATTGCCCCGGACCGGTGCGCCGAGGGAAATCCCGTTCGAGAACTTGTCCATCGCAGTGAAAGCAAACTGGCGGAAGGCTACCATCTGAAAAAAGCCTGCTGCTGAGGAGATTCCGTATGAATATTCCCGTCACATCCGACATCACGGTACTCGATCACCTCTTGGCCCTTAACCTTAATATCTCCCTCTGGTCAGCCCGGCGAAAACTGGTGCTGGAGGACTTCGGCAACGTGGAACTGCCCCCGGAGGACATCGCCTCTCTGGGCTCGAAGCGCGTGTGCGATCCGGCAAGACTGTGCATCTTCAACACGCTCAAGGCCAGAGCCGTCAGTCTTCTGGACCGGCATGGCATCCGTTTTTTAGGCGGTTGGGGCATTCCCGAAGACAAGGCAGGGGCCATCATCACGGAACTTGGCGTCATCCGCGACGAATTCAACCTTGAAAAGGAAAAATTCCTGACGGGCTATGATCAGGCCATTTCGGACTGGCTCGCCAAGCATCCCCGCTGGGCGAACATACTCGCCGGTTCGACGGTAAGCGGCGATTATGTCCGAGCCCGCATGAACTTTTCCTGGCAGTTATACAGGGTGACGCCGCCCGTGGAGTTGGGCGACGAGGGAACCATGCGTGAATGCGGCCTTCATGAGGAAGTAGAGGGGATTGCCAAAACTCTGTTCGGAGAGATCGCCAAAGACGCGGAGGACATCTGGAAGAAAGTGTATTCCGGCAAAAACTCCGTGACCCACAAGGCCTTATCGCCACTACGGGTTTTGCAGCAAAAACTGACCGGACTGACCTTTGTGGAACCCCACGTCGCGCCGGTGGCCGATCTGGTGGATACGGCCCTGGCCCGCACGCCCCGCCGGGGGAATATCGTGGGAGCCGACCTGCTCATGTTGCAGGGCCTGGTCTGCCTGCTGCGCGAGCCTGACGCCCTGGTGGAGCACGCCCATAAACTGCTGGAAGGATATGGAGCGACAAACGTTCTGGATGGCATTCTTCAGGAAACCTGCCCTGTGGAAACAGGAGATACACTCCAAGTGGAAGCAGAGTATGAGGACGAGATGCCTTATCCTCAAGTTTCTCCCTGTCCTGTTTTTTCGCCGCCCACAGACGGCTCCGGCAGCGATATTCCTCCCTTCGGCAATCCTCTGGCATTTCCCGACAGCTTGGGATTATGGTGAAAATATGATTCGCACCAAAGACATTATGCGCTGCCTCCCCTTGGTGGCTTCGGTCCTGGGGCGACGCTACGGCGTCACGGTCCATATCGGAGGCGATTCCGCATACACGGATGGAACCGTCATTCATCTGCCCCGCCTGCCGCTGGACGGCGGGGAAAATCTGATCGCATTGGCACGCGGATTTTTGGATCACGAAGCCGCCCACATCCGCCATACGGATTTCAAGGCGTTGAAGGCGGCCGAACTGACCAACATGGAAAGGTATGTATGGAACTGCATCGAAGATTGGCGGGTGGAACACGCTCTGGCAGCTATCTACCCTGGGTGCGGGCATAACTTCCGATGGCTGATACGCCATGAATTTTTGGAGAACGCGGAGGCCGGACCTGAAAATCCGGCCTCCTCCATATTAAATTGGATACTGCTCACCATCCGTTCTTGGGACGTACCGGAATTGAAGGGACATTGCGCTCAGGAAGCCCAGGTGGTGAACCGCGTGTTTCCTGGTCTGTTGCCCAAAATAAGCTCGATTCTGAATCAGGCGGCAGGACATTGCACAAGCGTCGAGGACGGCATCGTCTACGCCCGGCAGATTGTCGAGTTACTTCAACAAGAAAAGGATGCGTATCCTCAGCAAAAAGGAGCATCACGCTCTTCCTTTGATCCGCACGCAGGAGAAGAAACGGAACAGGCGAAAGAAATTTTGGAGCAGCTGTTGTCGGCTACGGGCGATTTCTTTCCCCCCGGCATGGGAGAGCGCCTGGCCCACGCGCTGGAAGAGCAAAGAAACACAGGGGGGAACGACGGTCTGCGCGTTGCGGTTCAGGGACATCTGCCCGTCTATCCGCTGAAGGAAGAAGAGTTGAGGAGCAGCGGACAAAGCTGCCGGGCCTTGCGGACAAGGCTGCAAGGGCTCCTTCAGGCCCAGACTCTGGAACGTTGCGTTGCCGCACGTCATGGTCGCCTGGACACGCGACGGCTCTACCGCCTGGCGGTCAAAAATCCTTACGTGTTCGAGAACCTGGGGCGTCGGCAATCTCTGGACACAGCCGTCCATATCCTGCTGGACGCTTCAGGTTCCATGTGCGGCGACCGCATCCGGCTGGCGACGGCCTCCTGTCACGCCGTGGCCTCCGCGCTGCAATCCATCCCCGGCGTCAACGTGGGGGTGAGCGTTTTCCCCGCCCACGTGACCCATGGAGAAGTGGGCGTGTATCCCCTGGTGCGGCACGGCCAGCGGGTTCATCAGATTTTCAGTGTGGACGCGGGCGGCGGCACGCCTTTGGCAGAAAGCCTGTGGTGGATCATACAAAGGATGTTGCCGCTGAAAGAGGCAAGAAAGCTGATTCTGGTCATCACGGACGGCGAACCGGACAATGGACCGTCCGCTCAAAAAACAATGGCGACAGCGGACAAAATCGGCATGGAAATCTACGGGGTCGGCATTGACGCGCCGACTGTGGGGACCCTGTTCCCACACTGGACCAATATCACACGCATGGAAGACTTGGCGTCAACCCTGTTTCACACTCTGCAAGGAGCTTTGCTATGGAAAAGGAGAACAAAAGAATGCGGTTGAAAACAACAAGCTGGTTGGCACTGGCAATCGCCATTCTGAAAGTCGTTCAACAGGAAATGAAGGATTGAGGCATGCCGTGCTTCAGAATGGATATTATGCAACCTTCAACATACGGGGACCACAATGAGATATGTAACGATATTTTTGTTGGGTTTTACCTCGGCTGCTGTGACTATTTTGGGCGTCATCATCTGGTATGACTAGTATCGGTAGTAAATTCAATATAAAAAAACACAGAATACCTCATATGGCTAAATTAAACATATGCGGCATTCTGTGTTTTACAATTTTTATTATTATACTATTTATATATTACTACAAATAAAACGATAAAGGTATATTTCTAATGTTTAGAGAATACATGGTAGAGTCTAATTGAATATATTGCATGGTAATATGATGACAATCTACCTGTGACCATAGCTCTTGGCAACACTAACGGATGGTATCCTGACTAAGTTTAGCACCAAAAATAATACTTTTAACGGCTTGCTTTGGAATATCACATACTCCTCTTTTTTTATTATCATACCAAAGATATCTCTCATTATCAGTAAGCGGTGTCACTAGTCTATATTCATTCTCATACGCCCAAATATTACTTTTTATGTATAAAAAATCATTTATATCCAATTCATTTATATTTTTATTAGGTCTGGTAGACGCATACATAACAGGACGTAAAGTAAAGTTTATATCCTCTCCTCTGTGAAAAAATTCGTTTTTAGCATCATATTCCACCACAAAACCTTTATAGGAATTCCCATAATGTGACCACATGAGCAAATTATCATTCTGTGTTGTAAGACACAAAACTCCTACGAGTGATTTAATTTTTTGGGGAAGAAGAGATGCAAATCTAGGAGTTGCCATTTGTACGAGATCTAAAAAATTTTTATATAAAATATTTTTATTAAGATTAAAAGGAAGTTCCAGTACTTTCATGGAAAATATTTCTCTTAAATTGCTATCAAGTCCTTTCCATACTTCCTCAGCTCCTTTTGTGACCTGCATCGAGAAATTGCTTTCAAAAAGCTCATATAAATTGTCATCACAAGCTAATCCCGTTATGGCTGGTAAAAATTCAAACGGATCATTGAAATCATCCGGAGGAGTGAAGCGTATAGTCCAATCTCTGCACATATATTGCCAGCTTTCTATGGGATAATATTTATAAAACCTTTTAGGCTGGTCAATTTGATTATTATCATTCATTACCATATTCCCAAATAATTTCAGTATGTTTTGGTGAATTCTTCGTAACGAAAGAGATTTGCCTGAGAATCTCAGACTATTATTTTTTAACTGGCAGTATTACTTTTTTACCAGCTTTCTTTTTAAAGGTTGGAAATAGGGTTGGAAAAATTTTTGATTAAACACCAAGGGTTTGGATTTTTACATCCAAACCCTTGAAATAATTGGTGGGCCCTGCAGGGGTCGAACCTGCGACCTGCCGGTTATGAGCCGGAGGCTCTACCAACTGAGCTAAGGGCCCGCTCGGGTTTTATGGCCCGAAATCCGTCTTTTCGCAAGTCCCGAAAAAACTCCGCCTGCCCGGCGGCGCGACGGTTACAGCCCGAACTGGGCCAACAGAGCGTCGATATCGTTCTGATTGGCGTCGCTGGCGGGGCCCTTCAGTTCCGAACCTTCCACTTTCTGCTTCAAGTCCAGCACGGCGGCCTTGGTCTGCTCTTCCAGGCTGGATATATCCCGGTCGGGCTGTTCCTCATAGGCCTTCATCATCAGCCCCGACGACAGATACAGTTCCAGCACCGTGGATTCGAGCTGCTTGATGGCCGCCACCACTTTTTTGATACGCTGGCCGGTGAGATCCTGAAAGCTCATAGCCGTCATCAGAGTGACCAGATCGTCTCCCAACACCTGGTTGATTTCGTTGAGGCGCTGCCATTCGGCGGGCGTGATGCGCCCCAAGCGGGCCTTTTCCAGCAGTTCCGCCGACTCGGCCTGCCAGTCCATGTGTTTTTCCACCACGCCCATGATGGTATTGGCGGCGTCCTCGGTTTGGCGCAGCACCGCGGAAAGCTGTTCCGAAGCGTCGTGGAACAATTTGTCGGCGGCAGCCTTTTCCGCCGCGGCGTCCATAATGTCGGGCTCGCTCCCCGGCGCGGCCGCGTTGCGGGCCTCGCTCATTTCCTTATAGATACGGCGCAGGCCGCTGCGCATGTCGGTGCTGATCCGGCGGTAAAACTCGCTTTCCAAAAGAGATTTGGTCAGCGATTCGGTCAACTGTTTTTCCAGGGTGGTGGACAGCACCTCCCGCAGATTGGCCGTCAGCGTTTCCGTCACATCCTCCATAACCTGCCGGAAAAGATCGTCGTCTTTCGCCATGCCGCTTTCCTTTACGCGCCGCGCGTTCCCGGTCGATGCAACAGCAGCGCGCCGCCGTGCCGGGAGACGGCGCGCGCCCGAATGGTCACCCTATATGCCCGTCCTCAAGCGTCGCTGTCCACCTGCAGGGCGTGCACGGGACAGACGCGGGTGCACAGCGTGCACACGGTACACTTTTCCGTATCGAAGCGCAGACGCCGTTCCGACGTCATACGCAGAGCCGAGGTAGGGCAAATGGCCGTGCACACCCCGCACTCCACGCATTTCATTTCATCCCGCCGGATGCGCTGGGCCACGGGCGTCACTTCCACCCCGCGCCCGCGCAGATAGTCTGCGGCCTTGGCGCACTGTTCCGCCGACCCCAGCAGTTCGAGGATGAGAAAGCCCTCGCGCCGGGCGGAAATCTGAGCCGTGGTAATGTTGAAATCGAGATCGAAAAGGCGGACCAGGTTGCACACCACCGGTTCGGTGCTGATGCCCGAGGGAAAACGAAGATGAATGTTGGTACCCATAGCTGTCCGCCCTGCTGGACTGTCGCAAATTTTCGAGGGGGCTGCTCGCCCCCTCGTACTTCTCCCGGCAGGAAACCGCGTCCCCTGCCCCCCATTCGGGCCGCGCCGGTTTTGAACAAAAAGATGGATCGTCATCCAGGCCGACGTGACGTTCAAAGCCGACACGGCCCCTGATGAGGAGGGGGGGCATGATGCCCCCCCCCGGCGGGTCCGGAACGGCCCCCGGTTCTTACCAGTCTGCTACAGCTTGTTATTCTGGATTTCCTGACGGGCGCGGGTGGCCTCGGGCGCCTTGGGGTACTTCGCGATCAACTGGTTCAGACGTTCACGCGCGGCGTCCTTCTTGCCCAGTTGCAAAAAGCTCATGCCCTGCTTGAGATAAGAGGCCGGGGCCTTATTGCTGTTGGGAAAACCGGAGATGACCTTTTCGTAGGCCAGGGCCGCGGCCGCATAGTTTTTCATCTGATAATTGCACTCGCCCTGCCAGAACCAGGCGTTGGACACCAGTTTGTGCTGGGGGTAAGCGCCGGTAAAATCGGTAAAAGCCTTGAGGGCCTGGTCGTAACGACGGTCGTTGAAAGCGGTCATGCCTGAATCGTACAGGGCCTGAGCCATGTCCACCTTGCCCGGGTCGACGGGCGCGGAAGGCGGCGTGGTCACTGTGGTCGAAGCGGGCGTTGAGGGCGCCGTCGCCGCCGGGATCGTCGAGCCCGGCAGAACGGTTCCCGGCGTTCCGGCGGGCGAGGTCGCGGGCAACCCGGCCGCCGCGTCGTCCAGTTGGAGATCCATGGCCAACTGGGTTTCGATGAGGCGCAGGGCGCGATCGTGCCGGGCCAGCATGTCGGCCATAGCCTGGGCTCCGCCCGCCTGAGTGAAGGAGTGGGACATGGTGTCCACCTCCCCGCGCAGGGAGGCGATTTCCTGGCGCATGGACTGTACCTGGGACCAGGTGTCGGCCTGGGCGGGCTGCACGCCCGAAAGCTGCATATTGAGTTGTTGCAGGGCCTGTTCGTGCTGGGTCACCTGAGCTTTGAGCACGTCATAATCGCCGGTCATGCCCGTGCACCCGGCCAGGACCAGGGACGCCAGGGCCAGAATCGGGCCGCGTTTCCAGTATCCGTTCATGGCAAAACCTCATTGTTTTTCCGGTGTATCGTCGCCTCCGCCGGTCAGGGCGCATCCGCCGCGCATGGGGCGGCTGCGCCGCCACCCGAACAACAGATAAAGCATTCCCCCGAGCAGGGGCAGAAAGACGGCAGCCAGCGTCCACAGATATTTTTCCCGCTCGCCGGGAAAGTCGTGCCGCATGGCATGCCAAATAGACCACAGGTTGGGCAGAATGGGAAGTAGCAGCAGGGCCGCCTGGCCCCCGGTCAAATCGGTCAGCAGCATGGCGTCTTCGCCTCGGGTTCAATGTCCGGCCGCGGCGTCCGAGCGGCGCCACAAAGCGATGGCGGCCAGCAAAGCCCCTATGCAGATGGCTGCGTCCGCCACGTTGAAAGCGGGCCAGTGCCACGCGCCCACGTAAAAATCCAGAAAATCTATCACGGCTCTCAGCCGTATGCGGTCGATGAGATTGCCCACGGCCCCGCCCAGAATAAGCCCGAACCCCACAAACAGCGCGCGGCTGTAGCGGGCCGTCCGGGCCATGCCGAGAATAAGACCGCAAGCCAGCAATGTGGCCAGCAGAAACAACCAGAACTGCCAGTCGATGTCCGGCCGATTCAAAAAACCGAAGGCAGCCCCCCGGTTGCGGACGTGGACCACATCGAACAAGCCCGGCACCACGCGCACGCTTCCGTACAGAGGCAACGAAGCCGTCACCGCGGCCTTGGTCAGTTGGTCAAGCGCCACACAGCCCGCCGCCAGACCGAAGATGACGCGGTAACGGCCGTCGCCGCTCCGCGTCGTTCGGGCCACATTCACCGGGCGCCCTCTTCCCGCGCCGCCAATTCACGCAGCACAGCCGCGCAGCGGGGGCATACCGTGGGATAAGCGGGGTCCGTGCCCAGTTCCTCGGAGTACATCCAGCAGCGTTCGCACTTGTCGCCGCCCGCCTTGCGCACCTCCACGGCCAGGCCGGGCAGTTCGCCGAGGACGGCATCCACCGGCGCGTCCCCGAGGGCGGCCGTGTCGAGCCGAGACACGATGGATACGGCCCGCAGGTCGGCCCCGGCCAGGCTGACGGCCTTGCGCAGTTCATCATCCATGTACAGGATGACGTGGGTATCCAACGGATGTCCCACGATCCCGGCCTTGCGCAGGGGTTCGATGGCCCTGGTCACTTCGGCCCGTATGGCCAGCACGCTTTCCCAGGCCCGACGGCGGGCGTCGTCCAGGGCGAAGGCCGCCATGTCGCGCGAGGGCATGGCGAACACCGTGGGAACGTCGACGCCGTCGGCGTATTTGGGCTTCAGCGCCTCGGGAATATAGCGGAACACCTCTTCGGCCGTGAAGCTGAGCACCGGGGCCATATCCCGCAAGACGAGCAATAGAATCTCATACAGGGCCGTCTGGGCCGAACGCCGTTCGCGGCTGTCGGGCAGGGAGGAATACAGACGATCCTTGAGCACGTCCAGATAAAAGGCCGACAAATCCGTGGCGCACAGTCCGTGCAGGGTATGGAACACTTTGTGGAATTCAAACTCCACATAGGCTTCTTCCACCCGCCGGTGGGCGGCCAGGACCATATCCAGGGCGTAGCGATCCAGAGGCTCCAGATCGGCGACGGGCACCAGCTCCGCCGGGGTCAGATCGTGGATGCTGCCCAGCAGATAACGGCAGGTGTTGCGGATGCGTCGGTAGGCGTCCACCAGGCGACTCATGATTTCTTCCGAGTAGCGGATGTCCTCGCGGTAGTCCACGCTGGACACCCACAGGCGCAGCAGTTCCGCCCCGTACTTGTCGATGACCTCCTGCGGGGCCACCACGTTGCCCAAGGACTTGGACTGCTTGCGGCCCTCGCCGTCCACCACGTAACCGTGGGTCAGCACGCTGCGGTAGGGAGCGCCGCCCCGGGTGCCCACCGACACCAGCAGCGAACTGTGGAACCAGCCGCGATGCTGGTCCGAACCTTCAAGGTACAGGTCCACCGGATAGCCGCCCTCGGGTCGCCGTTCCATGACGGCGGCGAAGCTGGTGCCCGAGTCGAACCACACGTCGAGGATGTCGCGCTCTTTTTTCCAGTGCTCGCCCCCGCAGTGCGGGCATTTGAGGCCCCGGGGCGCGATTTCGGCGATGTCGGCCTCGTACCAGTAGTCGCATCCCGTGGGATGGGCGGCGAAGCGGGAGGCGATGTCGCGCATCCAGTCCGGGTCGTTCCACGCCTCGCCGCAGTCTTCGCACAACAGGGCCAGGATGGGCACGCCCCACATGCGTTGACGCGAGATGCACCAGTCGGGTCGGGACTCGATCATGTTATAGATGCGTTCCTCGCCCCACGAGGGCACCCACTTCACGTCGTCGCGGATGGCCTTGAGGGCGTGCTGGCGCAGGTCGTCGGTATCCATAGTGATGAACCACTGGGTGGTGGCCCGGAAGATGACGGGCTTTTTGCAGCGCCAACAGTGGGGATAGGAATGGGTGATTTTCTTTTCGGCCAGCAGATTGCCCACTTCACGCAGCTTGGCGATAACCTCGGGGTTGGCCTCGAATACGTTGAGGCCGTGGAAAAATTCCACGGAGGGCAGGAAACGGCCTTCGTCGTCCAGGGGCGAATACACGTCAAGCCCGTATTTAAGCCCGACTTCGTAGTCCTCGCGGCCGTGGCCGGGCGCGGTGTGCACGCAGCCCGTACCCGCGTCCAGGGTAACGTGTTCGCCCAGAATCACCAAGGAAGCGCGGTCGTAGAAGGGATGCCGGGCTTCCAGACGTTCCAGGGCGGCGCCGGGCGCTTCGCCCAGCACGGTGTATTCTGTCCACCCGAACAGGGAGGCGCAGGCGGGCAGCAGTTCTTTGGCCAACACGTACTGCGCCCCGTCCACGTCAGCCAGGACATAAACAAACTCGGGATGCACGGCTACGCCCATGTTGTCCGGCAGGGTCCAGGGCGTGGTGGTCCAGATGGCCACGTAGGCGCGGGAGGGGTCGGCCTGGGGGAAAACTTCCTTCAGGCGCGGATCGGGCAGAGGAAAACGCACATAAATGGAGGGCGAGGTGTGATCGGCATACTCCACCTCGGCCTCGGCCAGCGCGGTGCCGCACGAACAGCACCAGTAGATGGGCTTTTTGCTGCGGACTACCCCGCCCTTTTCCACAAAACCGGCCAGTTCGGCGGCGGTGACGGCCTCGTAGGTCGGGGCCATGGACATATAGGGCTTGTCCCACGAACCGAACACGCCCAAACGCTTGAATTCCCTGCGCTGGATGTCCAAAAACTTTTCCGCGTACTGGCGGCAGCGCTTGCGGATGACATGGGCGGGCAATTCCTTCTTTTTATCGCCCAGCTCCAACTCCACATTGTGCTCGATGGGCAGGCCGTGGCAGTCCCAGCCGGGCACATAGGGCGTGCGCCAGCCGAGCAGATTGCGGGACTTGACCACCATGTCCTTGAGAATTTTATTCAGCGCCGTGCCCAGATGGATGTGGCCGTTGGCATAGGGCGGGCCGTCGTGCAGCAGGTAACGGCCGCGCGAGCCGGAGGCGGCCTGCATCAGGCTGAAGGCGTCCACCTCTTCCCAAAATTTCAGCGTATCCGGCTCCTTGTGCACCAGGTCCGCCTTCATGGGGAACTTGGTCACCGGCAAATTAAGCGTCTTTTTATATTCGGCCATGAGATTCCTCCGGACATACTTCGAAAAGAGAAATATCTTGTGCCAGCAATCAAGCCATTGTCAAGTTTTCAGCCCGATTCGACCGGCGCGAAAGCCGGGGACGGAACTCCGGCGGAGGCGCTCCTTCCGGCTGGTCTTTGCCTCAGCCTCCTGATACCATATCTGAACGCGCGCACTTTGCGTCGCGGGCTCTTTCAAGCTTCGCCGCACAGCGACTTCAGGAGGCTGCCCATGAAAACCGTCGCCATTGTGGGGACGTTCGATTCCAAAGGTCGAGAATTCCAGTTCGTCAAAGAGATTATCGAAGGCCAGGGGCTGAACACCCTGATGATCCACTCCGGGGTGTTCGAACCGTCGTTCACGCCCGACGTTTCCAACGAAGAGGTGGCCCGTGCCGCCGGTTCGGACATCCGCGACATCGCGGCCCGCAAAGATCGGGCCTACGCTACGGAAATTCTGGCCCGGGGCATGGAAAAGCTGCTGCCCCGTCTATACGCCGAGGGACGCTTCGACGGAGTAATCTCCTTCGGAGGGTCAGGCGGGACCTCGCTGGTGACGCCGGGTATGCGGGCTCTGCCCGTGGGCGTGCCCAAGGTCATGGTGTCCACCATGGCCGCCGGGGACGTATCCGTCTACGTGGGGTCCAGCGACATTGTCATGGTCCCCTCGGTGGTGGATGTGGCCGGACTCAACTCCATTTCGGTCAAAATTTTCACCAACGCCGCTTTCGCCGTGGCGGGCATGGTCAAATTCGAGCACGATGTCAAACTGGAGCACAAGCCCCTTATCGCGGCCACCATGTTCGGGGTGACCACTCCCTGCGTGGATACGGCCCGTGCCTATCTGGAGAAGCGAGGATATGAAGTGCTCATTTTCCACGCCACGGGCGCGGGCGGCAAAGCCATGGAAAGCCTGGCGGCTTCAGGGCTCATCAAAGGAGTGCTCGACCTGACCACCACCGAATGGTGCGACGAACTGTTCGGCGGCGTACTGACGGCCGGGCCCCATCGTCTGGAGGCCGCCGGCAGCCACGGCGTCCCCCAGGTGGTGTCCGTGGGAGCACTGGACATGGTCAACTTCGGCGAATACGACTCGGTGCCCGCTCGTTACGCGGAACGCAACTTGTATCGCCATAACCCTACCGTGACCCTGATGCGTACCACTGTGGAGGAAAACCGCAAACTCGGCGAAGTTATCGCCGACAAGCTCAACCGTGCCGAATCGCCCACCGCCCTCATGCTGCCCCTCAGGGGCGTATCCATGATCGACGCCGAAGGCCAGGCATTCTATGGGCCTGAGGAAGACGCGGCACTGTTCGATACCCTGCGTCGCCGCGTCGACACCGGCCATGTGGACCTGATCGAAATGGACAACAACATCAACGACCCGGCATTTGCCGAGGCCGCCGCCCAAAAGCTGCTGGACCTCATGGCGAAAAAGTAAGATTGGCTCTTAAAGACCGGTTGAAAGTATGGGGTAAAAAACCTTTAACCTGCGGAGCAACGCGCGTCAGCGCGTCTGGAGCGACGCTCCCCCGCCGTGTGGAACACGGGCTGTCTTCGGGCTGCCGAGGCTCCCGCGTACGCGTTGCGACAAGCTTTGTTCAGTCTTGCAATAAAAATTCAGGAGACCTACCATGATGACAAGACAGGAAATTTTGAAAAATTTTAAGGACCGGCGGGCGCAGGGAGAAATACTGCTCGGCGTGGGCGCGGGCACGGGCATCACGGCCAAAAGCAGCGAGGCGGGCGGGGCCGATATGCTGATCATCTACAATTCGGGCCGCTATCGTATGGCGGGCCGGGGTTCGCTGGCCGGGCTGCTGTCCTACGGCGACGCCAACCAGATTGTAGTGGAAATGGGCGCGGAAGTGTTGCCCGTGGTCAAACACACCCCGGTGCTGGCGGGCGTATGCGGTACCGACCCCTTCCGGCTGATGGATAAATTTCTGAAACAGCTCAAAGAAATGGGCTTCGCGGGGGTGCAGAACTTTCCCACTGTAGGCCTCATCGACGGCGTCTTCCGCCAAAACCTGGAAGAAACCGGCATGGGCTACGGCCTGGAAGTGGACATGATCCGCACGGCCCACGAACTCGACATGCTGACCACGCCCTACGTGTTCGACACCACCCAGGCCCAGGAGATGGCCCAAGCCGGGGCGGACATCGTGGTGGCCCACATGGGCCTGACCACCAAGGGCACTATCGGCGCCACCACGGCCCTGACTCTGGACGACAGCGTGAAGCGCGTGCAGGACATCTGCGACGCGGTCAAGGCCGTCAACTCCGAGGCCATGGTCATCTGCCACGGCGGCCCCATAGCCGAGCC
The DNA here is from genome assembly GCA_900541395.1 of uncultured Desulfovibrio sp. Classification (GTDB taxonomy): domain Bacteria; phylum Desulfobacterota; class Desulfovibrionia; order Desulfovibrionales; family Desulfovibrionaceae; genus Mailhella; species Mailhella merdigallinarum. The sequence goes on from UQJT01000004.1 coordinate 96,715, forward strand.
CGAAGACGCCCGCTACGTCATCGAGCACACCCGCAACGTGGACGGCTTCTTCGGCGCGTCCAGCATTGAACGCCTGGCCGCCGAACGCGGCATCAAAGCTCAGACCGAAGCCTTCAAGAGTATCCGCAAGTAAAACGTTCCACGCGGGGACGGCTTTTTGGAAAAGCCGCCCCCGCCCCTTCAGCTCGCCCCCTCTTCCTTTTGTCCGTCTGCGCTCAAAGCCGCCACCGCCGCGCCATGTTCGGCGGGAGGCACGAACAGGGCGTTGTATATCTCGGAATGACCGCGCAGTTTGCCGTCCAGGGTTTCCGCGTCCATAAGCTCCAGCAGAGTGGGTTCGCCGGAATACAAAGAAACTCCCAGCCCCATACGGCCGCCCGGCACGGTACCGCCCAGAGCCTCCAGCATGGTGGGAAGCATGTCCAAATGAGAGACACGCCGCTCCGCATCGGGCAGCGGGCGGGCCGGATTGATGAACAGATTGAAATTGCGGCGTTCATCCTGGTGAGCGGCAAGGAGGTCATAAAGAGGGTTGACCATAGCCAGATGATCCCCCATTACCACGACCATCGTATCGTCCGCAAAAGGCTGAGCCGCGATCCATTCCAGAAAATCGGCCGCCATGTCGTCGGCACAGACTACCACATCCCGAAAATCTCCATATACGGCAGGGCAGAGAGGATCGAGATATCCGTCGGGTTGATGCGTATCCACGGACAGCACAATGGCGGCGAACGGCTTGCCTTCGCGCGCCAGGGCCTCTATTTCCTCCCGCGCGTGCCGGTAGGTTTCCCTGTCCCGCAGGCCCCATCCCGTTCCCCGTCGTTGGGCCGATTCCGGATCGCGAGCCACCAGAGACTGATAATCCAGCACATCTTCAGGCGGCACATGGTGGGAAGTGAAAAACTTATCCTTGCCGGCAAACGTCCGATCGCTGCCTTGGATGAATCGCAACTCGTACCCGTGCTCATCCAGCACGTCCGTCAAGCAGACGGCTCCGGGTAAAAATTCGCCGAACCGGCCCATGCTGTTGCGTTCAACGGGGGCGCTCAGCGGCACGGCGCATAGAGAACTGAGCATACCGGCGATGGTCCAGGAAGAAGCGGCGAGCTGACGAGCGTCACGAATTCCCGCTTCCCGCTCGCGCAGGGCCGACAGTCGGGGCAACAGATTGGCCCCGAACACGTCCGCCCGCGCGTAAAGAGACTCCACGGATTCCAAATAGAGCAAAACAAGATTGCGGGGCCGGTCCAAGCCGACGGCGGACGGCTCGACCCGAGCGTAGCGTCCCTCATAAAAATCCGGCACGTCGGTGTGCAAGCGAGCCCATACGTAATCGTATCCGTAAAACGCCGTCCCCAAATACGCCATCCCTCCTATCCCTAAAACAAGCCCGACCACAGGCAATACCCCACGGCGCCCCTCCAGCGGGCTCAAACTGCCTATGACGGTTCCGGCTAGGACAGCAGGTAAAATTAAGGCAAAAATAATAAATACTTCTAGAATATACTGGTCCATCCCCGCCCGCGACATCATGATATGGAAAAGCGCCTGCTCCACGCTGCAAGGCCCGAAATACAGTCGTACCCAGGCCCCGACGGTCAGGAAAAGCGCCGATATATAAATCAGAAAACTCCACGTTTTGTGGGCGAGAACAAAGGTCTTTATCCGAGGCAGAAGCAGCAGCGTCCCCCACGAAAAGAAAGCAAACAGGCAAAAGCACGGAATCGGCCTGATTTTCTGCCCGTATAATGCCAGATAAAAATACGCTCCCGACAGCACCGCCACCGGCAGAGCGGACAACCACCCCAAGCGGACGGCCCGCGGCAGACGGCGCAGGATGCACAGGGCCACAAACGCCATCAAAAACGGCGTGAACACGACGTCTTTGACAAACCTGCGTATCCCCCACCAGGTAGGAGCGTCGAACGCATGCAGAATATGCCGGTACATGGAAGCCGGATCGCCGGGCCCGAATACACGCCGGAGCGTAAAGCCGCCCATCACCATCACGGCGCACAGGAAAAACACGGTAAACAAGGTTTTGTTGTCCCGACAAAACAACGCGCCCTCTTTCCCGTACCGTTTGACGGCTTCGGGCGAACAATAGCGGCGCGCAGCCGCTTTCAGCCGTTTGCCGTCAGCGCACAATGCTTCTTTTCCGGCTTGCCATCCGGCATTGACGCATATATCCGATCTATCCATCCGTGCTTTCTCTCCCCCCCAAAAAAAACGCTCCGCTTTCCTTTACCGGAACTTCGCCACATAGCCCTGCACAAAGATAACAAATATGATGATGGGTGCCACGTACGTCAGGTAACCGCGCACAAAGCGCGGAAAGCGCAGGCCCGTCCCCTTGTCGGCCTCGGCCGTAAACTTGTCCCATCCCCAGCCGTAACGGGTGGTGCAGAACAGGACGAACAGAATGGCTCCGGCGGGCAGCATGTTGCTGCTGATAAGAAAATCCTCCAAATCCAGCACGGTGGAGCCTTCTCCCAACGGTTGGAACCCGGCCAGCTTGTTGAAACCCAGGATGCAGGGCAAGGTCAGCAGAGCCAGAAGCACGCCGTGGACCAACACGGACTTGCGCCGGGTCCAGCCCCATACGTCCATGCCGTAGGAAACAATGTTCTCGACCACGGTGATTACTGTGGTCAGAGCGGCGCAGCTCATGAACACGAAAAAGAGTGTGCCCCACACCCGGCCGCCGGGCATGGAATTGAAAATATTGGGCAAGGTGACGAATACCAGCCCCGGCCCGTTGTCCGGCTGCACGCCGAAGGCGAAACAAGCCGGAAAGATGATGAGCCCCGCCGTGAGGGCCACAAAAGTATCCAGTCCCACGATAAGAGCGGATTCGCCGGTGAGGGAACGCCTGTCGTCCAGATAACTGCCGAAGATGAGCATGGACCCCACGCCCAGGCCCAGGGTGAAAAAAGCCTGTCCCATAGCCGCGTTGAGCAGGCCCCACAGCCCGGCGGCCACGGCGCGGTCCCAGTCCGGGGCCAGATAAAAGGCAATGCCCGCCCCGCCACCGGGCAAGGTGACGGCGCGCAGCGCAAGCCCCACAAGAATGACAAGCAGGCCGACCATAAGCAGCTTGACCACCCGTTCCACGCCCCGACGCACGCCCAGGACGCACACCCCGAAGCTGACGACAACGACCGGCAACGTCCAGGCCAGCATAGCGACGGGATTGCCCAAAAGTCCCCCGAAAAACGCGCCCACGCCTTCGGGCGACAAAGCCAGATCGCCGCGCGCCGTATACCAGCAATAGCTCAGCATCCAACCCGCCACCGGAATATAGAACATCATGAGCAGGTAACTGCCGATCAAACTGAACCAGCCGAACTTGTGCCACCATGTGCCCGCAGGTTCCAGATCGCGCAGGGCGCGGCCCATGTTGGCGCGCGCGGCGCGCCCCACGGCGAACTCCATGATAAGCAGAGGCAACCCCAGGCAGACCAGGCAGAGCAGGTAGACGACCACAAACACCGCGCCGCCGTATTGGCCCGTAATATAAGGAAAACGCCATACGTTGCCGAGGCCTATGGCGCATCCGGCGGACAACAGAAGAAAACCGAGTCGGGTGGCCAACGTCTCACGAGGGGCTTGCATGGAAACTCCTTGTCCAGTTGAAACGCCCCGGCAGGGGGCCACGCCACTATCAGCAATTCTCACGCCTCTGACAAGCCCGGTGTGGAGCTTTCCGACGGGCGCCTCCCCACTCTTCGGACATTCATTACCTTTCGCGTTTACCTAACCTCACCGGCGCGGGGATTGCCGAACAGCGGACGCGACCGGAGAAGTCCCGGCATCACGCCGGACCGCAAGACCGAAGGCGACCGAGACAACACGGTCAACCGCGCTTAAAAATGAAGCGGCCGGAAGGTTTCCCCTCCGGCCGCCTGATTAGCTATTCGACGCCAAAGTCGACCAGAACCGGACGTTCCTCAAGTTCCTCCAGGAACTTGTCGGGCCGTTCCTTCTGCTCGGGCACCTCGATATCCTGATGGACATATTCGCGGTACCCGGTACCGGCCGGAATCAACCGACCGACGATGACGTTTTCTTTCAGGCCGCGCAGATGGTCTTCCTTGCCCTTGAGCGAGGCTTCGGTGAGCACCTTGGTGGTTTCCTGGAAGGAGGCGGCGGCCACCCAGGACAGCGAACTCAAAGAAGCCTGGGTAATGCCCAGTACCAGAGGTTCGGCCGTGGCCGGGGTCAGTCCCTGGGCGACAGCCTTCTGGTTTTCTTCCTTGAACTCCACCTTGTCCACCTGCTCGCCCACCAGGAAGGTGGTCCCGCCCGGATCGAGCACCGACACCTTTTTCAGCATCTGGCGGACGATGACTTCGATGTGTTTGTCGTCGATGGCCACGCCCTGGAAGCGATACACTTCCTGGATTTCATCCACCAGATAACGGGCGAGGTATTTTTCGCCCCGGGTGCGCAGGATGTCGTGCAGTTCGGGATTGCCTTCGGTCAGCAGATCGCCTGCGTCCACGTAGTCGCCGTCCGACGCGGTGATGTGCTTGCCCTTGGGCACCAGGTATTCCTTGGGATCGCCCAGTTCGGGCCGAACGATAAGCTTGCGCTTGCCCTTGGATTCGCCCGCATATTCCACAATGCCCGCGATTTCCGACACCACGGCCATATCCTTGGGCTTGCGCACTTCGAACAGTTCGGCCACGCGCGGAAGACCGCCGACGATGTCCTTGGTCTTGGAAGTTTCACGCAGCTTTCGGGCAATGATGTCGCCCGCCTGGATGAAGTCGCCGTCCCTGACCATGATAATGGCCCCCACCGGCATGGGGTACACGGCCTTCATGGTCGTGCCCTGGGCCGTGGGACGCATCTTGGCTTCACCGTTCTCGTCCACGATGGACACGGAGGGGCGGAAGTTGGTGGTGCGATATTCCATAATCGTGCGGGTGGACTGGCCGGTGGCTTCGTCCATCTTTTCCTGCACGGTTTTGCCGTCCACAATATCCGAAAAACGGATGGAACCGTCCACTTCCGCGATGAAGGGTTCGTTGAACGGGTCCCATTCGGCCAGAACCGCGCCCTTCTGCACTTCCTGTTCGTTTTCCACATACAGGCGGGCGCCGTTGGGCAGCACGTACTTTTCGCGTTCGCGCCCCTGCTCGTCCACGATGGTCAGCACGCCGCTCTTGCCGAGCACCATGAGCACGCCGTCGCGGTTGCGCACGTAATGCACGCGGCTCCACACCACCTTGCCCGAGTTCTGCGCCTCGAAGCTGGACTTGGCTACCTGACGGGATGCCGTGCCGCCGATGTGGAAGGTACGCATGGTCAGCTGAGTGCCGGGTTCGCCGATGGACTGCGCGGCGATGGTGCCCACGGTTTCGCCCACGTTGACCAGATGGCCGCGGGCCAGGTCGCGCCCGTAACACATGGCGCACACGCCGCGTTCGGCCTGGCAGGTCAGGGCCGAGCGGATGACCACCGAAGTCACGCCCGCTTCGTCCAGAGCGTCGGCCACGGCCTCGTCCACCAGGGTGTTCTCGGGGAACAACAGAGTGTCCTTGGCGCGGGGGTCGTACACCGGGTACAGCAGCACGCGGCCGATGATGCGTTCGCGCAACGGAATCTTGATATCGTTGCCTTCGCGCAGGGCGGTCATTTCGATGCCGTCCACGGTACCGCAGTCTTCCTGGGCCACGATGACGTCCTGCACCACGTCCACCAGGCGACGGGTGAGATAGCCGGAGTTGGCCGTCTTCAGGGCGGTGTCGGCCAGCCCCTTGCGCGCGCCGTGCGTGGAGGTGAAGTACTGAAGCACGGTCAGGCCTTCACGGAAGCTCGCGGTGATGGGCGTTTCAATGATGCCGCCGGAAGGTTTGGCCATCAGGCCGCGCATCCCGGCCAACTGCCGCATCTGGTCCTGGTTGCCTCGGGCGCCCGAGTTGGACATCATGTAGATGGGGTTCAGGCTGATGTCGTCGGCGCTTTTGCCCGTGACGGGGTCGGTCACATGGTCCACCGAAATCTCCTTGGTCATTTCCTGGGAGACGTCGTTGGTGGTCTTGGTCCACACGTCCACGACCTTATTGTATTTTTCCGTACGGGTGATGATACCGTCGCGGTACTGGCGTTCGATATCGTCCACTTCGGCCTGAGAGGCGTCGATGATCGCCTTCTTGCGGGAAGGAATGGTCATATCCTTGAGGCCGATGGTCACGCCCGCCCGTGTGGCGAACTCATACCCGATATCCTTGAGCTTGTCGCACAGGATGACCGTGGCCTTGATGCCCGACTCGTGGTAGGCGTAGCCCACCAGTCTGCCGATGGCCTTCTTGGTCATGATCGTGTTCACCTGGCTGAAGGGCAGGATGTGCGGCAGACGTTCCCATACCAGGATGCGGCCCGTGGTGGTGTCGACTACCTGGCCGTCCTCCATGCGCACCTTGATGCGGGCGTGCAGATCCACCTGTCCGGCGTCGTAGGCGGCTTCCACCTCCCACGGGGCGCAGAAGGTCATGCCCTCGCCCTTGCGGAACGAACGGTCCACGGTCATGTAGTAAAGGCCGAGCACGATGTCCTGCGAGGGGATGATCACCGGACTGCCGTTGGCGGGCGACAGAATGTTGTTGGTGCTCATCATGAGCACGCGGCATTCGATCTGCGCCTCGACGGACAGCGGAATATGCACGGCCATCTGGTCGCCGTCGAAGTCCGCGTTGTACGCGGTGCACACCAGCGGATGCAACTGAATGGCCTTGCCTTCCACCAGCAGGGGTTCAAAGGCCTGGATGCCGAGCCGGTGCAGCGTGGGAGCGCGGTTGAGCAGCACGGGGTATTCGCGCACCACTTCGGACAGGATGTCCCACACCACCAGTTCCTCGCGCTCCACCATCTTTTTGGCGCTCTTGATGGTGGAAGCGTGCCCTCTCTTTTCCAGTTCGGAATAAATGAAGGGTTTGAACAGCTCCAGGGCCATTTTCTTGGGCAGGCCGCACTGATGCAGCTTGAGCTTGGGCCCCACCACGATGACCGAACGGCCCGAGTAGTCCACGCGCTTGCCCAGAAGGTTCTGACGGAAGCGCCCCTGTTTGCCCTTGATCATGTCGGACAGCGACTTGAGCGGGCGGCCGTTGGTGCCGGTAATGGCCCGGCCGCGGCGGCCGTTGTCGAACAGGGCGTCCACGGCTTCCTGAAGCATGCGCTTTTCGTTGCGGATGATGATGTCCGGCGCGCCCAGCTCCTTCAGCCGTTTCAACCGATTGTTGCGGTTGATCACGCGGCGGTACAGATCGTTCAGGTCGGACGTGGCGAAACGTCCGCCGTCGAGCGGCACCAGGGGGCGCAGATCGGGCGGAATGACCGGGATGACTTCAAGAATCATCCACTCCGGCCTATTGTTGGATTCGAGGAAGGCTTCCACGATCTTGAGGCGTTTGGTGAGCTTCTTTTTCTTGGTCTGGCTCTTGGTGGTCTGGGATTCCTCGCGCAATTCCACCCGCAGCTTTTCCAGGTCCAGTTCCTCCAGCAGGCCGCGCACGGCCTCGGCGCCCATGCCCACTTTCAGGGCTTCGTCGCCGTAGCGTTCCAACACCTGAAGATACTGATCCTCGGAGATCACCTGCATCTTGGTCAGGTTGGTCTGGCCGGGGTCAAGCACCACGTACGAGTCGAAGTACAGCACCTTTTCCAGATCGGCCATGGTCATGTCCAGCAGGGTGCCGATCTTGGAAGGCAGCGTCTTCAAAAACCAGATGTGCGCCACCGGCGCGGCCAGTTCGATGTGACCCATACGCTCGCGCCGCACCTTGGAGGCGATGACCTCCACGCCGCACTTTTCGCACACGATGCCCCGGTGCTTCATGCGCTTGTACTTGCCGCAGTTGCACTCGTAGTCCTTCACCGGACCGAAGATTTTGGCGCAGAACAAGCCGTCGCGCTCGGGCTTGAACGTCCGGTAGTTGATGGTCTCGGGCTTTTTCACTTCCCCGTAGGACCACTCACGGATGTTCTCCGGCGAAGCAATCGTAATCTGAATCGCTTTCAGATTACGGATGTTCGTCACGCTCGACGCCGCCGTGTTGCGCACGGTAAACAGATCGTCCAAACTCATCTATGTCTCCCTACATGCTAGGGTTGGCTTTCGTTCGGTTCAGGGCTGCGCCCTGTCCCGGACTCGATCCGGGGCTCCGCCCCGGATCCCGGCAGGGAGCACTGCTCCCTGCACCCCCATTCGGGCCGCGTCCGCGTTGAGCGACCTTCCGGGGACCTCAGCGGGGCCGTACCGCCCGCACAACGCGGACGCGGCCCTGATGAGGGGGTGTGGGGGGAATCATTCCCCCCACGCTCTTATTCTTCAAACACGGAACCGGGCAGGAAGCCGCGCTTGGGGCGTTTCTTGCCTTCTTCCTGGAGGAGGTTGACGTTGAGGCCAAGGGACATGAGTTCCTTGACGAGCACGTTGAAGGACTCGGGCAGACCGGCTTCCAAGAAGTTGTCGCCCTTGACGATCTTTTCGTACATCTTGACGCGCCCGGCCACGTCGTCGGATTTGACGGTGAGGAATTCCTGCAGCAGGTAGGACGCGCCGTAAGCTTCCAGGGCCCACACTTCCATTTCCCCGAGGCGCTGGCCGCCGAACTGGGCCTTGCCGCCCAGGGGCTGCTGGGTGACCAGGGAGTAAGGACCGGTGGACCGGGCATGGATCTTTTCGTCGACCAGGTGATGGAGCTTCAGGTAGTACATGACGCCCGTGGTCACCCGGTTGGCGAAGGGTTCGCCGGTGCGGCCGTCGTACAGCAGGGTCTTGCCGTCGTTGGGCAGCCCGGCGCGTTCCAGCCAGGACCAGATTTCGTCTTCCGTGGCGCCGTCGAACACCGGGGTCTTGGTGACGATCCCGGTCTGGAGTTTGCGCACGGCCTTGCGGAAGGTGTCGTCGTCCATGCCGTCGACCAGTTCGTCGATGGACAGGTCCCCGGGCCGGGGCGGCATTTTGGAGGCGAAGATTTCCTTCACTTCCCGCCGCACCGTATTGAGGGCGGCCCCGCTGTCCACCAGATCGGCGAGTTGCCGCCCCAGTTCCTTGGCGGCCCACCCCAGGTGGGTTTCCATGATCTGGCCGATGTTCATACGGGAAGGCACGCCCAGGGGGTTGAGCACCACGTCCACGGGACGGCCGTCCTCGAAGAAGGGCATGTCCTCCTCGGGCAGGATGCAGGACACGACGCCCTTGTTCCCGTGGCGGCCCGCCATTTTGTCGCCCACCGACAGCTTGCGCTTGACCGCTATGTACACCTTGGCCATCTTGATCACGCCGGGGGGCAGGTCGTCCCCTTCCGTGGCCTTTTCGCGCTTGGCGTCGTAGAGCTTCTTGATGATCTCGGCCTGACGGTCGTAGGCGTCGAGCATGTCCGTCACCTGTTCGTTGACGTCCTTGCTCTTGAAGATGCCCGCCAGCTTTTTCACCGGCAGTTCGACCATGACGTCCCAGGTCAGGGAAGCCCCGGCTTCGGCCAGCACTTCACCCTTCTTTTTGCCCGGAATGGTAGCCGAAATCTGCTTGCCTTCCACCACCGGACGCAGACGCTCGCGCGTACGCTCGGTGAGAGCGCGCATGTGGTCGGCTTCCTTGCGGTCCAGCTTGGCGATTTCGTATTCCTCGATCAGCTTCGTGCGTTCGTCCTTTTCGCCGGAGCGACGATTGAACAGCTTGACGTCGATGATCGTGCCCTCGATTCCGGGCGGAACCTTGAGCGAGGTATTTTTCACGTCGCGGGCCTTGTCGCCGAATATGGCGCGCAGCAACTTTTCCTCGGGGGTAAGCTGGGTTTCGCCCTTGGGCGTGATCTTGCCGACCAGGATGTCGTCGGGCTTGACCGCCGCGCCGATGCGGATGACCCCGCTGCCGTCCAGGTTGCGCAGCATGTCCTCGCCCACGTTGGGACT